>JAQIIU010000002.1:1290000-1442500 GCA_036946625.1 Methylorubrum populi
TGAAGCGCCATTCGCGACGCACGCCGCGTGGATCGATGCGGGCGAGAAAGACCTCCAGCGGCGAGATCGCGACTTCCTCGAAGGACCTGCCCCGCCGAAAACTGACCTTCAGCGCCACGTAGAGCGCCAGCATGTCGAGGCCGAAGAAGCCGGCGATCGGCCAGAAGCCGGCGCGCCAGCAGGCGATCGAGGTGACGAAGGATACGAGGCAGCACAGCCCCATGACGATCCGGAAGCCGTCCCGGCTGAGGGATTGGTGCGGACGGATCACCGCCGAATAGACCGGCCGATCCATCGTCGCGGGGTCGAGCCCGTCCGGATGCGCAGGATGATTGCCGCTCGTCATGGACGGAATATAACGCGCCCATGCCCGTGAAGAAGCCGTCCTCCCGCAGCCCCGCCGTCGCGGCGGGCAAAACAATGCCGGCCAAATCCGCAAAGGTCGGAGCGAAGCCGGCCAAGCCGCGGGCCAAGCCGATGCCAGGGCTCGCGGCGAGCGTCGAAACCTCGCCGGAACCCGTCGACGACGCGACCCTGGCGACGATTTTTTCGCGACTGCGTGAGGCCGCCCCGGAGCCGCGCTCGGAACTCGACTACATCAACCCGTACACGCTGCTTGTGGCGGTCGTGCTCTCGGCGCAGGCGACCGACAGGAGCGTGAACCTCGCCACCGCCCCCCTCTTCGCCATTGCCGACACACCGCAGAAGATGCTGGATCTCGGCGAGGAGCGGGTGCGCCATTTCATCCGCACCATCGGCCTGTTCAACACCAAGGCGAAGAACGTCATCGCGCTCTCGCAGATCCTGGTGGAGCGACACGGGGGCGCGGTGCCGCGGGAGGCCGCGGCGCTCGAAGTGCTGCCGGGCGTCGGCAAGAAGACCGCGAGCGTCGTGCTCAACGTCGCCTTCGGGGTCCCTCGGATTGCGGTCGATACCCACATCTTCCGCGTCTCGAATCGGATCCCGCTCTTCGTCGCGCCGACGACCGACAAGGTGCAGGCGGGGCTGGAAGCCCGGGTGCCCGAGCCGTTTCGGCTCAACGCGCATCACTGGCTGATCCTGCACGGGCGCTACACCTGCAAGGCGCGCCGGCCCGAATGCCCGCGCTGCGTCATCGCCGATCTCTGCCGCTCCCCATCGAAGACGACGGCGCTCGCCCCCATATCGGCGGTGGATTAGCCGGAGACCTGCGTCCGTGTGAACGAAGCGGTGCAGCGCCAACGCGTTGTGCTGCAAACCTCGTTCCGGTAGATTGATGCCATGGCAGCCGGGAATGGCTCTCAGGGGCACATCCCGGCCGCCCGCCCGCCAGACGGGTCGCCGCGCCGCGGATTTCGCTCACGTGCCAGTTCCGAAGGAGCCACGGCCCCATGGACTTCCTCAAACCACGGTACACGCCTATGAACCGCCGCCGTCGCATCTACGAGGGCAAGGCGAAGGTCCTCTACGAGGGACCGGAGCCGGGGACGCTCATCCAGCACTTCAAGGACGACGCGACCGCCTTCAACGCGAAGAAGCACGAAGTGATCGACGGCAAGGGCGTGCTGAACAACCGCATCTCCGAGTTCGTCTTCCAGCACCTCAACGACATCGGCGTGCCGACGCACTTCATCCGCCGACTCAACATGCGCGAGCAGTTGATCCGCGAGGTCGAGATCATCCCGCTCGAAGTGGTGGTGCGCAACGTGGCCGCCGGGTCGCTGGCCCAGCGGCTCGGGCTCGAGGAAGGCACGCAGTTGCCGCGCTCGATCATCGAGTTCTACTACAAGAACGACCAGCTCAACGACCCGATGGTGTCGGAGGAGCACATCACCGCGTTCGGCTGGGCGACCCCCCAGGAGATCGACGACATCATGGCGCTGGCCATCCGCGTCAACGACTTCCTCTCCGGCCTCTTCCTCGGCGTCGGCATCCGGCTCGTCGACTTCAAGATGGAGACCGGGCGCCTGTGGGAAGGCGACCTGATGCGCATCGTCGTCGCCGACGAGATCTCTCCCGATTCCTGCCGGCTGTGGGACATCAAGTCCTCGGACAAGCTCGACAAGGACCGTTTCCGCAAGGATCTCGGCGGCCTGATCGAGGCCTACACGGAAGTCGCCAAGCGCCTCGGCATCATGTCCGAGAACGAGAAGGTCCAGGCCGGCGGGCCGCGCCTGGTGCAGTGAGACTTCCGCGCTCAGCGCGGTGAGGCCGGCTCCAGACCGGTCCAGCCGCGGCGCAGGCGCAGATGGGTCGAGAGATCCGGATCGAAGCCCGGATGATAATGGGGGTCCTGCGCCAGCAGCGGCCCCCATCGCCTTCTCAGCGCCTCCACCTCGGCGCGATGGCGGGCAGCCGCCTCGGTCGAGGGCCGGCGGCTCGCGGATTCGCGGTGATGCAGCACGGCGCCGCCGACGAAGAGCGTTTGCAGGCCGACCGCGTTCAGCCTGAGGCAGAGATCGACGTCGTTGAAGTCGATGCGGAAGGTCGCGGCGTCGAAGCCACCGACCCGTCGGAATTTCCCGGCCTCGACGACGAGGCAGGCGGCGGTGACCGCCGAGACGGCGCGGGTTGCCCGCAGGGCACCGAGATAGCCGAAGGCCTCGCCGGAGAAGTAACGGTGGCCGTGGGTGACGAGCCCGCCGGTGCCGAGCACGATGCCGCCGTGCTGGATGCGGCCCTCGCCGTCGATCAGCCGTGCGCCGACGGCGCCGATCCCGGGGCGCGAAGCCTCGCGGACCATCCGCTCCAGCCAATCCGGTGCCTCGGCCTCGACGTCGTTGTTGACGAAGGCGAGCAGCGTTCCCCGCGCCTCTTCCGCGGCGCGGTTGTTGATCGCGGCGAAATCGAAGGGGCCGGGACAGGGGAGGATCCGTGCAGCCCCCTCGGCTTCCAGGGCGCGGAAATAGGCGAGCGTTTCCGGTTCGCTACTTTCGTTGTCGCAGATCAGGATGTCCTTGGCCGGCCAGTCGGTGCGATGGCGCAGGCTCTCGATGCAGGGCCGGAGCAGGTCGAGGCGGTCGCGGGTCGGGACGATCAGGCTGACGAGGGAACGCGGCTCCGGCAGGGGCCTCCGTACCTCGATCACGCCGTCCGCTCGGATGCGCGCGTGGGTCGTCCCCTCCCCCGCCCGGTCGAGATCGTCGCGCACGGCGTCGAGACGAGCCTGCCGGCTCTCCGCCCGCCCCTCCCCGGAACCGGTGAAGTCCCCGAACGAGAGCAATCGTGGGAGATGGTGCACGGCGCGCGGGCCGAAGCGGTTCGCGATCCGGAAAACGAGGTCGAGCGGCGTCGCGTCGGCGAACGGACCGAGCGCGATCATACGGGCGCGGCGAAACGCGATCACCGGCCCGATGTAATCGACCGCATGCAGGTAGTCCCGGTCGAAGGCCGGCCGCAGGACCGGCAGCCAGCCGCTGCCGGAGGGCGATTTGAACAGGGCATCGCCGTAGAGGGCGTGGCAATCCGGGTCGGCGAAGGCGGCGGCGATGGCGGCGGCCGCACCTTGCGCGATGAACTGGCCCGGCACGGACAGCAGGACGATCGGGCATCCCTGGGGCGCGACACGGATCGCGCCCTGCGGGTCCGGCTCGATCCGCTCGATGCCGGCTGCGGCGAGAGCGGCGGGCGGCTCGTGTCCCGGCAGGCGTGCGGCGGGAACGGCGAGGCGGTGATGGGCCCCGCTCAGGGCGATGAGGCCTTGCGCCGCCCGCAGCCGCCTCCCCGACAGACGGGTCAGCAGAATCGCGCAGGCGCGGGCCGGATGGCGCAGCGCATAGGCGAGGCGTCCGGGCACGGGCTCAACGGCGAAGCGCAGGGCGTCGGGAAGCGCATCGGCGCTCATTCCAGTTCCTCGCCGAAGGTCGTGAGCGAGAGGGCCGGATGGTAGAACGGGTCGTGCCGGATCACGTCGCGCCAGCGCGCGGTGAAGACGGCGGCCTCGCGCTCGAAGCGGTCGCGCGCCGCCCCGACCGGCCGCCCGCGGCTCACCGATTCGAGGTGGGACAGGGGGGCGTGAGGGGTCCACATCGTCTTCCAGCCTCGGACGCCGAGGCGCAGGCAGAAATCGATGTCATTGAAATCGACCGCGAACGCCGTCTCGTCGAACCCGCCGACCGCAAGATACTTCTCCCGCGCCACGGCGAGGCAGGCCGCGGTGACGCCCGAGACTTCGTGGGCGACCCGCAGGCGGTCGAGATGGCCCGGGGTGTCGGCGGGGCGGCGGCGCAGGATGTGGCCGGCCTCGCCGCCGAGCCCCACCACGACGCCCGCGTGCTGCAGCCGTCCGTCGCCGTAGAGCAGCTTGGCCCCGACCGCGCCGACCTCCGGCCGGACCGCCTGCGCGACGAGGGCGTCGAGCCAGTCGGGCCGCAGAACCGCCACGTCGTTGTTGAGCAGAACCAGGATCGCGCCGCGGGCGGTCCGCGCGCCGGCATTGACCATGGCGGAGAAGTTGAAGGGGCGTGGGTCGCTCTCGATGCGCACCCGAGGGTCGGTCCGCAGCCGGTCGTAGAGCGCCGACACCGCCGGCTCGGTCGACCCATTGTCCACGATGATCAGTTCGATGGCGGGATAGGCGGTCTTCGTCAGAACGTCCGCGGTGACCCGTGCGATCAGGTCGAGCCGGTCGCGGGACGGGATGATCACGCTGACGAGCGGCGCCGGCTCGGGACGCGGCCAGAGCAGGTCGAGCACACCGTCGCGCAAGGATGTCCGCGCCGGGGAGCCGGTCGCGCGAAGGTGGCGGTCGAGATGCGGCGCGCGGGCGGATGCGTCGGGCGCGGACGGCGCCCGGCGGCACAGGATGCGCGGAAGATGGGTGACGCGGGCCGCGCCGCAGGCGGCGAGATCGAGGGCAACGGCGAACGCGCGGGCGTCGCCCACCGGTTCAGCGGGCAGGGTCGCGAGCAGCGCGCGCGCGACCAGCGAAGGGGCGCCAACATAGCCGGTCGCGAGAGCGAAGTCGGGGCTCCAGTCCGGCTTCAGGCGCGGCGTCGGCTTTCGCCCCCCCGTCTCCTCGTCGGCATAGATCAGGTCGAATGCTTCAGCGCCGAATGCGCGCGCGAGCAGGGTCAGGGCCTCGGGTGCGAGCACGTCGTCGGGGCGCAGCAGGCCGAACAGCTCGGCCTCGCCGCAGAGGTCGTGCATCGTCGCGGACGGATTCCAGGCGGCGGAGGCGACGCGCGGATCGGTGCCGCTCGGCTTCGGCGGATCGCCGTCCGTCCAGGCGACGAGGAGCGACCAGTTGCGGTGACTCTGCTTCCGCAGGGCGGCCACGCTGCGGGCCACGGCATCGGCCCGCATCGGCGAAGCGGTCAGGACGAGCCGGATCGGCACCTCGGATCCCGATCCCGCCGACAGGGCCGAACGCAGACGCGCCGCCTTCCAGGCCGGATAGCGGCCGAGCGGCGTCACGGCGCAGGCGCCGCGCAGGCTGTCGCGCCAGCGGCGCTGATCGCGGAGCGCACGGGCGCGCACGGCCGCCGCGGCCCGCCCCGGCCGCTTCAGCAGGGCTTCGACGAAGACGCTCGCGCTGCCGCGCAGGCCGACACGCTCCAGCACGAAGTCCGGCTCGGCGGCGATCTCGATCCCCTCGCAATCCGGCGGCAGGTAGCCGAGCCAGCGGGCGACGCCGAGCGCCACGCCCGGCAGCACGAAGGTGTCCGGCCGCCCGGCGGCGCGCAGCAGGCGCAGCAGCGGGCGCTGTGGCCGGGCCCGCGCCGGCAGCGTGTAGGTCAGGACGATCCAGACGCCGCGGGGGACGCCCGGCAGCACGAGACGACGGTCGAACAGCGGGTCGTCGGCGGGTGCGAGGGAGAACGGGGTTGGCCGGCCCCGCCATGGATCAGGCGTGGCGATGCCGTCCTCCGGCACGTTCGGAGCCATGCTGCCGGGGCGGTCGCATCATTGACCGGCCGCGGCCCCGCCGAGCTCCGGCGCGGCGGCCGGCGCGGGCTTGCGGCGGCGCGCGGCCGGCTTCGCCCGGCCGGCCGCACCGACCAGGCTCACCTCGATGTCGTAATCCGTCGCCTTGTCGGCGGGCACGCCGAGGTCGTTCTCGATCATCGTGGCCTCGCCCTGCGCGGCGCCCACGGGGACCGTCACGGCGACCCGGTGACTGCGGGTCATCACGGTCTGCTCGTTGGATTTGATGGTGACCGTCACCGGGGCGTCGAAGCGCCCGGCCGCCCCGGCCGGTCCGAGCAGCGCGCGCAGTTCGACGCCCACCCGCACCGCGACCGAGCCGTCGGGTCGTGCCTTGCACTCCCGGCTGAGGCGGCTGAACACGATCTGATGGCGCAGGCGGGTGTTGTCGCCCGCCGTCCCGGCGAAGGCCTGGACCGCGGCGCCCCCGTCCGGCACGAAGACCGGCGGGCAATAGGCATCGTCCGGATCCTGCGCCCGCGGCGCGGTGACCGAGGAGGCGCCTCCCTCGCCGCCGCCGAACATGTTCTTGAAGAAGCTGCCCGATTCGGCCCGCGCGGGATCGGAGCAAGCGAGACCGGAGCATGCGAGCACAAGCCCGCCGAGGATCTTCCACGCCCTGCGCATCGCCCTGCGGTTCCCCTTGCCGTTTGCTGCCGCGCCGAAGTTCCTACTTCAGCGTGTCGAAGCCGGGGCCGAAGCCCTTCATCGAGACCGGGACGCCGACGCCCTCCTCCGGCGTCTGGAAGATGATGAAGGTCGCCTGCGCCCCGTTGCGCAGCGATTTGATCAGGCCGTCGTCCATCACGACCTCGGCGACGCAGCCCGTGCTCAGGCAGCGCACGAAGCTGGCGCGGCCGATGTCGGTCTGGTCGATCTTGAGGCCGAGGCCGGAGGGCAGCAGCACGCCGAGCGGCGCCACCACGCGCAGCAGGTAGCCGCGGTTGTCGGCGGTCTTCAGCACGATGACGACGAGGTTGAGGTTCGGCCGGTCCTCCGCCGCCACGTACTGCACCAGGGCGCATTGCTCGGATTTGGCGCCGGCCGGCGTCTCGCAGCGCAACTGCCAATCGTCGAAGGTCTTGCGCACGGTGCCCTGGGCCTGCGCCGCGCCGCCCCCGGCCAGAACCGCCGCGGCGGCCAGGGATGCCAGCGCGAGGCCGCAGCCGGCACCGGAGCAGCGCGCCCGAACCACGCCCGCAAACAGACTCATACGAACTCCGATCGATCGCTTCGTGATGCGGCGTCCGGCCCCGGCGGACCGCCACCGCGCCGACGCGGAGGAGCGCCGCGCAGGCTCGGGCGTTCGGACCATGCAGGTCACCCGGTGTCAAGCAATCGCGGCGAGGGTGTGTCGGGTCATGGGGCGAAGCGGCTACCCCTGCGCGCCCGGCTGCCCTAGAGTAAGGCCAAGCTGTCCATCATCCGAGGAACCCGCCATGCGCCGCCTCGCCTCCTCCTTCGCCCTCGCGATGCTTCTCGTCGCGGCGGGTTGCGGGGGCGCCTCCGCCCTGTCCCTCCCCTTCGAGGAGTCGGACTACCTGCCGCCCGAGGCGACGACGACCTATGTCGAGCGCTCCCTCAACCATCAGGCGCCGCTCACCATCGAGCACCCGCCGGTGGAGCGGAACCCGCGCGGACGCCGCCGCGGCGACGCTGCGGCCATCGCCGGCTTCTGCCGGGACGGCGGCACGGTTCTGCGCCGCGACGAGATGGGCCGCCCGACCTACCTGCGCCAGCGCGAAGTCTGCGACAACGTCGCCCCCCGCACCCTGTGGCCGGGCCACGTCGAGCCGCGCCCGGCCTGGCCGGCGGAGCGGGCCGGCGTCCGCAGCCGGGCGATCGTGACGAAGTACTGAGCGGGGACGGTGCGGCGACCGGCCGAGCAGCGCCGCTGGCGAAGATTTCGTTCCCCATCCGGGAGTGGGGCCGCCGGAGGCAACACCGTGCCGCCGTGCGAGGCCGGTCCCGCCGGCCCCGAGGCGCTGCGCCCGAGTCTGATCAGCCGTAGCGGTGCAGCGTCGAGCCGTGCCGCTTCAGCCAGCGCTCCGCCTCGTCGACGTTGGGGCAGAGGTCGTTGGCGAGCGCCCAGAAGCGGGGGGAATGGTTCATCTCCCGCAGATGCGCCATCTCGTGGGCGACGAGATAGTCGAGCACCACCGGCGGCGCCAGGATCAGGCGCCAGGAGAAGTTCAGCTCGCCCCGGGCCGTGCAGGAACCCCATCGGCTGCGGGTGTCGCGCAGGGTCACCCGCGCCGGCCGCTGCCCGAGCCGCGCCGCGTAGACGGCCACCGCCTGCGACAGGTCGCGCCGCGCCTCCCGCATCAGGAACTCGCGGACGCGCCGGGGCATGTGGGTCGTCTCGCCGGGCACCGCGAGGGTGGCGCTCGCCGGGTCCGCCTCGGCGGTGCCGCGGCCCTCGCGCGGCACGATCCGGTGCGGCACGCCCCGCAGCGGGACGACCGAGCCGGCGGTGAACGGCACTCGCTCCGGCAGCTTGGCGAGGCGGCCGGCGATCCAGCCGCCGTGGCTCTGCGCGAATTTCTGGGCCGTGGCCAGGGACGAGCGGGTCGGCAGGGTGAGCACCACCGCGCCGGTCGCGTTCGACACCCGCAGGGTCAGCCGGCGCGCGGTCGGCCGCCGCAGGACGGCGACGCGGAACGTCCGGCCCTCGTGGGCGATCTCGATGTGATCCGGATCCGGCCGTCGCAGCAGGGCGCGCGTCATGGCGGCCAGCCTAGCCGCAGCCGGCCGGCTCAGCCATCCCGGCAGCCCGTCCATCACCGGAAATCCGCTGGCATCAGCCTCGGGCGCCCTCCTCCATCTCCCGCACGAAGCGGGCGATGCGCGGCGCGATGACGGAGCGGAAACGCGAGCCGTTGAACACGCCGTAATGACCGACCTTCTCCTGAAGGTGGTAGGCCTTGCGGGCGTCGGGCAGGTTGGGCGTCAGGTCGAGGGCGGCCTTGGTCTGGCCGACACCGGAGATGTCGTCGTTCTCGCCCTCGACGGCGAGGATGGCGCAGCGCCGGATCGCACCGAGATCGACGGGCCGCCCCGCGTGGCGCATGCGGCCCCGCGGCAGGTCGTGGTCGACGAACACCGTCTGCACGGTCTGAAGGTAGAACTCCGCCGTCAGGTCCATCACGGCGAGGTACTCGTCGTAGAAGTCGCGGTGCTTCTCCGCCGAGTCGCCATCCCCGGTGACGAGGTGGTGGAACATGTCGGTGTGGGCGGTGACGTGCCGGTCGAGATTCATCGCCATGAACCCGGACAGTTGCAGGAAGCCCGGATAGACCCGGCGCATCCCCCCCGGATACATCGGCGGCACCACGGTGATGCAGTTCTTCTCGAACCAGCCCATGCCGCGCTCCTGCGCGAGGCAGTTCACCGCGGTCGGCGAGCGACGGGTATCGATCGGCCCGCCCATCAGGGTCATCGACACCGGCACCGCCCCCGAGCCCTCCGCCTCCATCCGGGCGACGGCCGCGATCACCGGCACGGCGGGCTGGCACACCGCCATGACGTGCAGGTCCGGCCCGAGGTCGCGGAACATCGCCTGCAGGTCGTCGATATAGGTGTCGAGGTCGAAGCGGCCGTCCAGCAGCGGCACCATCCGCGCGTCGGACCAGTCCGTGATGAAGACCCGGTGGTCGGGCAGCATCGCCTCGACGGTGCCGCGCAGGAGCGTCGCGTAATGGCCCGACATCGGCGCCACGATCAGGAGCTTGGGCTGCGGCTCGGCCGGCCCGCGGTGGAACGCCCGGTCGAAGGCGACGACGCGGCAGAAGGGGCGCCGCCAGACGATCCGCTCGGTGACCGGCACCGGTTGGCCGTCGATCACCGTGGTGGGCAGGTCGAAGGCCGGCTTGCCGTAGCGGCGGGTCACCCGCTCGAACATCTGGAGCGCGGCCGCCGTCGAGCGGGCATAGGGGCCGTAGGCGAGCGGATTGCCCGGATTCTCCAGGCTGTGCCGGGCCGCGTCCGCCGCGAGCCGGGCCGGTGTCAGCATCGCGCGCGCGGCCTCGTACCAGACATACGCCAGATCCATATCGGCACTCTCCGAGCCTGTTTCCGCCCAGCCGGCTCTAACGGATGTTGGCGGCGACGGATTGCGTCAAGTGCGGGGATCGAGACGGAATGTAATCGAGACCGCCCGATGGACGTCCTGCGGCCCGGCCCTATCGTAGCCGCACGATGATGGAAGCGGCCCACGAAACCCTGACGCCGACGGGCCGCCACCTGCGGCTCGACACCTTCGTGCGCCTGCGCTGGCTGGCGCTCACCGGCCAGAGCGCGGCGGTCGTCGGCGCCCAGTTCGGGCTTGGCCTGAACCTGCCCTTCGGCTGGTGCTTCCTCGTCATCGCCGCCTCGTGCTGGCTGAATCTCGGCCTGCGCATCCGCTTCCCGGCGAGCTACCGCCTGAGCGACGATTCGGCGGCGCTGCTGCTCGGGTTCGACATCATCCAGCTCGCCGGCCTGCTGTTCCTGACCGGCGGCCTGCAGAACCCGTTCTCGCTGCTGTTCCTCGCCCCCGTCTTGATCTCGGCCACCGCACTGCCGCCGGAGCGCACGCTGGCGCTCGGCCTGCTGGCGGTGGGCCTCGCGACCCTGCTCGCCCTGGTCCACCGCCCCCTGCCGTGGTTCGCCGACGGGCGGATCGAGCTGCCCTTCCTCTACGTCTCGGGCGTGTGGACCGCGATCCTGCTCGGCACCGCGTTCACCGGTGTCTACGCATGGCGGGTGGCGGAAGAAACGCGCCAGCTCGCCCGGGCCCTGGCGGCGACCGAACTCGTGCTCGCCCGCGAGCAGCACCTGTCGCAGCTCGACGGGCTCGCGGCGGCGGCGGCCCACGAACTCGGCACGCCGCTCGGCACGATCATGGTCGTCGCCAAGGAGCTGGATCGGCAGCTCGGCCCTACCGCCTCGCCGGCGATCGCCGAGGATCTCGGCCTCCTGCGGGATCAGGTCGATCGCTGCCGCGGCATCCTCTCGAAGCTCACGTCCATGGGCGAGGAGACCGAGGAGGGCGAGGGCTTCCTCCAGACCGTCACCTTCGGCCACCTGATCGAGGAATTGGTGGCGCCTCAGCGGGCCCTGGGGATCGCCGTCGCGGTGTCGAAGCAGGGTGAGGGCCCGGAGCCGGTCTGCCGCCGCAATCCGGGCGTGATGTTCGGGCTCGCCAACATCCTCGACAACGCGGTCGACTTCGCCGAGGCGAAGGTCGCGGTCGAGGCGCGCTGGAGCGCCGAGCGGGTCTCGCTGTCGATCCGCGACGACGGGCCGGGTTTCCCGAGCGACGTGCTGCTGCGCGCCGGCGAGCCCTACGTCACGACCCGCGGCCGGGACCGCTCGCGGGGCAGCGACGAGGCGGGCGGCGGCCTCGGGCTCGGACTGTTCATCGCCAAGACGCTGATCGAGCGCTCCGGGGCGCAACTCCTGCTGTCGAACAGCACCGAGGCCGGGCAGCGCGGGGCACTGGTCCGGGTGAGCTGGGCGCGTCACATTTTCGAGAGGGAGGCGATCGCGCCCCATCGCGTTGCGCACAATTCTCTGCGACCCCTGACGGAGCGCGATGCCGCACCCATATAATGCACACGGATGACACGAACCGACGAGGAGCGCCGCATGCTGACGCAGAGTGGGACGACGGTGCCGGGCTCGGACACCGCCTTTCTTTCCGATGCCGATCCCCTGGCTGCCTTCAGCGATCGCAGCCTGCTGATCGTCGACGACGACAAGCCGTTCTCGACCCGCCTCGCCCGGGCGATGGAGACGCGCGGCTACGAGGTTCACGTGGCCGAGAGCGTCAGCGAGGGCGTCGCGGCCGTGGAGGCCAAGGCGCCGGCCTTCGCCGTGATCGACATGCGGCTCGGCGACGGCAACGGACTCGACGTGATCGCTCGCCTGAAGGAGCGCCGGCCCGAGGCTCGCGGCGTGATCCTGACCGGCTACGGCAACATCGCCACCGCGGTCACGGCGGTGAAGCTCGGCGCCTTCGACTACCTCGCCAAGCCGGCGGATGCCGACGAGATCCACGGCACGCTGATGGCGCAACCGGGCGAGCGGGCCGACCCGCCCGAGAACCCGATGTCCGCCGACCGTGTGCGCTGGGAGCATATCCAGCGCGTCTACGAGCTGTGCGGGCGCAACGTCTCCGAGACCGCCCGCCGCCTCAACATGCACCGCCGGACGCTTCAGCGCATCCTCGCCAAGCGGGCTCCGCGCTGAGCGCGATTCGGACCGTGGGGCTCAAGGTCGGCGAACCGCTTCGCCGACCTTTTATCATGCAAAGCCCGAATGGGCTGCATGTCGCCGAAGATGATCCAACTTCAGCGATCAAAGCAACCTCATCGAACAGACCAACCCGAATCGTCCACTCTTGTGAACCGGATGATGGGGCCTGCCGTGCTTCGAGCGGTTGCATGGGACGCCACCCTCGGGCTAGTTCAGCCGCGAGGGGTGTAAAAGGCTTGGGCGTATGCGGAACCTCGTCACGATACTCGGCCTGATGGTGCTGGTCGGCACGGAAGTGTTCGCGGCGGCCATTGCCGCCGGCTGGGCCCTCGCGGGCCTGCTCGATCTCGGCGACCGCGTCGGGCATGTGCTGATGGGGCTGTTCAGCCTCGTCGCCGCCTGGATCATGCTTCAACTCTGGCGCCGCGCCACCGAGGCGGAACCGATCGGCTCGGCCCGGCACCGGTAAAAAATCGTCCCATCCGATGATGTGTTCTCACGAATCCGCGATAAACGTCATCCATCGGCGGGTCGCATGCCGCTGACGTCCGGGCGGCACCGCTGTGTCCGGGCTCCCTGTACGGAATCGAGAGCGGATCTCTTCTGTTTCGGCATCGCTGCCAGGTCGATGCATCCGTCCGCCCTCCTGAACGAGTGCTTGTCATGAAAGCCCGCATCGTCGTCACCTTGAAGACCGGCGTCCTCGATCCGCAGGGGAAGGCGATCGAGGCGGCTCTGAAGTCGTTCGGGATCCAGGAGATTTCGGGCGTGCGCCAGGGCAAGGTGTTCGATCTGGAGATCGCCTCCGAGGATCGCGAACAGGCCGAGGCGACGCTGAAGGCGGCCTGCGAGAAGCTGCTCGCGAACATCGTGGTCGAGAACTACACCGTCGAGATCGCCTGATGCGCGCCGCCGTCGTCGTCTTCCCAGGCTCGAATCGCGACGGCGACGTGGCCCGTGCACTTCGCCGCTCGGGCGCGGAGGTCGTCAGCGTCTGGCACGCCGATACCGAGCTGCCCGCCGGCACCGACCTCGCCGTGGTGCCGGGCGGCTTCTCCTACGGAGATTACCTGCGCTGCGGCGCCATTGCCGGCCGTGCCGCCGCGATGGACGCGGTGCGGGCGCATGCCGCGCGGGGCGGTCTCGTGCTCGGCATCTGCAACGGCTTCCAGATCCTGTGCGAATCGGGCCTGCTGCCCGGCGTGCTGATGCGCAACGTGAACCGCCGCTTCATCTGCCACCGGCAGTTCCTGCGGGTCGAGCGCGCCGACACCCGCTTCACCTCGGCCTACGCCGAGGGGCAGGTCATCGACGTCTGCGTGGCGCATGGCGAGGGCAACTACTTCGCCGATTCCGACACGGTCGCCCGGCTGGAGGCTGAGGGCCGGGTGGCCTTCCGCTACTGCGATGCCGACGGCGCCCTGACCGAGGACGCCAACCGCAACGGCTCGCTCAATTCCATCGCCGGGATCTATTCCGAGCGGCGCAACGTGCTCGGCATGATGCCGCACCCGGAGAACTTCGTGGACGGGCTCGCCGGCGGCACCGACGGCAAGGGCCTGTTTGACAGTCTTGCCGCTTGATCGACAAGCGGCAAGACCGCACGTCCGACTTCGTCGACTCAACGCGGATCGCACATCATCCCGTTACGCCGCGCATTCGCAATGCAATCGGATTTGTCGACGTAGCTTTCCGTGGATGCGCCGACGATCTTACCATTCCGAGATGTGCGCCGCCAACGCCATTGACTGCCCGACTCATCGATTTCCCACTTGTCACCGCGCGAATCGGTGCAGGAACTCATTTCTTTCCTCCCACTTCAGGTTGGGACGGAAAGCATCGTACTCTGCTTAATTTGTGATATTTATTTTTCTGTGGATAAATCACTAAATAACAGCAAATATTGATGTATTATGGCCAAGCTTAAAAATTTCCAATTCTTATCTAATACCGTTTCCGATCGATCGGAAACGGTCTCAGTGTCCCTCGAACTCCATCAGCGTGCGCACGGTGACGCCGAGGTCGCGCAGGCGCTGGGCGCCGCCGATCTCCGGCAAGTCGATGACGAAGCAGGCGGCCACCACCTCGGCGCCGAGCCGGCGCAGCAGGTCCACCGCCGCCGTGGCGGTGCCGCCGGTGGCGATCAGATCGTCCACCAGGATCACCCGGTCGCCCGGCTTGATCGCATCGACGTGGATCTCGATCTCATCGGTGCCGTATTCCAGGGCGTAGGCCGTCGAGACGGTCTTGTGGGGCAGCTTGCCCTTCTTGCGGATCGGCACGAAGCCCGACGAGAGCTGGTGCGCCACCGCGCCGCCGAGGATGAAGCCGCGCGCCTCGATGCCCGCGACCTGATCGATCCGCCCGCCCGCGAAGGGATGCACCAGCGAATCGACCGCCCGGCGGAACGAGCGCGGGTCGCTGAGCAGGGTGGTGATGTCGCGAAAGACGATGCCCGGCTTCGGGTAGTCGGGAATCGAACGGATCGAGTCCTTCAGGGCGGAGTGGCGGCGGGCTTCCATGCGGCGGGCTCGTTCTCTGTGGATGCGCGGCGGTTACAGCAGGCGGGCGGGCACGAGGTCATCCCCCCGGCGCTTACGCGGCGGCCTTGCGCAGCAGGCCGATCAGCTCACGGTGGAGCCCTTCGTTGCCGCAGGCGATGGAGCGGGCGGCGAGCGGCTCGGCGCCGCCATCGGCGCTGGTGACGAAGCCGCCGGCCTCGCGCACGAGGATGATGCCGGCCGCGATGTCCCAGGTCTGGAGGTCGCGTTCCCAGTACAGGTCGGTCCGGCCGCAGGCGACATAGGCGAGGTCGAGCGCCGCCGAACCGAAGCGGCGGGTGCCGCCGGAGACCGCCATCACCGCGGCGACCTCCTTGAGCAGCCGGCCGTGGCTGCCGCGGCCGAGATAGGGCGTGCCGTAGGCGACCAGTGCGTCGGCGAAATCCTGGCGTCCGGAGACGCGCAGGCGACGGTTGTTGAGGAAGGCGCCCTTGCCGCGCTCGGCGATGAACAGCTCGTCCTTGGCCGGATCGTAGATCACGCCGGCGACGATCTGGCCGTCGCGCTCCAGCCCGACCGAGATCGCGAAATGCGGGATGCCGTGCAGGAAGTTGGTGGTGCCGTCGAGGGGATCGACGTGCCAGGTGTGGCTCCGGTCGGTGCCCTCGATGTTCCCGCTCTCCTCCATGACGAGGCCGTAGCCGGGCCGGGCCTTCATCAGCGCGTCGCGCAGGACTTCCTCCGCCTTCCTGTCGGCGGCCGAGACGAAGTTGCCGGGCCCCTTGCGGGAGACCTGGAGGTTCTCGATCTCGCCGAAGTCGCGCTTGAGGCCGCGGGCGGCCTTGCGCACGGCGTCGACCATGACGGTCATGAGGGGGGAGTTGATCATGCGGTTCGGCTCGAAGCCCCCGAGGGAGCCTTGCTTGAAGAGAAATCCGCCTGCGCTTCTATACGCCTCGCGCCGCAGCGCCAGAGGCGATCGCGCAAGGCCGATATCCGAAAGAGGGTCAGAAGACGGGGCGTTCGCGGGCTGCACCGCTCAGGGCGGCGAGAATTCGGGCGCTCTCGCCTCCCGGGTCCGGGGCACGCATCACGCCGCCCATCACCGCCACACCCGCCGCTCCCGCTTCGCGGCAGGCGCGGGCGTTGTCCGCGTCGATCCCGCCGAGGGCGAAGACCGGGAGGCGGGAGGCGCAGGCCGTGCGCAGGGCCGCGAGGCCGAGGGCCGGCCCGTAGCCGGGCTTGCTGGCGGTCGGAAAGATCGGGCTCAGGGTGACGTAGTCGGCGCCGGCCTCGGCAGCGGCCGCGACTTCTGCGGGGGAATGGGCCGAGACCCCGACCAGACCGGCGCCGAGCCGGCTGCGCGCCGCGCGGATGCCGTCGAGGCCCGCCGACCCCGGCAGGTGCACGCCCTGCGCACCGGCCTCGACGGCAAGCTCCGCCGCCCCGCCGACGACGAGGGTGCCGCCGACGGGCCGCAGGAGATCGGCGAGCGTTCGGGCGAGATCCCGCCGCGCCTCACGGTCGAGATCGCGGTCGCGCAGCCAGACGAAACGGGCACCGCCCGCCACCGCCGCCCGGACGGTCTCGGCCAGCGGCCGGGCCGCGCCGTGCCGGTCGGTGACGACGAGGAGGGGCGGCAGCGGTGCGGCGCCCGGCCTCAAGAGCCGACGAGGCCGAGCTGCGGGCTCGACGGCTCGGCCCGGCCCCGGCGCGGGATGCGCCCGGCGAGATGGGCGAGGCGGCCCGCCTCGACCGCGTGGCGCATGGCGGCGCCCATCCGCACCGGATCGTCGGCCCTGGCGACCGCGGTGTTGACGAGGCAGGCGGCAGCCCCGAGCTCCATGGCGATCACCGCATCGGAGGCGGTGCCGATGCCGGCATCGACGATCACCGGTACCCTGGCGCGACGGCAGATCAGTTCGAGATTGGCCGGGTTGGCGATGCCCATGCCGGAGCCGATCAGCGAGCCCATCGGCATCACCGCGGCGCAGCCGAGATCGGCCAGGCGCTCGCAGACGACGGGATCGTCGTTGCAGTAGGGCAGCACGGTGAAGCCGTCGTCCACCAAGTGGCGGCAGGCTTCGAGCAGCTCGGCGACATCGGGGTAGAGCGTCTCGCGGTCGCCAATCACCTCGACCTTGATCCAGCCGGTCCCGAGCGCCTCGCGGGCGAGTTCGGCGGTCATGATCGCGTCGCGCGCGGTCTCGCAGCCGGCGGTGTTGGGCAGGAAGCGCGCGCCCTTCAGCTTCTGGAAGGTGTCCGAGCCGTGGCCCCCGAGCGAGACCCGGCGGATCGAGGCGGTGACGACGTCGGCGCCGGAGGCGCGCACCGCCTGGGCCATGATCTCCTGGCTCGGATAGCCGGCGGTGCCGATGAACAGGCGCGAGGCGAGCCGCACGCCGGCGATCTCCAGCGCGTCGTCCGCCGCCTCGGCCGGCGCGGCATCCGGCGCCGGCGCCAGGGTGGTGTCGTGATGGTTCATGGGTCAGCCTCCCTGCATGGCGCGGACGATCTCGATGCGGTCGCCCTCGTTGAGCGCGGTCTCGGGCCAAGCGCTCCGGCGCACGACGCGTCCGTTGACGGCGATGGCGATGCCTTCGGGGCTCTCGATGCCCCGCGCCTCGGCCTCGGCGGCGAACAGGGCGGCGAGGTCGTCGGCCTCGTGCTCGCAGGGCGCTCCGTTGACGGTCAGTCTCATGCCACGGCCCTCCCCCGGTTGTGTGAACGGAAGCGTGCGCGGCCGAAGCCGCGGGCGTAGTCGGGCAGCGCCCCCTCGCCGAGCAGGCTCGCCACTGCGTCGGCGGTGGCCGGGGCGAGCAGGTAGCCGTTGCGATGGTGACCGGTGGCGACGACGAGGCCGGGCGCGGCCTCCTCGATGATCGGCGCATCGTCGTCCGAGGTCGGGCGGAAGCCGCTCCAGACCGCGTCGACCTCCATCTCCTCGATGCCCGGCAGGACGCGGCGCGCGCCCTCCAGCAGGGCGAACAGGCCGCCCGCGGTGACGCCGCCGCGGAAGCCGCAATCCTCCACCGTCGCGCCGACGATGAGATGGCCGTCGCCCTTGGGCGCCATGTGGACGGATTCGCTCCAGACCATCCGCGAGAGGGTGCCGGTGCGCCGCGTCGTGCGCAGGGCCAGGGACTGGCCCTTGAGCGGCCGGACCGGCAGGGCGAGATCGTCGGGCAGCAGCCCCGCCTCCCCGCTCCAGGCCCCGGCGGCGAGGATCACCGTGCCGGCGGCGAGGATTCCCCCGCCCGCGCGGAGGCCGCAGACGCGACCGGCCCGATGCTCGAGCCCTTCCACCGCGACGCGCTCGACGATGGTGACGCCCGCCGCCTCGCAGGCGCGCAGCAGCGCCGCCATGACGAGCCGCGGATCGACCTGGGCGTCGAGCGGGCAGAGGATGCCGGCGGTCACGTTCGGGCGCAGCAACGGCTCGCGGGCGCGCACCTCCGGACCGGACAGCCACTCGGCGGCGACGCCCGAGCGCCGCTGCAGGTCGTGGCGGAAGCGCAGGCGCTCGACCTCGTCCCGGCCGATGGCGATCACCAGCGTGCCGTCCTCGCGATAATCGATCCCGGTGCCCGAGGCGGCCTGGAGCGCGTCACGGAAGGCGGGCCAGCGCGCCAGGGATTCGCGCGCGAGGGGCAGCAGCAGGTCGGAGCCCGGCTCGTGCTCGGCGGCCGGCGCCAGCATGCCGGTGGCGGCGAGGCTCGCGCCGCTGCCGACGCTCTCGCGCTCGACCACGGTCACCGAGCGCCCGGCCTGGGCCAGACGCCACGCGATCGACAGGCCGATCAGCCCGGCCCCCACCACGGCGACGTCGGCGCGCGGCGGCAACTCGGCGGCCGGCGGGCACAGATCAAGCATGCGTCGCCGGCCGATCGGAGAGGTCAGCAGGTCGGACATCGAGAACGTGCCTTCCGCGGGTCTGCCCGCAGGAACCGGCACCATGTGCTTCGTCGGAAGCGGGTCCGCTCGATGAGAGCGACCCTTCAGGTCCAATCCCTACGCCGGTATGAGCCGGATCAGGTTCGAAGGATTTCCGCGCTGCCGGTGACGGCGATAGCGGTGTCTCAGCCCCTTGCCGGGGATCTCCCTGGAACAGGTCGGATGTGGGCCCATGCGGGCGCGCGGTCAATCCCCCCCTCGCGCCGAGGGACCAAGGGCAATCCGATCCACGAACGGCACCGGACGGCGGGCTCGTTCGATCGAACGGCGGCCTCTCGGGAAAGAAACTATTCCGCGGCCGCCGCCTTCGCGGCCGGCCTGCGTCCGGGGCGATACACCGCCATCGGCGCGTCGAAGCCGTCGAGGCGGTGGCTGCCGAGCGGCTCGGGGTCGCCCCACAGGAAATCGACGAAGGGTTTCGACATCAGGAGCGGCTCCTGAAGCGTGCGGTTGAGCCGGGCCAGCCGGCTCGCGAGATTCACGTCGCGTCCGATCACGGTGAAGTCGAGCCGCGTGCCGGACCCGACATTGCCGTAGGCCGCCTCGCCGTGATGCAGGGCGATGCCGGCATCGACCGCCGGGCCGCCCTCGCCGAAGCGCCCGACCGCGTTCGCCTCGGCCAATGCGGCAAGCGCCGCCTCCGCGGCCGTGAGCGCACTCTTGGCCGCACCGCCGAGATCGTCGCCCGACTCGCGGAAGATCGCGAGCAGGCCGTCGCCGAGATATTTCAGCACCTCGCCGCCCTCCCGCTCGATCGGCGGGACGAGGCAGTCGAAGAAGGCGTTCAGGAGGTCGACCGCGCCCTCCGGGGTCAGGTCGGCGGAGAGCCGCGTGTAGTCGCGCATGTCCGCGAACAGGATCGCCGAGCGGATGCGGCGCACCTGCCCGCGCCGGATATCGCCGGCCAGGATCGCCCGGTGCGGCTCGTCGCCGACATAGATGCGCAGCACCGTGTCGAGCTGCTTGTTGAGCAGGCGCATCTCCATCACCGCCGCGAGCGCGGGCATGACGAAGCGCAGGATCGCGATGTCCTCGTCGCGGAAACCGCCCTCGGCACGGGTGGCGAAGGTGATGCCGTTCTTGGTGCCGTTGGTGAAGATCAGCGGCGCGACGATGTAGTGCGTATAGCCGTCGGCCTTCAGTTCCGGGACGATGGCGTAGGCGTCATCGTCGGCTTCGGACAAGTCGAGGCTGAGCCACTCGCCGGATTCGTGCACCGCGTAGAACGGGCTCACCCGGTAGGCCTTGGCCGAGGCCTCGCCGTGGGGGAACAGACGCACGGTCGAGCCGCCGCCGCGGGTCCAGACGCGGCCGACGCCGGAATACTCCGAATGCAGCGTGTCGATGGCGGTGGAGGCGCGATCGATCGGCACACCGACGGCATTGAGCCGCTCGCCCAGGCCCGCGAGAAGATCGTCGGCCTTCGGCAGCCGGGCGCCCTCGCCGAGCAGCCAATCGCGTACGCCGACGCAAGCCTGGAGTGCCCCGAACGGCACGTCCTCGGCTTCCGACCCGTCGGCGAGCGCCGTCGGCAATGGTTTCGGGGCGTCCGCGTCAGGCATGCGGTGAAGGTGGGTTCTCAACGCGCCAAAGCAAGGCTTCGTGATGGGCACGGGGCCTCGATCGCCGACGGCGAGAGCGCCGACATCACGGCTCAACGGCGGCTCCAACGCCTGCGAGCGAGAGCCCGTTCGACCGGCCGACGTGTCTTCGTCAGGCAACGGCGAGGGGAAAGCCCTGCTCCCATCTCGTCCCTCAGGATGAGGGACGAGATGGGATGACCGCAGTCAAACAGACTCTGATTAGAAACTCACTATCTGAGCGTGCACTGCGTCGAGCGCATAATCGCCTTGCTTCACTCGCCAGGGTCCGCGCAACTGATACCAAGCGGTCGCGGGGGCAGCCGACGATGAGCGATCCTCATCGCCGGCTGGTATGATACCGTTTCCGATCGATCGCTTCGGGTTTCGCCCCACGCCGTCATCGCGAGCGGCCGCGAAGCGATCCAGGGCGCGACCTTTCCGGACCTGTCGCGCCCTGGATTGCCACGGCTTCGCCTCGCAAGGCCAGGGGAGAGGCCGAACTCATCTTGATGAAAGCGGCAACCGTATCAGCAGGCCCGCGCGGCGCTTGAGCGAAGCCGACATCCGCCATCCCGAAGGGATCGATCGGATGCCGTATGACACGAAAACGGCCGCCCCGAGGGGCGGCCGGTTCGCGTCGCCGGATCTGCAAACGGATCAATTGTCGAGGAAGCTCCGGAGCTTGCGCGACCGGCTCGGGTGCTTGAGCTTGCGCAGGGCCTTCGCCTCGATCTGGCGGATGCGCTCGCGGGTGACCGAGAACTGCTGGCCGACCTCTTCGAGGGTGTGGTCGGTGTTCATGCCGATGCCGAAGCGCATGCGCAGCACGCGCTCCTCGCGGGGCGTCAGCGAGGCGAGCACGCGGGTCGTGGTCTCGCGCAGGTTCGACTGGATCGCCGCGTCGATCGGCAGGACGACGTTCTTGTCCTCGATGAAGTCGCCCAGATGGCTGTCCTCCTCGTCGCCGATCGGCGTTTCGAGGGAGATCGGTTCCTTGGCGATCTTCAGAACCTTGCGGACCTTCTCCAGCGGCATGGCCAGCTTCTCGGCCAGTTCCTCCGGGGTCGGCTCGCGGCCGATCTCGTGCAGCATCTGGCGCGAGGTCCGGACGATCTTGTTGATCGTCTCGATCATGTGCACCGGGATGCGGATCGTGCGCGCCTGATCGGCGATCGAACGGGTGATCGCCTGCCGGATCCACCACGTGGCGTAGGTCGAGAACTTGTAGCCGCGGCGGTACTCGAACTTGTCGACCGCCTTCATCAGGCCGATATTGCCCTCCTGGATCAGGTCCAGGAACTGCAGGCCGCGGTTGGTGTACTTCTTGGCGATCGAGATCACGAGGCGCAGGTTGGCCTCGATCATCTCCTTCTTCGCCTGGCGGGCCTCGCGCTCGCCCTTCTGCACCATGGCGACGATCTTGCGGTACTCGCCGATCTGGAGGCCGGTCTCGGAGGCGAGCGTCAGGATCTGCTCGCGCAGGTCCGCGACCTGACGGCCGCCGCGCTCGACGAAGTTCTTCCAGCCCTTTCCACCCAAGGTGGCGACGCGCTCCATCCAGTTCGGATCGAGCTCGTAGCCCTGGTAGTGGCGCAGGAACTCGTCGCGGGCGACGCCGTGATGCTCGGCGGCGCGCATCAGGCGGCCCTCGTGCGAGATCAGGCGCTTGTTGATGTCGTAGAGCTGCTCGACCAGCGCCTCGATGCGGTTGGCGTTGAGCGAGAGCGACTTCACGTCGGTGACGACGACGTCCTTCAGCTCGGCCTGCTTCCTGGTCTGGGCGGACGTGACCGTGCCGCCGCCGGCCTTCAGTTCCGTCTCCTCGTTCTGGAGCTTGCGCAGCTTGCGGTAGTTCGAGGCGATGTTGTCGAAGGTTTCGAGAACGCGCGGCTTGATCTCGGCCTCCATGGCCGCGAGCGACACGTTGTTCTCCATGTCGTCCTCGTCGTCGCCGCCCTCCGGCGGGACGGCGCCTTCGCCCTCCTCGGACTCCCCGCTCTCCTCCGCTTCCCCGCCCTGCGGCGCGCCGCGGGCGTCGGGGCCGGCATAGGTGGCCTCCAAGTCGATGATGTCGCGCAGCAGCACCTTGCCGTCGACGAGTTCGTCGCGCCAGATGATGATGGCCTGGAACGTCAGCGGGCTCTCGCACAGGCCGGCGATCATCGCCTCGCGCCCGGCCTCGATGCGCTTGGCGATGGCGATCTCGCCCTCACGCGAGAGCAGCTCCACCGAGCCCATCTCGCGCAGGTACATGCGCACGGGATCGTCCGTGCGGTCGGTCGGCTCGCGGGTCGTGGGGGTCGCGACCGCGACGGCCCGCGAGCCGGACGTTTCGGCGACCTCGCCGCCCTCCGCGCCCTCTTCCTCCTCGGACGCCTCGCCGTTGGCCTTGGTCTCGGTCGCGGTCTCCTCGGATTCCTCGGCCTCGACCACGCGGATGCCCATGTCGTCGAGCTGGGCGAGCACGTCCTCGATCTGGTCGCCGTCGACCTGACCGTCGGGGAGGACCTCGTTGATCTCTTCGTAGGTGACGTAGCCGCGCTTCTTCGCGAGCTTGACCATCCGTTTGACCGCGGCATCCGTCAGGTCAAGGAGCGGGCCGTCCGTCGGTTGATCCTGGGCGGCGTCCGCATCGTCCCGCTCGGTTGCCTTCGTTGCCATGCTCAGCCTATTGTTCTCGTGGCGGCGGCGCAGGCTGAGCCCGCGCGCTTCCCGCGAAAGACCCGTCGCAATGTCGCGGAATGGCGCGCTTGTCGAGTGCTCGCGCCGATTCTCGTTGCATCCGTTCTAACTTGCCGTACGTTGACCGATCGTTAACCAAGCCGACCCTCCGCCGCCGTCACCGATCGGTCACGGTGGCGCGAATTCCCTCGAAACCGCCCCCAGGACGTCACCCTTCCTGAGACACCTCCGCTTCCGCCTCGGTCGCGGCGATCACCGCCAGTTGCTGCTGCACGTCGCAGAGCCAAGCGAAATTGGCCTCGGACTCATCCTCAGCAAGGGCGCGCTCGGCTTGGTGGAGTTCGCTATGTAGCGCTCCCGTCTGCCTGTGCAAGATCACGGCCTGATGCAGAACGGATTCGACGCGCTGCGAGTCCGCATTCGGGTCGAGCATCCAGCGGTCGCTGGAGATGATCAGGGCCGTGAGCCGGGCATGCGCCTCTTCGAGCCCGGCCCGGCGCAGGCGCGCCTCCAGCAGTTCCGGCTCCGGCGTGCCGGCCTCGGCCGCCCGGTCGAGCAGGAGGCCGCGCAGGGCGCGCGCGTCCGGGTTGACGAGTTCGAGGGCGGCGAGTGCCTCCTCCTCGATCCCGAGCAGCTCCGGGTGCGCGAGCAGGCTCATCACGATCATCGCCTCGCGCTTGGCCGCCCGGCCGCCTGCCGCCGGAACGGGCGCCGCCGTCTTCAGGAGCGGGTTGAAGCCGGTGGTGATGCGCGGCGAGGGCGGAGGATCGCCGGGGCGGGGCCGGCGCTGGAACGGCGCGCCGCGCGGAGCCGAGGCGCGCCCTCCCGCCGCGCGCTCCGAGCGCCCGCCGGCAAAGCCGCCGGAGAGACCGCGCAGCCGTTCCTCGATATCGTCGCGATAGAACCGGCGCACGGTCTCGTCGCGGATGCCGGCCACCGCCTCCCGCAGGGTACGGGCGAGCCCCGCCCGGCGCTCCGGCGTGTCGAGGGTGGCCGCTTCGGACTCACGCGCCCATAGCATCTCGACGAGCGGCCGCGCGCCCGAGAGCACCGCTTCGATCGCCGACGGGCCGCCGGCACGCATCAGGTCGTCCGGATCCTGGCCCTGCGGCAGCATCGCGATGCGCAGGGATTTGCCGGGCTCCAGCATCGGCAGCGCGACGTCGAGCGCCCGGAAGGCGGCGCGCCGGCCCGCCCCGTCGCCGTCGAAGCACAGGATCGGCTCGTCGGCGTGGCGCCAGAGCAGGGCGAGCTGCTCTTCGGTGAGGGCCGTGCCGAGCGGCGCGACGGTCTCGGGGTAGCCGGCCAGCGTCATGGCGATGACGTCGACATAACCCTCCACCGCGACGATGCGGCTCCGGTCGTGGGCGGCTTTGCGGGCAGCGTGGAGGTTGTAGAGCATCCGCCCCTTGTGGAAGAGCGGCGTCTCCGGCGAGTTCATGTACTTCGCCTTGGCCTCGGCCTGCATCGCCCGGCCGCCGAAGGCGACGACCCGGCCGCGGATGTCGAGGATCGGAAACATGATCCGGTCGCGGAACTTGTCGTAGGGGACGCTGACGCCCTCGGCGGTGGCGAGCAGCCCGAGTTCCAGCATCAGGTCGCGGTCGACGCCCTTGCCCGCGAGGAAGTCGCGCAGGGCGTAGCGCCCGGACGGCGAATAGCCGAGCCGGAACTTCTTGCGCGTGGCTTCGCCGAGCGCCCGCCGGTCGAGATAGGCCCGGGCCTCGCCGCCCGCCTGCCCCCGCAACTGCTCCTCGAAGTAGACGGCAGCCATCTCCATCACTTCGAGGGCCCCCTTGCGCCGCTCCTCGGCCTGCTCGCTCTCGACCGTGACCCTGGGCAGCGTCACGCCCGCCTCGCTCGCCAGCCGCTCCACGGCCTCGGGAAAGCTGAGCCCTTCCGTGTCCATCAGGAATTTGAAGATATCGCCGTGCTTGCCCGAGGAGAAGCAGTGGTAGAACTGCTTCTGGTCGTTCACGTAGAACGAAGGCGTCTTCTCCGCGTTGAACGGCGACAGGCCGCGCCACTCGCGGCCGGCCTTCTTCAACCGCACGCGCCGGCCGACCACCTCGGAGGCGGGCACCCGGGCGCGGATCTCTTCGAGAATGTGGGGCGGGTAGCGCACGGGGGCTCTGCTCGAAGCGGATCGCGGGACGACGAGGACCGGCCTCGGCCGCGCAGTCTAGCGCGAGGCGCCTGCCGGAGTCTTGAGGGCGTTCCGCCGGAGCCTTCACGACGCGAGCCCGCATCGCCGCTCCGGCCGGACGCGTTGCCGGATCACGCGCGAGGGCCGGCCGGCCCTCCCTCTCGTCCACCCGGGCCAACCGCCGGCCTCCGCGGTCTTTCGGATGAAGATCGATGCGGGGCCGGCGTGAGATTGGGGCCGCTCGATCCTTGGCCTCTGCGTCATCGCGATGACGGAGCGATAGCGATCCCCTACTTCCCGGCGAGCGCGTCCTTCACCAGCGCACTCGCGCGGCCGAAATCCATCCGGCCGGTGTACTTGCCCTTCAGTGCGCCGATCACCTTGCCCATGTCCTTCGGGCCGGCTGCGCCGGTCTCGGCGATGGCGTCGGCGATGGCGGTGCGCATCTCGCCCTCGTCCATCTGCTGCGGCAGGAAGGCCTGGATGATCTCGGCCTCGGCGCGCTCGCTCTCGGCGAGTTCGGGTCGTCCCCCTTGCTCGTAGACGCCCGCGGCCTCCTGGCGCTGCTTGATCATCTTCTGGAGAAGCGCGAGGATCTCCTCCTCGCTCGTCTGCCCCTTGCCCTCGCCGCGGGCCGCGATGTCGCGGTCCTTGAGCGCCGCCTGGATCATGCGCACGGTCGAGAGCTTCTGCTTCTCGCCGGCCTTCATGGCTTCCTTCATCTCGGCGGTGATGCGCTCGCGCAGCATGATGACATGACTCCCATCGAATGGTTCGGCGCGGCGGCCCCGATCCCGGGCCTTGCGCAGGGCCGTTTCCGCGCCCGGATTGACCCGGGCGCGGCCGGCTCGCTATGAGCCCCGCGAGAGATCGCCTTGCCCCGCGGCCCGAACGAGCGGCCGCGCGAGGCGGCGGACATAAGCCGGATCGGACCCATGCTGCAAGACGAACCCGCGACCCTGCGCGCCGATCCCGCGCGCTCGAACCCGGAACCCAAGTTCCCCGAGCCCTGGAGCGAGCCGCTGGTGACGGCGCTGCTCGTCCTCGCCGACGGCACCGTGCTCGAAGGCTTCGGCATCGGCCGGACGGGTGTGGCCGACGGCGAGGTCTGCTTCAACACGGCGATGACGGGCTATCAGGAGATCCTGACCGATCCGTCCTATGCCGGGCAGATCGTCACCTTCACCTTCCCGCATATCGGCAATGTCGGCACCAACGACGAGGATCTGGAGAGCCTGGAGGCGGCGCCGGCGTCGGGCGTGCGCGGCGCGGTGATCGCCTCGGCCGTCACCAAGCCCTCGAACTGGCGCTCCTCCTCGCATCTCGACGGCTGGCTGAAGGCCCGCGGCATCGTCGGCATCACCGGGATCGACACGCGGGCGCTGACCGCGCTGATCCGCGACCGCGGCATGCCCAACGCCGTCATCGCCAACGATCCGGAGGGCAGGTTCGACCGCGAGGCGCTCAAACGCCGTGCCGCCGCGCTCGCGCCGATGGAGGGCCTCGACCTCGTGCCGCCGGTGACCTCCCGCGAGGCCACCGCATGGACCGAGACCGTCTGGGCGGTGAAGGGCGGCTACGGCGCGCGCGCGCCGGGCCAGGGCCTCAAGGTCGTGGCGATCGATTACGGCGTGAAGCGCAACATCCTGCGGCTGCTGGCGGAAGCCGGCTGCGACGTCACCGTGGTGCCCGCCACCACGGGGGCCGAGGACATCCTGGCGCTGAAGCCGGACGGCGTGTTCCTCTCCAACGGCCCCGGCGACCCGGCCGCGACCGGCGAATACGCCGTGCCGGTGATCCGCAAGCTCCTGGACGAGCGGGTGCCGACCTTCGGCATCTGCCTCGGCCACCAGCTCATGGGCCTCGCGCTCGGCGGGCGCACGGTGAAGATGGGCCAGGGCCATCACGGCGCGAACCATCCGGTGAAGGACCACACCACCGGCAAGGTCGAGATCGTCTCGATGAACCATGGCTTCGCGGTCGATCCGGCGAGCCTGCCGGACACGGCGGTCGAGACCCACGTCTCGCTGTTCGACGGCTCGAATTGCGGCCTCTCGCTCACCGACCGTCCGGCCTTCTCGGTGCAGCACCACCCGGAGGCGTCTCCGGGTCCGCGCGACAGCCATTACCTGTTCGAGCGCTTCGTGAAGCTGATGCGCGAGAACCGGCCCGAAACGGTCGCGTAATACCAACCGGCGATGATCCCGGCTCCTCGCCGGTTGCCCGCGCGAAGGCGCGGCGGCGGGCGTCCGCCGGACGCAGGGAAGCCGACCATCGGTCGGCTTCCCTGCAGCTTGGTATAACGCGCGGAGACGGCGGCCCGAGCGCCGCCGTCCCGGCGTCACAAAAAACCCCACCTTGCCCGGCATTTCCCGATCCATGGCCGGATCGGACAAGAATCAGCGGCCGGGACAGTTGGGGGCTTGCCGGATGACGCTCGACGACGCGCGCGACGACTTCACGCGCCTGCATCGCCTGTTCACCTTCCACCTCGGTGTGGCGGTCGGCCTCGCTTGGCTGACCACGCTCTACGCGGCGGCCTCGGCGCCGTGGGTGCGCAACATCCGCGCGCTGATCGATCCGACCGGCCCGGTGCGGATCGAGAGCACCCTCTCCTACCTGTTCGTGATGCCGGCGGTGCTGACCTTCGCCTGGGCGTCGGCCTATTTCGGCCGCGAGACCATGCGCCGCTTCCAGACCCTGCCGAACCAGACCCTGGAATTCGCCGCCGCGGCGATGGTCGCCTTCGGCGTGTTCTACCTGTCGATCGACCGGGCGGTGGCCGTCATCAGCGCCGGGTTCTGAGAACAGCGCTCAGACTTCGAGATCGCCGCGTCCGATGTCGCGGTGCCACCGAGGACGCGCACCGATTCGATCCCGCCCTGCTGCGGGACATGGAACAGCACGAAGTTTCCCACCGGGACGCTGCGCAGGGTGTCGCCCGGCTCCGGTCGGGGGCGACCTGCCCGGGGGTTCTCCAGGGTTCCGAACTCGGGTTCACGCCTTGACGAGCCCTCTCCGGTATCGCCGTCGTCATTCCGGGGCCGCGGAGCGGAACCCGGGATGACGATCGTCAGGTATCGTGGCAGCGATGCCGCATCCAGGCCGCGGTGTCGAAGCCGCAGCTATCCCTCCACCAAGCGCCTGACCGCCCCATCGGCGAGCATTCGCACGAGACGCCGCTCGGCCTCGGCATCCGCGGCGGCGACGGCACCGCCGCAGACGACGTCGCGGCCGGAGAAGGCGTAAGCCAGCACCGGCGCCGGCTTCAGCCCGCCCGATCCCGTCGCCATGAAACCCTGCATCGCCTGCGCCCGGTCGTTGCGGCCGATGGCGACCTCCATCCCCGCCGGCTGCCCCTTCAGCGCCACCGCCAGGAACGCAAGACGCCGTCCGTCCTGCTGGGCGAGGGCCCGGCACGGAGCCGTCAGCGCGACGAGGGCTTCGGGCGACAGGTGCAGCAGCCCTTCGAAGGATACGGACCGTCCCGGCCGGGAGAAGCGGTCGATCACGGCCAGCCCGCTCAGGTCGTCGAGCGCGAGGAACAGGCGAGCATGGGCGTAGTCCGGCCCGTGGATCGTGGTGGAGAGGACGAAGGCCTGCGCACCGTCGAGGGCGAGGCGCGCCGTGAGGCGGCCCGTTCCGGCCACCGGCTCGCGGCGATCGGGAATCGCGACGTTGTGGGCGCGGGGCGAGAGCAGATAGTGGCGCGCCGGGCCGACCTCGGCGCCGTCCGCGCCGCCGCCCTCCACGATCCAGCGTCGCGCGCCGGTGGCGAAGGTGAAGGAGGTGCAGTCGCGATGCCCGTGCGGCGATTGCGCGGCGTGGGTGAGGGCGAAATGCCCCCAGCCCCGCTCCGGCCCGTCGTAGCGCAGGGCGAGCATGTCGGCGGTCCGCCCATCGGAGGCGGGAACGGTCTCGCGCTCGGCCGTGAGTTCGCGCCCTGTGCCGCCCCCTTGGGATGAGGCGAGCCGGGCGATCCAGGCGGCATGGTCGAAGCCGGCGGGCGCGTCGCCGAAAGGCGGCAGCCGGCCGCCGGGATCGAGCAGACCGGCGAGCCCCGGAAGCGCCGCTTCGACCCGGCGGCGGAGGGTCGGGCCTGGCTCCGTCTCTCCCAGCGCGGCCGCCAGCACCTGCCCGTGGCTCAGGAGATCGAGGCGCCGCACCGGCGCGGCTTCGGCGAAGGCGCCGTCCTCCGGCAGCAGCGCGTCGAAGCCCTGGGCGAGGCTGTCGCGGGCGAGCGAATCCCAGTGCGCGGCGAAGGGAAGGCTCGGGAGCGCCCGCGCGACGGCGAGGAGGGCGGCCGCGGCCTGGAGGCCGGGCAGGGCGCGGGCGAGGGTGTTCTGCCCGACGATCTCGGCCACGGCGAAGCCGTGTCGCGCCGCCTCCGCGGCGATCTCGGTGCCGGACGCCGCATCCGCCCCGGTCACGAGATGCGCCAGCACCTCGCTGCGGGGCGCCAGTGCCGCCGGATGCAGGCTCAAGCCGTCCGCCGGCTGCCCCCACGGATTGGCCCGCGACCACGCCGCGGCGAGGGTGCCCGCGCGGGCCGATCCCTCCGGCAGCGCCGCGAGCGGCAGCAGCCAGGACAGCGACTGGTAGGCGAGCCGCCACGCCACCGAGCGGAACGGGTCCTCGCGCCAATCCGGTGCCGCGGGCAGCGTCCAGTCGGGCAGGCCGGCCAGGCTCAGGACGACGCTCCCGCCGTCGAGGCGCGCGCTGCGATCCGGCCCCATCCGCAAGGCGCGGGCCTTGGCGAGGATCGGCGCGACGCTCGCTCCGGCTCGCATCAGCCACGCGGCGGACGCGTCCTCGGGCAGGCCGAGCCGCCCGGCGACGCGGGCGAGAAAGGCGCGAGCGTCGAGGAGATCCTCGTCGCACAGGCTCTCCAAGCGGAACGCGTCCTCGAAGGCGAGTTCCGTGGCGCCCATCAGCTCCGCCTCCGGCGGCGTCTCGACATCCTCCCACGGGCCGAACGCGAGTTCGACCGAAGCCGCGCCGGGCGGCGGACGCAGCGTCAGGGTGAAGCGGCGGGCCTGCGGCCGAGCCGAGAGGTTGATGACCGCGCCGAGCCCCGGCACGGAGACGGCGTTGGCGTAGGGCGGAGCGATCTCCGTCCCCGCCGCATCGCGATAGCTCAGCCGCACCCGCGCCGCGTGCTCTTCGGCCCGCGCGGCGTGGATCTGGCCGCGCAAAACGAGGGCCATGTCCTCGGCGAGCGCGTAACGCAGCCTCACGCCCGCCCCCATGAGGGAGCGCCGCCGCGGCCCCGGCCCGCCATCGGCTTCACCGAAGCCGAGGACGGGGTCGGCCAGGGTGACGTCGCCGCTGTTGCGCCACGAGCGCAGGGTGACGACGAGGCCGGCCGCCTGTTCCGGCACGCGGAAGGCGATGCGGAAGGCCGCCGCGCCCTCCACGCCGAGGAGCGCCGGCCCGGGAATCCAGGCGACCTGCGGATCGAGCAGGCTGCGGGCGAGCCCCGGCACGTGGTCGAGGTCGAGGCTCGACCCGTCGGCGGCAAGGAAGTCGAATCCGGCCGCCGCGCAATCGACCGCGAGCGCCGCCGCCTCGCCGGCGTCGAAGGCGAGACCGAACGTCAGGCAGGCCCAGGCACCGGGGCGCAGGCCGGAAAACCCCAGGGTCACCCGCGAGAAGCGGTTGTTGGCCGTGATGCGGTGCAGCCCGTCGCCGCCGCCGGGCCCCGCACCCCCGGCATAGCGGGCGGGTGCCGGCCGCAAAGGGCCCGCGTCGCCCTCGCCGAACGCCGCCGCGCCGGTCCGCTGATCGATCTCGTCCATCACCCGCAGGCGCTACCGTGGGCGTCGGCCCTGTCAAGGCAGGTGCCAGCCTCGTGCAAGATTGCCTGCCTAAAGCTCCCCTCCGACGTGGGGCTCGCCGTCCGAGCGCGTCCCGCGTCAGCGATTTGTCCGAGGCCCTTGGGATGGGGGCGTTGCCATGACGACGGGCGTCTACCTGTTCGATCTCGCCTCGCAGCACGCGCGCTACCTCGCGACGCGGCAGGCCACCATCGCCGGCAACGTCGCCAACGCGAACACGCCCGCCTACAAGGCGCGGGACGTGGTGCCCTTCGCCCAGATGCTGGCGAAGACCGGGCTCGACATGGCCTCGACGGCCAACACCCACCTGGAGGCCCAGGGCAACCGCATTCCGGTGCGCGAGGTCGCCGCCGGCGAGACCTGGGAAGTGCTGCGATCGTCGAGCGCGGTGAGCCTGGAGCAGGAGATGCTCAAGGCCGGCGACGTCTCGCGCCAGCACAGCCTCGACACGGCGGTGGTGAAGTCGTTCCACCGCATGCTGATGGCCGCGGTGAAGGGCGGCGCATGATCGATCCCCTGCTCTCCGCCTCGCGGCTCGCCAGCGCCGGCCTCGAAGCGCAGTCGCTGCGCATGCGGGTCGTCTCGGAAAACCTCGCCAACGCGCAATCGACCGGCGCGACCCCCGGCGCCGACCCCTACGCCCGCAAGACGGTGACGTTCCGGGCCGAACTCGACCGGGCGGCGGGCTTGGCCTCGGTGCGCCTGCGCGAGATCGGCACCGACGACGCCCCGTTCCGCACCGAGCACGACCCGGCCAACCCGGCGGCGGACGCGAACGGCAACGTCAAGCTGCCCAACGTGAACATGCTCGTCGAGATGGCCGACATGCGCGAGGCCAACCGCTCCTACGAGGCGAACCTCCAGGTCATCAAGCAGGCCCGGGCCATGGTCGCCGGCGTCATCGATCTCCTGAAGTCGTAAGAGGCCGCCCGCGATGATCGAAGCCCTCTCCTCGCTCGCCGCCTTCGACAAGATCGCCGGAACCTCGTTCGCCGAGGCCGCGCCGGTCCGGAAGGCCGCCTTCTCCCCCGCCGCCGTGTCGGGGCTGGCCGGCACCGCTCCGGCGGCACCCACGGATTTCGGCGACGTGATGGCCCAGGTCGCGGCCAGCGCCCGCGATGCCCTGCGCGGCGGCGAGGCCACGGCCATCGCCGGCATCCGGGGCAAGGCGACCGCCCAGCAGGTGGTCGAGGCGGTGATGTCCGCCGAGCAGAGCCTCCAGACCGTGGTGGCGATCCGCGACAAGGTGGTCGCCGCCTATCTCGAACTCAGCCGCATGCCGATCTGATCGGTCAGCTCGAAGGAACCCTCGTCATGCGCGCGCTCGCCATCGCCGCCACGGGCATGTCCGCCCAGCAGCTCAACCTCGAAGTCATCGCCAACAACATCGCCAACCTGAACACCACCGGGTTCAAGGGCGCGCGGGCCGAGTTCACCGACCTGCTCTACCAGGCCGAGCGGCAGCAGGGCGCGCCGAACCAAGCGGGCCAGGAGGCGGTGCCGGAGGGCGCGATGCTGGGCCTCGGCGTGCGCGCCGCGGCGATCCGCAACCTGCACCGGCAGGGGTCGCTCGCCAATACCGGCAACCAGCTCGATCTGGCGGTGAACGGGCGCGGCTACTTCCAGATCACCAGCCCGGCCGGCGAGGTCAACTACACCCGCGCCGGCTCGTTCAACAAGAACAACGCCGGCCAGCTCGTGACCATGGAAGGCTACGCCGTCGATCCGGCGATCCTGATCCCGGCGAACACGACCCAGGTGACGATCAACGAATCGGGGCAGGTCTTCGCCAAGATCGACGGGCAGGTGGCGCTGCAGAACATCGGTCAGTTGACGCTCGCCAACTTCGCCAACGAATCCGGCCTGGAGCCCCTCGGCAACGGCCTCTACCGCGAGACCCCGGCCTCCGGCGCGCCCGTGATCGGCAATCCCGGCGACGTCAGCTACGGCAAGCTGCAGCAGGGTTACCTCGAAGGCTCGAACGTCGATCCGGTCAAGGAGATCACCAGCCTGATCACGGCGCAGCGCGCCTTCGAGATGAATTCGAAGGTGATCCAGGCCGCCGACGAGATGGCCGGGACGATCTCGAAGGGCATCCGCTAAAGCATCATCCCGAAAGGCGGCTTCCGGAAAAAGATGATGCGAAACAGAATCTTGGACGCCGCCGCGTCCTCCTCCCCTCCTTCGCGATGTCCCATGCCCCGCAAGACCTTCGTCCGCGGCCTCGTGCTCGCCGCCCTCGCTGCCGGCCCGGCACAAGCCGCGCCGGGCCAAACCGCGCCAGGCCAAATCGAAGGCATGGCGAACGCCGAGCTCATGCTGCCGGTGCCGACCGTCACGATCTATCCCGGCGACACGATCAAGGACTCGATGCTGCGGATGCAGGCCTATCCCGCGACCTACCGGGCGCGCACGGCCGTCATCGACGCCTCGGCCGCGATCGCCGGCCGCACCGCGCGGCGGATGCTGCTGCCGGGCGAGCCGGTGCCGGTCAACGCCGTGGACGATCCCCGCCTCGTCAGCCGGGGTGCGCCGACGCAGATGATCTTCGAGGAGAACGGCCTCGTCATCACCGCGGTCGGGTCGCCGCTCCAGAACGGGGGCCTCGGCGAGACGATCCGCGTGCGCAACACCGACACCAACCGCATCGTGCTCGGCACGGTCATGGCCGACGGCCGCATCCGGATCGGCGCGCAATGACCCGACGCCGCCCTGCCCGGTTTGCATCGATCGCCGCCCCGCGGTCGCGGGAGCGGACGACGATGCCGTCGGTGCATCGCCGCCTGTTGCTCGCCGTCCTGCTCGGCCTGCTCACCGGCCTCGGCTTCGCCGTGATGGCCGGCCCGGCCTTCGCGGCCGGCACCCGGATCAAGGACATCGCCACGCTCAAGGGCGTGCGCGACAACCAGCTCTTCGGCTACGGCCTCGTCACCGGCCTCCAGGGCACCGGCGATACCTTGCGCAACGCGCAGTTCACCGAGCAGTCGCTGCAATCCCTGCTCGACCGGCTCGGCATCAACGTGCGCGACGCGCGCCTGCGCACCCGCAACATCGCCGCCGTGATGGTGACCGCCGACCTGCCGCCCTATACCGGCACCGGCTCGCGCATCGACGTCACCGTGACCTCGATGGGCGACGCGACGTCGTTGCGCGGCGGCACGCTGCTGATGACGCCGCTCACCGGCGGCGACGGCCTCGTCTACGCGGCCGCGCAGGGGCCGCTGGCCGTCTCCGGCTTCGCGGTGCAGGGACAGGCCGAGCAGTTGACGCAGGGGGTGCCGACGGCGGGCCGCATCCCCAACGGCGCGCTGATCGAGCGCGAGGTGCCCGGCACCTTCCGCGACCTGCCCGAACTCGTGTTCGAGCTGAAGAACCCCGACTTCAAGACCGCGACCCAGATCTCGGACGCGATCAACGCATGGTCGCTCGGCGCCTTCGGCCGGCGCATCGCCAGCGCCCGCGACCAGCGCTCCGTGGTGGTGATGCGCGGGCGCCAGATGGCGCAGACCCGGCTGGTGGCGCAGATCGGCGACCTGACGATCCAGCCCGACACGCCGGCCCGCGTCGTCGTCGACCAGCGGACCGGCACGGTGGTGATCGGGCGCAACGTGACGATCTCCACGGTCGCGGTGACCCACGGCAACCTCACGGTGCGCGTCACCGAGGCGCCGGAGGTGTCCCAGCCCGCGCCCTTCTCCAACGGCCAGACCACGGTGGTGCCCCGCACCGAGATCGCGGCGCAGGAAGAGCGCGGCAAGCTCGCCATCCTCGCCGGCTCCGACCTGCAGACGCTGGTGCGCGGCCTCAATCAGGTCGGGCTGAAGCCCACCGACATCATCGCGATCCTGCAGGCGGTGAAGACCGCCGGCGCCCTCCAGGCGGAGCTTGTGGTGCAGTGATGAAATCGACGCTGCGCCTTGCCCTGTGCTGTCTCGCGCTGTCCGGGACCGCCTTCGCCGCCGGCGGCGAGCCGGCCGACCCGGCCAAGGAAGCGGCGATGCGGGCGCTCGCCGCCCGCGACGCGCCGAAGGATGTCTCCGCCCAGGACTTCGTGGCGAAGGAGCCGGCCAGGACCGGCTATTGCGCCAACATCGCCGATGCCGCGGCGGATGCCCGCTTCGCGTGGCAGAAGGAGCAGCTCGCGGCGATGGAGCGGCAGGTCGAGGAGCGCATCCGCCTGCTGGAAGAGAAGCGGGCCGAGTACGAGGCGTGGCTCAAGCGCCGCAACGAGTTCCTGGCCAAGGCCGACGAGAGCGTGGTGGCGGTCTACGCCAAGATGCGTCCCGACGCGGCGGCGCTCCAGCTCGCCAACATGCCCGACGAGGCCGCCGCCGCCCTGCTGACCAAGCTCAACGCCCGCACGGCGAGCGCCATCCTCTCCGAGATGGAGGCGGCCCGCGCCGCCGGTCTCGCCCGGGCGATGTCGGAATCCGGCCGCAAGGACGCGACCGCGCCGGCGCCGAAGAAGAACCAGAGGTCGTGATGCGCTCCTTCGCTTCCGCCGCGGCGGCCCTGCTCGCCCTCTCGCTCGGCGCCTGCCAGAGCGACCTCGACCGCATCGGCCGCCCGCCCCTGCTGACGCCGATCGGCGCCGGGCTCAACGCGCCCCGCGAGCCGCTGCCGACCAGCTTCGGCGCCCTGGGTCCGCGCCACAGCTACCACTCGACCTGGACCCCGGGGAGCGCCGCGCTCTATCAGGATCCGCGCGCCCGCGACGTCGGCGACGTGATCACGGTCAGCATCGCCATCAACGACAAGGCGCAGTTCGACAACGCCAGCGACCGCTCGCGCAGCCAGAAGACCACCCTCGGCTTCGATTTCGGCTACGGCATCTCCGCCTTGAAGGACACGGCCACCGCCGATACCGGCATCCGCTCCGGCACCGAGACCAAGGGCCAGGGCTCGATCGACCGCAAGGAATCGCTCAGCCTCTCGGTCGCGGCGGTGGTCACCGAGGTTCTGCCCAACGGCAACGTGGTGATCTCGGGCTCGCAGGAGGTGCGGGTCAACAACGAGGTGCGCGTGCTCGAAGTCGCCGGCATCGTCCGCCCGCGCGACATCTCGCGCAAGAACACCATCGACTACGACAAGATCGCCGAGGCCCGCATCTCCTACGGCGGGCGCGGGCGCCTCACCGACGTGCAGGGGCCGACCCTGGGCCAGCGGGTCTTCGAGACCGTGGCGCCGTTCTGAGGGGACGAGCATGGCCGACGCCAAGGACTCCAGGAAAGGCGGCAAGGGCTGGATCGGGGCGCTCGCCCTGGCGACGCTCGTCGCCGTCGGCACCGGCGGCGGGCTCGGTGTCTACCTGCTCGGGAACGTCGAGAAATCGGTCGACCTGAAGAAGCGCGAGGAGGCCGACAAGGCGGTCAAGGTGCTCAACTACACCGGCGACCTGAGCCTGCGCAGCGTCGGCTCGGTGGTGGCGAACCTCGCCGAGCCGACCGATGCCTGGGTGCGCATCGAGGCGTCCGTGGTCTTCAGGACCGGGGCCTTGCCCAACCCCGACGTGACGCTGGCCGAGATTCGCGCCGACGCGCTCGCCTACCTGCGCACCCTCTCGATGGCGCAGATCGAGGGCGCGAGCGGCCTCCAGCACCTGCGCGAGGATCTCAACGAGCGCGTCGCGATCCGCACCAAGGGCGCGGTGCGCGAACTCATCGTCGAATCGCTGGTGGTTCAGTGATGCCGCCCCGCACGCTCCTGCGCGCCGCGGGCCTCGCCCTGGTGCTCGGCCTCACCGCCACCGCCGCCCTGGCGCAGGGCACGCCCTCCCCCGGCGGCGTCACCGGCGTGCCCGGCCTCGACGCCCTGCTGCCGCCCGGCAACGGGGCGGCGTCCGGGCGCATCATCCAGCTCGTCGCGCTGCTCACCGTTCTGTCGCTGGCGCCGGGCCTGCTCGTGATGGTGACGAGCTTCACGCGGTTTGCCGTCGCCTTCTCCTTCCTGCGCTCGGGGCTGGGCCTGCAGAGCACGCCGGCCAACCTGTTCCTCGTGTCGCTGTCGCTGTTCATGACCTTCTACGTCATGGCCCCGACCTTCGACCGCGCCTGGAACGAGGGGGTGAAGCCGCTCCAGGAGAACCGCATCGGCGAGGAGGAGGCGTTTTCCAAGATCGTCGATCCGTTCCGGGAGTTCATGACCCAGCACGTGCGCCCGAAAGACCTTCAGACCTTTTCGGACCTGGCGAGCCGCAACTTCCCCAAGGCCGAGCAGGGGGAAAGGATCGACCTGCGCATCCTGATCCCGGCCTTCATGATCTCGGAGCTGCGCCGGGGCTTCGAGATCGGCTTCCTGATCGTGCTGCCCTTCCTCGTCATCGACATCATCGTCTCCACCATCGTGATGTCGATGGGCATGATGATGCTGCCGCCGACCGTGATCTCGCTGCCGTTCAAGGTGCTGTTCTTCATCCTGATCGACGGCTGGAACCTGCTGGTCAGCGGCTTGGTGCGGTCGTTCTTCTGAAGCGCGGTTCAACGGCGAACATCCGATTCGATCCCTCATCCTGAGGTGCCCGCGCCAGCGGGCCTCGAAGGATCTCTCCGTTCTCGCGCGATCTCCGGAACACCCTTCGAGGCCTCTCGCCCGGATGAGGGCGCGCCCGGCGGTGCAGCGGGTGCTCCGGGTCTGGGGCGAGACCCGACGTTCCATCACGCCGCCCGCGCCGCGCAAAGCCCCGCGCAAGGCTGAGGCGCAACATGGCCGCCGGACCAGTGTCGGGTCCGGGCTGGGGTTGGCCGCAGGATGTTCGGGCGCGAGCAAGCCGAGAGATTGTGGGGCAACATCGTCGATCTCGGCGCGAGGCGGCTGATCGCCCTCGGGCTGGTCGGCCTGCTGGTGTTCCTCGGCGTCGGCGTCGGCGCGTACTACCTGAGCCGCCCGGCGCAGGAGATGCTCTATACCGGCCTGTCGCGCGAGGACGTATCGCGCATCGGCGGCGTCCTGAAGGACAACGGCATCCCCTTCGACGTGTCGTCCGACGGGACCGCCGTGCTCGTCTCCTTCGGCCACACCGCCCAGGCGCGGATGCTGCTCGCCGAGAAGGGCCTGCCGCAGAGCTCGAAGTCCGGCTACGAGCTGTTCAACGATCTCGGCTCGCTCGGCATGACCTCGTTCATGCAGGAGGTGACCCGGGTGCGGGCGCTGGAGGGCGAGATCGCCCGGACCATCCAGGGCATGAAGGGCGTGCGCGCCGCCCGCGTCCACTTGGTGCTTCCCGACCGCGGCTCGTTCCGCCGCGACCAGCAGCCGGCCTCGGCCTCCGTGGTGGTGCGCACGGAGCCCGCCGACGACGTGTCCGGCGCCCAGGCGATCCGCCACCTCGTCGCCTCCGCCATCCCCGGCATGAAGCCCGATCGCGTCACGGTGATCGGCTCCGAGGGCACGGTGCTGCTCGCGGGCGACGATTCGGCCACGGCGCCGACCGGCAAGATGGCGAGCCTGGAGAAGTCGGTGAGCCGCGAGATGCAGGACAACATCCGCCGCACGCTCAGCCCCTATCTCGGCGTCGGCAATTTCGAGGTCAGCGTCGCGACGCAGCTCAACACCGACAAGACCTCGACCAACGAGACGATCTACAACCCCGACCAGCGGGTCGAGCGCTCGGTGCGCTCCGTGCGCGAGAACGAGAACAGCCAGAACCGCAACAGCCAGCGCCCGACCAGCGCCCAGGAGAACCTGCCCGACCAGCGCACCCGCTCGGACGGCAACGACCAGTCGAGCAACGAGAGTTCGAAGAAGGAGGATCTCACCAACTACGAGATCTCCCAGAAGACGATCCAGACGGTGAGCGACGGCTACGCCATCCGCCGCCTCTCGGTCGCGGTGCTGGTCAACCGCTCGCGGCTGACGGCGCTGGCCGGGCCCGACGACAAGGCCGGCATCGACCGGCAGATCGCGGAGATCGAGGAACTCGTCGGCTCGGCCGCGGGCTTCAGCAAGGAGCGCGGCGACACGATCAAGGTCGCGGCGGTCGGCTTCGTCAACGACGGCCAGCCGCTGGAGCCGGTGCCGCCGCTCTCGCTCACCGACGTGATGATGAAGCAGTCCGGCACGCTCATCAACGCGGCGACGATCCTCGTCGTGGCGGGCCTCCTGATCTGGTTCGGCCTGCGCCCGGCCCTGCGCGCCATCCTGGCGACGCCCGAGGCGGCTCGGACCGAGGCCGCGCTCGCAGGCCCGGACGGCGCGCCCGCGCTGACGGCGGGCACGGCCGGAGCGCTCGGGATGGACGCGGCGGCGCTCGCCGCGCCGGGCGGCACCATCGCCGGGGCCGCCGGCCCGAACGAGGCGCCGAAGCTCCCCGCCCCGGGCGTCGCCGGCCTCATCGAGGAACTGGAAGACAAGATGGCGCGCTCGCCGCAGAAGCGGCTGGAGCAGCTCATCGACATCGACGAGGAGCAGGTCGCGGCCGTGCTCAAGCGCTGGCTCATGCGTGAGGAGCCGGCCTGATGGACGCGGCGATCGCCCGCTACCTCCCGGATTTCTCCGCCCCGCCTGCGCCCGCGGCGGTCGCCGGCGAGCCGGATTTTTCGGGAACTTGGTTCCGGCCCGCCATCGGCGCTGCGGCCCCCGCCGCGCCGGCTCCGGTCGAGCCCGAGATCGAACCGTTCCTGCCCCGCCCCGCCGCTGCGGCCCCACGGCCGGCGGAGGATCGCGAGGCGCCGATCGCCGCCGCCGAGGCGCGCGGGCGCGAAGAGGGCCGGGTCGAGGCGATGGCCGAAGCCGATGCACGGCGTGCCCAGGAGCGCACCGAGGAACGGGCCGCCTTCGAGGAACGCCTCACCGAAGCGCGCCGGGCGTGGACGCAGGCGCAGGGCGAGACGTTGGCCGCAGGGTTCGCCGGCGCGATGCGGGCGCTCGAAGCCGATCTGTCCGCCCGAATCGCGCGGCTGATCGCGCCCGTTCTCGGGCTTGCCCTGCAACGGCAGGCGCTCGACGAGCTCGCCATGGCCCTGAAAAGAATCCTGGCCGAACCGCAGCGGGCAGCGGTGCAGGTGCGCGGGCCGGAAGACCTGATCGCCGCCCTCGCGGCACGGCTCGGCGCCCTCTCGGCCGGGATCGCCTTCGAGGCGGACGAGGGGCCGGATGTGACGGTGAGCGCGGGCGAGACCGTGATCGAGACCGAACTGGCGGCCTGGAGCCGCCTGATCGCCGCGGCGATCGCGGAGGCGTGAGATGTCCGAGCACGCCCGCGAGATCATCATCGTCAAGCGCCACGGCGACCACGAGGACGGCCATCACGGCGGCGCCTGGAAGATCGCGCTCGCCGACTTCATGACGGCGATGATGGCGCTGTTCCTGGTGATGTGGCTGATCAACTCCACCAGCAAGGAGCAGAAGCAGACCATCGCCGAGTACTTCAACCCGGTGAAGCTCGCCGAGGTCACCCACGACCGCAAGGGCGTGAACGACCCGCAGGACACGCCCAACGACCCGGCCCCGACCGGCAAGGGCGAGGCCGGCGACGCCGCGGGCAAGGCCGACGCGCCCGGGGCCCCGGGCAGCCGCGCCCGCGAATCCGCCCTGTTCCAGGATCCTTACGCCGTGCTGGCGAAGCTCGCCGCGGAAGCCGAGACCGCCGGTCCCGAGGCCGCGAGCGCCGATGCGAGCGCCCTCGACGCCGGCCAGCCGGGCGTGGCCGGCGGCGAGACCGGGCGCGACCCGTTCGACCCGCTCTACTGGCAGGTCGCCGCCCTGCCGCGCCAGCGCACGGAATCGCCCGGCGCCCTCGACACCGTCACGGCCGCCCCGGCCGAGGCCCGCCTCGACGCGCGCGCCCAGTCCCCGACCCCACCGGGCAAGGCGAAGGAATCGCCGAAGGACATCGCCCGCCAGAGCCTGCAGGAGGCGATGCGCAAGGCCGGGGTGAAGCTCGCCTCCGCCGAGCCGATGCCGGTGGCCGACGTTCCGGCAATCAAGCCGGTTGATTCCGTCAAGCCTGCGCCCGGGGCCGCACCGGAGATGCCCGCGCCCGACGGCAACCCGGCGCAGCCCGAGCCGAAGCCCGTCGCCAAGCTGGAAGAGCCGGCCAGGGAGCCGGTCACCGGTGCCGATCGAGCCGCGAAGGCGGCCGAGGCCGCGGCCTTCGCGGCGCTGAAGTCCGAGATCGGAAGGGCCGTGCCGTCGCCGCCCAACGGCGCGCCCGCGCCGCATGTCGAGGTGCGCCGCATCGGCGAGGGCGTGCTGGTCAGCATCACCGACGAGATCGGTTTCAGCATGTTCGGGATCGGCTCAGCCGAGCCGACGCCGAAGGTGGTCAAGGCGCTGGAGCGCATCGCCAAGATCCTGAACGCCCGCCCCGGCCGCATCGTCGTGCGCGGCCATACCGACGCGCGCCCGTTCCGCTCGGACACCTACGACAACTGGCGCCTGTCCTCGGCGCGGGCGCAGATGGCCGCCTACATGCTCGTGCGCGGCGGCCTCGACGAGGCACGCATCGAGCGCATCGAGGGCTACGCCGACCGCCAGCCCCGCATCGCCGCCGATCCCAAGGCCGCGGAGAACCGCCGCATCGAGATCCTGCTGCGGGGGCTGCCGGAATGATGTTTCGGAGTCCTCGCAGGCGCTCCATCGCCCGGCGTCGCAAGGCCGTCCTTGCGAGCCGTCAGGCGAAGCCATCCGGCACCGCGACGCCGGAAGGGGCTTCGCGGCGTCCGATGCCGGAGGCGCGCCCCGCATCCGCCGCCCGATCCGCATCCCGGCTTGGCGCCCTCGCGGCAGCCGCGCTCGCTCTCGCCGCCGCTGCCCTTCCGGCCATGGCGGCGGAGCACGGCGATCACGCGCCGCCCGCGGACGCCCACGCGTCCGACGACCACGGCGGCCACGGCGCGTCGGCGAAACCGATCGAGCCATTGCCCGTGGCCGCGCGCGGCCTGCCCGTCGAACTCACCCGCACGCTCCAACTCCTGCAGGACCGGATCGCCCGCGGCTCGACCCAGGCCCATCTCGCCCAGCGCCAGCTCCTCGGCCATATCGAGCAGCGGCTGATCGCGCTGCCGCCCGAAACCTGGGCCGAGCCCGAGAACCTGCGCGCCGCCGTCGCGTTCGCCCTGGCCGGCGGCGGGCCGGCCGTGCTGCGCGCCGTTCTCGCTGCCGGCAGGATGCCGGAGGCGGAGCAGCCGCTGGCGCTCGGCGCCCTCGCCTATCTGGAGGGGCGCGAGAAGGAGGCGCGGGCCAAGCTTTCCGGCATCGATGCGCATACGATGCCCGCCGGGCTCGCGGGCCAGCTCGCGCTGACGCAATCGGCGCTGACGGTGCGCGAGGCACCGGCCCGGTCGCTCGAACTGCTGGACCTCGCACGGCTGCTCGCCCCCGGCACCCTGGTGGAGGAAGGCGCGCTGCGCCGCCAGATCTTCGTGGTGGCGCAGGGCGGCGATGCCCGGCGTTTCGAGGCCCTGGCGATCCAGTACCTGCGCCGGTTCCGCCGCTCGGTCTACGCCGGCAACTTCCGCCAGCGCTTCGCCGCGGCGCTGACCCGCCTCGACTTCGACAGCGACCGCACCCGGATCGCCAGCCTGGAGCGGATGCTCGACGAGATCGAGCCGGAGAGCCGGCGCGACCTCTACCTGCTCGTCGCCCGGGCCGCGCTGGAGCAGGGCCGGCGCGAGACCGCCCTGTTCGCCGCCGAGCGGGCGACCGGTCTCGCCGCGCCGGATTCGCGGCCGGCGGCGCAGGCGCGGCTCTACCGCGGCGCGGCGCTGATCGTGGCCGAGGGCGGTTTCGAGGAAGGCTACGAGACCCTGCGCGACCTCGACCGGGCCGACTTCGCGCCGGCCGACGCGGATCTCCTCGACGCGGCGCTCTCGACCGCCCGGCAGATCCGCACGCCGGCCCCCATCGCCGCCGTCCCGCCGCCGTCTCCAGCCGGGCGGGCGATCCCCGAATCGGGCTCGCTCCTGCGGGCGCAGGAGGCCCTGGCCCGGGCCGAACGCGCCATGGCGGCGAGCGCGCCGTGACCCCGACCCCGCTCCCGAACCATCGGACGACCCACCCGTGATGCGGTCCCTCGACACCCTGTCCCCACCGCGGCCGAAACCGGAGGCCGGCAGGCCGTCCGCGGGCGAGGAGGCGGGCGCGCGGGCCGCACCCGGCTTCAAGGCCCTGCTCGGTTCGCTCAAGGACGGCCCGGCCTCGGCCGACGAGTCCGAGACCGCCGCCTCGAAGGAGGAACCGGCCGCCGCGCAGACGCCTCAGGCCGCCGGCGTCGACGCGTCCGGCTCGGTCCTGCAGGCGCTGATGACGCTCGCCGGCGGCGGCGTTCCGGCGGCGGCGCCCACGCCGGAGGCCGGACTCGCCGCCATGGTACAGCGCGCCGCGGCGCGGAGCGGCGCAACGGCCCTGTCCGGGGGAGAGGGGGCGGCCCCGCAGGTCTCCGTCCTCGGCCTGGAAACGCATTTCGCGCCGGTCCGGCCCGGCGGGCTCGCGGCCGGCGGCCCGGAGGATGGCCGGCAAACCGCCGACCCGACGCTCGCTTCCCCGGCCGTCCCGGCGGCCGGCGGCATCGGTGACGGACCGGCCGACCGAGAAGGCGCGGCGGAACCGCACGCCGTCCCACCGCCTCCGGCACGGCTCGGCGATGCGGTGGCGGCGACGCCGTCTCCGACCGCCGCGAGAGCCGTCCTCGCGCGTCCGGACGCCGAAAGGCCGCCACCGTCACGGCAGCCCCCCGACGCCGCCCCCGCGGCGATCGGCGCTTCCGGAAACGGATCCGACCCGTCCGTCCCGGTCTCGAGCGGCGGTCCGCCGCCCGCGGACGCGCTTCCCCTCCCCTCGTCCGACGCCCCCGCGGCGCGGGCCGGCGCGGCCCCTGCACGCCCGGCCTTCCCGGACGGCGCGCATCATCCCTCCGTCGAGGCGGCGACCGCTGCGGCTGCATCGACGCCGAGCCCGCACAAGGCCCCCGCATCGATGCCGGTCGCCGGCCCTGCCGTCGCGCGCACCGCCGCGACGGGGCCGGGTCAGCCGCCGTCCGAAGAGCCGGCCGGTTCGGACCGACCCGATTCCGCACCCGCCGCGACGGCGCCGTCCGTCACCCCGGACCGGGCACGGCGCTCGCCCGAGCCGCGGACGGAGCCCGCGGCCGAGATCGTCCGCCCGACGACGGATCGCGCCGCGCAGGCGATGACGCGCGATACGACGGAGGGCCGGAGCGAGCCGACCGCGGGCCGGCCGCAAGGGCCGGACACGATCGTCGCGGCGCCCCATGCGGCCGGGGTGGACGCGGCCCCGGTCGCGGTTCCGGCCTCGCCCCAGCGCCAGATCGTCGATGCGCTCGCCGCGCAACCGCCCGCCGCCGCGTCCGCGGCTCAGGGCCGCCCGGCGGCGATGCCCGCCGAGGCCGGTCCGCTGAAGATTCTCACGCTTCAGCTCCACCCCGCCGACCTCGGCTCGGTGCTGGTGCGGATGCGCCTTCAGGACGGGCGCCTGGAGATGAGCCTGCGCACCAGCCGCGAGGAGACCGCCGAGCGCCTGCGCAACGAGGGCGACCTGCTCTCCGGCCTGCTGCGCGAGGCCGGCTACGAACCCGACGTCCTCACCATCCAGGCGGGCGGGGGCGAGACTCGGGGAGAGGCCTCGCCGCGGGCCCAGGGCCTCGCGTCCTTCGCCGGGTCGCAGGGCGGACAGCACGAGCGACAACAGCCGGGCGCGCCGACGCCCGACCATTCGGGCCGACGCCCTGCCCCGCAGCGGGAGGAAGCGGCCATGCCGACCGAGGAGCAGGACCATGAGACGGAGACTCGCCGCCGCGTTCGCGGCAGCCTGTATCTCTAGCGCCGCCGGCCCGGCGGCGGCCAACGTGTGCGAGCAGCAGATGGCGCGGGCCGCGGCCCGGCACGGGGTGCCGCTCGGCATGCTCTACGCGGTCGGTCTCACCGAGAGCGGCAAGCGCGGCTCGCTCCAGCCCTACGCCATGAACATCGAGGGCAAGGCCTATTTCGGCACCAGCGCGGCGGACGTGATGCAGCGCCTCGACCAGGCCCGGCGGGAAGGCGTGCGCCTGGTCGATCTCGGCTGCATGCAGATCAACCATCACTATCACCGGGCGAAGTTCGCCTCGCTGGAGGCCATGATCGATCCGGCCCAGAACGTGGAATACGCCACCCGCTTCCTGAAGGAGCTGAAGGAGCGCGAGGGGAGCTGGACGCTCGCGGTGGCGCGCTACCATGCCGGCCCCAATAACAACCCGGCGCAGAAGGTCTACGTCTGCCGGGTCATCACCAACATGGTCGCCACCGGCTTCGGCAACTGGACGCCGGGGGCGAAGGCATTCTGCCGGTAGCCGGACCCATACGACATCCGCCTGATCGCTTCAGGATCTCCTTCGTCTTTGCGAGGCGAAGCCGATACGGCTGGAGAATGGTATCGGATCGCTCGAAAGTCTACCCGGCTTGCGTCGCGATGCTGGATTGCTTCGCCTGACGGCTCGCAATGACGGCGCGGATTATCCCCCACCGTCATTGCGAGGCTTCAGCCGAAGCAATCCAGCCGGCTCGACCTTTCCGGATCGGGCGGCGCCCTGGATCGCTTCGCTGACGCTCGCGATGACGGAAGCGATCCCGAAGATCGACCGGACTTTCTGCATCACCCGACGTAGGTGTAGCCCATGTAGCGCTTGGCCTCGATCGGGTCGCGCCCGAGCCGCTCGGTGAGCTTCTTGCGCAGCTTGCTCACGTGGCCCTCGATCACGCTCTCCTCGACGCCGTTGCTGTAGACACCGTAGACCACGTTGAAGACCTGGGTCTTGGTGAGCCGCCGCCCGCGGTTGCGCACGAGGTATTCGAGGATGTGCCGCTCGCGCCGCGGCAGGGACAGCGGCACGCCGTCGATCTCCGGGTCGCGTCCGTCGTGGAACACCTTGAGGCGTTCGGCGGTGGGCTCCGCCGCCTCGGCGCCCTCGCCCGTGACCGGCAAGGCGCCGTTGACCCGGCGCCAGATCGCCTCCGAGCGGGCCAGGATCTCACGGACATGGACGGGCTTGGGCAGCACGTCGTCGATGCCGGATTCGAGCAGCTCCACGGTCTGTTCGAGGGAGCGCAGGTCGGCGAGCGCGATGATCGGGGCGCGGGACTGCTTGCGGATGCTGGCGGCGCACTTCGCCCGCTCCGCGAAATCGCCGAGGAGGAAGCCCTGAACCGCGTCGAGATCGCTGCGCGAGGCCGCCCGGAGCCAGTTCAGGAACTCGTCGGGCAGGAGTCCGAAGGACGAGATGCCTTCGCGCTCGAAGCTGGCTTTGTAACCTGCGTTCACCGAGTCGCGCGGATCGACCAGGAAATACATCGACGACCCTCCTTTCGATCCGGCGGGATCGCCCGCGGCCTTGCGCTGCGAGGGAAGCGAGATTCACGGCAGGATGGGAGCCACCGCTCTGCCGCATCGCGCTGAGACGCCGAGGCAAGTTTTCAATCTCGCGCAGAGCGGCGGAGGTCAATCGTGCGCGTGTCATCCGAGCGCACCGGCCTGCATTCAACATGGGCGCGTGGCATTCGTGCCGCGTCCGCGAGGTCCGATCGATCCCTTCGGGCCGGCCGATGCCGTCGGTCCTCAGGCATGCCCGACCCGGGCCTGATCGAGGGCGTCCGCGAAGCCGTCGAGGCAGAGCCCGGCGGTGTCCTCGGCGACGATGCGCTGGATGGCGACGCCCGCGAACACCTCGTCGAGCACCAGCTTGAAGAAGACCGTCATCGGCCGGGCGGTGAACTCCATGTCGAGCACCACCTGCATCGAGCGGCCCCAGTCGAGGCACACATCGGCCCCGTCGGCATAGGTCAGCACCGATTCCTTGAAGAACAGCTCGGCGGAGGAGGCGACTACGTCGGCAATGTTGCCGTGGCGCTGCCCGCGAATCCAGCCGATCAGCACGCCGCCGTCGACGAGGCACAGTTCGGCGATGAAGCCGCGCAGGGCCCGGGCGAAGATCTCCTCGGCCGCCGCGAGGGCGTCCGGCGGCGGCGATCCCGGCGCGAAACGGTGGACCTGGGGGGTCATCGGGCCCTCGCGAAGAGGAAGAAAAGGATCTGCGCCACGGCGCGGTAGAACTCCGCCGGAATCGTCTGATCGACCTGCACAACATCGTACAGCGACCTTGCGAGAGGCTTGTCTTCGATCACGGCGATGCCCTTTTCCTCGGCAATCGCCCGGATTCGCAGCGCGATCAGGTCCTGCCCCTTGGCGAGCACGAGCGGGGCCGGGTTCTCGGTGGGCTCGTAGCGGAGCGCCACGGCGAAGTGGGTCGGGTTGGCGATCACCACGGTCGCCCGGTCGACGTTGGCGAGCATCCGGTTGCGGGCGCGGTCCTGGGCGAGCGAGCGCAGCCGCGCCTTGATCGACGGATCGCCCTCGGTCTGCTTGTGCTCGTCCTTGAGGTCCTGTCGCGACATCCGGAGCGAGCGCTGCCAGCGCAGCCGCGCCCAGACCAGATCGCCCGCCACGATGACGATGGTGGCGATGGCCACCGCCGAGACGAGGCGGATCGAGACGGTGAGGATCAGTTCGGGCAGTTGGCTCGGATCGACGAACATGGCGTTCACGGCTCTTGTCCGCTCCGAGCGGAGGAGCAGAAGGGCGACGACACTGACCGACAGGAATTTAACGAGGGATTTCAGGAACTCGACCTGACCCGAAGTCCCGAAGATCCGTGAGAGCCCGGCCGTCGGCGAGACCCGCGACCATTTCGGCGCGATCCGGTCGAGGACGAAGCGGGGCAGGCTCTGGAACAGCGAGGCCGCGAGACTGCAGACCGCCAGGACCAGCAGGATCGGCAGGAGGAAGCGGCCCGCCGCCCATGCCACCCGGCTCATCAGCAGCATCGCGTCCCCGCCGGTCTCCAGGGAGAAGCCGCGCGGGTCGTCGAGGAGCGGCGCGAAGTCCCGTGCGAGCTGCGCCGCCTGCCCCCGGGCGAACAGCGTCAGCCCGATCAGCAGGCCCAGCGTCGAGGCGAAGACCGGCGCCTCCCGCGAGAACGGGATGTCGCCCTTCTCGATCGCCTCCCGGACCCGCCGCTCGGTCGGGGCTTCGGTCTTGCTCTCCTGGTCCTCGTCCCCCGCCACGGGTCAGACCCGGCGGCTGCGGACGAAGAAGAGGCGAGGCTCGACGCAAGGCTCACCGGATGAGCGCCTCATCCTCGCCTCCCGGATTGATCTCGATCTCGCCGCGGCCGGCCATGTCCATGGCGAGATCGGTGATGGAGCGGCGCGCCTCCAGCACGTCGCGCTGCGCCGCCGGCTCGCCGCCGTTCAGTTCGTGCTCGACCATGCGGCGCACCCGCGCCGAGAGCGCGCCGAGCACGGTGCCCCGGAACTCCGCGTCCGTGCCCTTCAGCGCCAGCACCAGCCGGTCGTTGGGCACGGCGTCGAACAGGGTGGTGCGGGCGCGCGGCGCCAGCTTGACGATGTCGTCGAAGGTGAACAGCAGGCCCTTGAGGATCTCGACCGATTTCGGGCGCGACTCGCCGAGGCTGGAGAGCACGTCGTCCATCTGCTGGCGCTCCATCTTGTTGATGATATCGGCCATCTTGGCGTGGGTGTCGGCGCCGGAATTGCGCGCGCCGTTGATCATGAAGTCCTCGTGCAGCGTCTTCTCGATGCTGTGCAGCACCTCGTCGACGATCGGCTTGAAGCTCAGCATCCGCCGCATCACCGTGTTGCGCAACGGCGCGGGCAGGTGGCCCATCACCTTGGCGGCGGTGGCGGGCTTCACCTTGGACAGGATCAGCGCCGCGGTCTGGGGATGCTCCTTGACGAGGTAGCTCGCCAGCACGCTCTCCTGCACCGTGCCGAGCCGCTCCCAGACCGAGCGGGTGGCGCTGCCGCGCACATCCGCCAGGATGTCGGAGATCTGGTCGGCCGGCAGCAGGCCGGTGAGCAGCTTCTCGATCTCGCCGGCCGTGCCGACCAGGCTGTTGCCGGCGGAGAACTCGGCGGAAAAGTTCTCCACCACCGCGTCGAGCTGCTCGGGGCTGACCGCGCCGAGATGCGAGGCCGAGCGGGTGATGCGCTTGAGTTCGTCCGGCTCGAAATACTTGATCAGCCGGCCGGCCGCGGGCTTGCCCATGGCGAGCAGCAGCGCCGCCACCTGATCGACGGGGTCGAGCCGCCGCGCCGCGGCGCGCGGAGCGACCGGCGCCGGGGGCAGCGCGTCCCCGGCAACGGGGCTCGATGACGAAGGGCTCGATGACATGGCGGCCCGCCTCTCGCGAGGCTCAGCTTGTCTGGTCGGCGGCGGAGGGGCCGACCACCTCGGTCAGCGACACGCCGAAGCGGGAATTGTCCTCCTCGACGATGACGATCTCGCCACGGGCGATGACGCGGCCGTTGACCATCACGTCCACCGGCTCGCCGACCCGGTGGTCGAGGGGCACGACGGCGCCGCGCCCGAGCTTCATCAGGTCGGCCACGGGCATCGACGCCGAGCCCAGCACCACCTGCATCAGCACCGGGATGCGCAGGATCGAATCGAGGTTGCGCCCGTCGCCGACGCGGGGCTCGGCGCCGGCGAGTTCGGTGTCGGGGAAGGGGCTGCTGCTCATCGCTCGGGCTCGGTGGGGTCGGCTTGGCCGTGAGGCCGGTCTAGCCGGCGTGGCTGACGCGAGGCTGTCGCCGGACGTTTCGGGCCGGAGAGCGCGATCGGCCTCCGTCGCGGCGCCCGGATCGCTTCGCTGACGGAGGAGGCAGACCCGCACCGTCATTGCGAGGCGAAGCCGAAGCGATCCAGGGCGCCGCCTTCTCCGGACAGGTCGCGCGGCTGGACCGCTTCGCCCGCACCCGCGGAGACGGTCGCGAGACCTCGCCCGACAGCCGCCTCACGCCTTCTCGGACCGCGCCGCGACGAGCGCGGCCCTCGACGCCTCCAATGCGTCCAAGGCCGCCCGCGCCTCCTCGATCTTGAGGCTCAGGGCCTCCAGAACCTCGCGGCCCTCCTCCTTGAAGGAGCGCACCGCCTCGCCGGCCTGGGTCAGCGCCACGCCGGAGGCGGCCACCGCCGCGCCGTACTCGGCCTGGGTCCGGTCGAGGCGCTTGAGCTTGAGGTACATCGGCACCACGCAGGCGCTCGTGGCCACGAGCGCCACGAGGAGCACGCCGTCAACCAGGGAGCCCATGGCCGCCCTCCTTCTCCGGATTGATCGCATCCTCCACCCGCAGGACGTAAGCCCCCTGCGACTGGCCGGCCCGGCACCAGAACAGCGGCCGGTCGTTGCCTTCGAGCTTGACCCGCGTCGCGGGCGTCGCGTCGAGGGCGATCACCTGTCCGACCTTCAGCCCGGCGATCTCGCCGAGCGTCAGGTGGCGCTCCTCCAGAACCGCTCGCAGGCGCACGGTGGTCTTCTGCACCTCGGCCGCGATCTGCTCGGCCCAGCGCGGGTCGCGGGCGGCGGACTCGCCGGTCAGCACCTTGCCGAGCGCCGGGCGCAAGGGGTTCAGCACCGTCTGCGGGATGATGAGGAACATCTCGCCGCCGCGGTTGAGCGCCTGGAGCAGGAACTTGGCCTGCACCGCCTTGTTCGAGCGCCGGCCGATCACCGCGAACTCCATCCGGGTCTCGGTCCGCTCCAGGCGAAAGCTCGTCTGCGAGACGAGGCCGAAGGAGGATTCGAGCGCCTTGCCGACCTGCTCGAACACCATCTGCGCGATGCGCAGCTCGATCGCCGAGAAGGTGCGCTCGTCCTCCACCGGCGGCTCGGAGCCGTCGGAGCCGAACAGCACCTCGGTCATGGTGTAGATGAAGTCGCGGTCGAGCCCGACGAGGACGTGCCCGTCCCAGCCCGGCGCGTGGAAGATGCCGACCACCGCATTGGCGTCGTAGGCGTCGAGGAACTCGCCGAAGCGTCCGCTCTCGACACCGCTCAGGGAGTAGAAGGTCGAGGAGGCGGCCAGGTGCTTGGCCGCGTCGCCGCAGGCGGTGGCGAGGCGGTCGAACACCACGCTGAGCATCGGCAGCCGGTCGAGCGACAGGCCGCCGGCCTCCTGGATGCGGGCGCGGATGTCGGTCGCGGGCTTCGATCCCGTCACGAAGGGAGGAAGAGCGGGAGCAGCCTCGGATTCGGCCGCCGCGTCGGTGGGCTGGATCGCGTCCATCTGGAAAGAAGCCTTACGCCGCGGCCGGTTCGGCACGGGCGCCGGGCACGGTGGCGCTCTCGACCTCGTCGATGGTCGGGCGGTCGGCGCCGGCGATGCCCTTGCGGCCGTGCTCGATCGCGACCTGGGGCAGCGCACCGTTCATGTAGGCGATCAGGCTCTGCTTCACGATGGTGTAGGGGGCGCACTGCTTCTCGCGCACGCCCTTCACCTTGATGGCGAGGGGGGCCAGGACGCCGTAGGAGGCGAACACGCCGAAGAAGGTGCCCACCAGCGCCGCGCCGATCAGGCCGCCGAGGATCTGCGGCGACTGGTCGAGCGCGCCCATCGCCTTGACGATGCCGAGCACCGCCGCGACGATGCCGAGCGCCGGCAGCGCCTCGGCGACCGTGTTGATCGCGCCGTAGGGCTTGAGCACCGCCTTTTTGTGCGTGCCGATCTCCTCCTCCATCAACGCCTCGATCTCGTGCGAGCGGGCGTTGCCGATCAGGATCAGGCGGCAATAATCGCAGATGAACAGCACCAGATCCTGGTTCCTGGCCACCTCGGGATAGTTCTTGAAGATCTCGGAATTGGCCGGATCGTCGAAATGCGTCTCGACCTCGTTGCGCGGCTTGGTCTTCAATTCGCGCATCAGCGCGTGCAGGAGCCCCAGCAGCGAGAGGAAATCCTGGCGCTTCGGCCCCTTGTCGGTGAAGGCCTCCATCGTCGCCTTGCCGGAATCCATCACCACCTTCAGCGGGTTGGCGATGACGAAGGTCCCCGCCGCCATGCCGCCGATGATGACGAACTCCCAGGGCTGCCAGATCACGATCAGGTGCCCGCCCATGGCGACGAAGCCGCCGAGCATGCAGCCGATCGCGATGAGAAGGCCGACGAGGATGCCCATGACGCGGCTCCGGAGGACAACCGTTGCGGGGACGGGTGCCGACGCGCGACGCCCCTTCGTGCCGGAGCGGATAGGCGCGTTGGCTTGCGCGGAGCTTTTTGGGGCGATGCGGCGACCCGGCTTGGAGACGGGCCCGCGAACGCATAACTGAGGCTCGGCCTTTCTCTCGAACCGGAGCGCTTCCTTGGCCCAAACCGACGATCGCCTGCCGCAGATGCATGCCACCACGATCCTGATGGTTCGCAAAGGCGGCCGGGTGGTGATCGGCGGCGACGGCCAGGTCAGCCTCGGGCAGACCATCGTGAAGGGCAACGCCCGCAAGGTCCGGCGGCTCGCCAAGGGCAGCGTGATCGGCGGCTTCGCGGGCGCGACGGCGGACGCCTTCACCCTGTTCGAGCGGCTGGAGGCCAAGCTGGAGCAGTATCCCGGCCAGCTCACCCGCGCCTGCGTCGAGCTCACCAAGGATTGGCGCACCGACCGGTATCTCCGCCGCCTGGAGGCGATGATGCTGGTGGCCGACAAGGAGGTGAGCCTTCTGCTCTCCGGCTCCGGCGACGTGCTGGAACCCGAGACCGGCGTGATGGCGATCGGCTCCGGCGGCAACTTCGCGCTGGCCGCCGCGCGGGCCCTCGAAGACGGCGACCTCGACGCCGAGGCGATCGTGCGCCGCTCGATGAAGATCGCCGCCGAGATCTGCGTCTACACCAACGGCAACCTCGTGATCGAAGCGCTCGACGCGGCCTGAGGCGCGGCGCCCTGGAAAGCCGGGCTTCGCCCGCCTAGATCGTCCTTCGGGGGAGGCTCCGCGTTCGACGCGCCGCCCCGCGAGACCCCAAAAAGAATCGGCCGCAGGAGCCCGATGACCACCTTCTCTCCCCGCGAGATCGTCTCCGAGCTCGACCGTTTCATCGTCGGCCAGAAGGACGCCAAGCGCGCGGTCGCCATCGCGCTGCGCAACCGCTGGCGCCGCCAGCAACTGAAAGGGCCGCTGCGGGACGAGGTGGCGCCCAAGAACATCCTGATGATCGGCCCGACCGGCTGCGGCAAGACCGAGATCGCCCGCCGTCTCGCGCGCCTCGCCGGCGCGCCCTTCCTCAAGGTCGAGGCGACGAAGTTCACGGAGGTCGGCTATGTCGGCCGCGACGTGGAGCAGATCGTGCGCGACCTCGTCGAGGTCGGCATCGGCCTGACGCGGGAGGAGAAGCGCAAGGCGGTCAAGGCCAAGGCGGAAGCCGCGGCCGAGGCGCGCATCCTCGACGCGCTGGTCGGCCCGACCGCGAGCCAGGCGACGCGCGAGAGTTTTCGCAGGAAGCTGCGGGCCGGCGAACTCGACGACAAGGACGTCGAGATCGAACTCGCCCCATCCGGCCCGCAGGGCATGCCGATGTTCGAGATTCCCGGCATGCCGGGCGCCTCGATGGGCGCGATCAACCTCTCCGACATGCTCGGCAAGGCGCTCGGCGGCCAGCGCGGCAAGCCGCGCCGGATCACCGTGGCCGACGCCTACGCGCCGCTGATCGCCGAGGAGAGCGACAAGCTCGTGGACGACGACGCGCTCACCCGCGAGGCGATCCGCGAGGTCGAGGACAACGGCATCGTCTTCCTCGACGAGATCGACAAGATCTGCGCCCGCGAGGGCCGCTCCGGCGCCGACGTGTCGCGCGAGGGCGTGCAGCGCGACCTGCTGCCCCTGATCGAGGGCACCACGGTCGCGACCAAGCACGGGCCGGTGAAGACCGACCACATCCTGTTCATCGCATCCGGCGCCTTCCACGTCTCGAAGCCCTCCGATCTGCTGCCCGAATTGCAGGGCCGCCTGCCGATCCGCGTCGAGTTGCAGCCGCTGACGATCGAGGATTTCAAGCAGATCCTCACGGCGACGGAAGCGAGCCTGATCAAGCAGACGGTGGCGCTGATGGAGACGGAAGGGGTCACCCTCGACTTCAGCGAGGACGCCATCGACGCGCTCGCCCGCGTCGCCGTGGAGGTGAACGGTTCGGTGGAGAATATCGGCGCCCGCCGCCTCCAGACCGTGCTGGAGCGGGTGATCGACGAGATCTCGTTCACCGCCACCGACCGCTCCGGCGAGACGGTGCCGATCGACGCGGGCTACGTGCGCGAGCGGGTGGCGGACCTCGCCGCCGACACGGATCTCAGCCGCTTCATCCTCTGACCGTGCGCGGACGGTCCGATGCCTCCGGCGTGGCCTTGCCCATCCTCGCCCTGGTGGTGGGGATGGTCTCGATCCAGAGCGGGGCGGCGCTGGCCAAGGGCCTGTTTCCGGTCGTCGGCGCGGCCGGCGTCACGACCTTGCGCGTCGGCTTCTCGGCGCTGATCCTGCTCGCGGTCTGGCGCCCGTGGCGGCGCAGCCTGGAGCGCGGCGAGGCCGGAGCGATCGCGCTCTACGGCGCCGCGCTCGGGCTGATGAACCTGCTGTTCTATCTGGCGCTGCGCACCATTCCGCTCGGGATCGCGGTGGCCATCGAGTTCACCGGACCGCTGGCCGTGGCGCTGTCGGGCTCGCGTCGGGGGCTCGATCTCGCCTGGATCGGCCTCGCCGTGCTCGGACTCGGCCTGCTGCTGCCGCTCGGCGACACCGTCGCCCTCGACCCGACGGGCGCGGCGCTCGCCCTCGGCGCCGGCCTGTGCTGGGCGGGCTACATCGTGTTCGGCCAGCGTGCCGGCCGTGCCGGTGGCGGGCGCGCGGTCGCCCTCGGCATGACGGTCGCCGCCGCCGTCGTGGCGCCGGTCGGGATCGCGGATGCAGGAACGGGCCTGCTCACCCCCAACACCCTCGCCACGGGCCTCGTCATCGCCGTGCTGTCGAGCGCCCTGCCCTATTCGCTGGAAATGTTCGCCCTCACCCGGCTCCCCCGTCCGGCCTTCGGCGTGCTGATGAGCCTGGAACCGGCCGTCGCCGCGCTCGCCGCCCTGGCCCTGCTCGGCGAGCGGCTGACGCCGGTCCAGTGGGGCGCCATCGGCTGCATCGTGGCGGCGTCGGCGGGGATCACGGCGGCGGGCCGGCAGCCCGGCAACAGGCCTCAGCAAGAGGATTCGGCCGCATAAATCCTTTCTTGAACGCACCCTCGACGTACGGCATTCTGCCATACTTATCAGAGGATCATGCCGTGGCCGAAAATTCCCTGCGGAGTGCGCGACTCGAAACCCGCATCGCGCCCGAGACCCTGACCCTCGCCAAGCGCGCTGCGGAGATCGAGGGCCGTTCGCTGAGCGACTTCGTGGCTTCCGCCGTCAAGAGCGCAGCGCGGCGTACCATTGAGGAGGCGCACGTCCTGCAACTGACATTCGAGGGACAGCAGCGTTTCGCCGATGCCCTGATCAAGCCGGCAGAGCCGGGCGACGGATTGCTGCGGGCGGTCAGGCGGCATCGCGATCTGATCGGCGAGCCGTGATACCGCCCTATCGGGTGGAACCGCTTGGAACCGGGCACGACCGCCAGACCTTCGCAAGCGGCGTCGAAGCGCTCGACCGCTACATCCGCGATCTGGCGAGCCAGGACATGCGGCGGATGGTCAGCAAGTGCCACGTCGCCTGTCTGGCCGGTTCGATGGAGATTGCCGGCTACTATACCCTTGCGGCGGCCGAAATCCCGGTGAACGCTCTTCCCGAGACGACGGCCCGCAAGCTGCCGCGCTATCCGACGGTCCCCGTGGTGCGGATGGGTCGACTCGCCGTGGATCGCCGTCATCGCGGTGTCGGTCTCGGGGCGGCGCTGATCGTCAACGCCGTGTCCCAGGTGCTGCGCGCCGAGATCGCCGCCTTCGCCCTCGTGGTCGATGCCAAGGATGAGGGGGCCGCCGTCTTCTACGAGGGCCGCGGCTTCAGCAGGATCGCGGATCGCGTTCTGGTGCTGCCCCTGGCAACGGCACGCAAGGCGCTTCCGTCCGGCTGAGGCACCGGCTCTACCCCTCCCAAACCTGCCCCGGCCGCAATGCCAGGAACCGCTCCGGCGGCACTTCGGCCGCGGCGAGCGCCTCGGCCAGCGCCTCGGCGGGGCGCTCGATGCCCTCGTCGGTGAGCTTGAAGGTGCCCCAGTGGTGGCCGAGCGCCTGATCCGCACCGAGCCGTGCCAAGGCCTCCACCGCATCGGCCGGGTTCATGTGCTGCGGCTGCATGAACCAGCGCGGCTCGTAGGCGCCGATCGGCAGGGTGGCCAGCCGCGGCGGGCCGAACCGGGCGCGGATCTCGCGGAAGACCGCGCCGTCGCCGAGGCCCGTGTCGCCGACATGGTAGTGCACGCCGCGCGGCGTGGTGAGCAGGAAGGCGCACCAGAGCGCCATGCGCCGGTCGTTGAGGCCACGGGCGGACCAGTGATTGGCCGGCGTCAGATGCGCGGTGATGCCGGCGCCGAGATCGACCGACTCGCCCCAGTCCCGGCTCTCGACATGCATCGTCTCGTCGTAGCCGCGCAGGATCGCGTCGTTGCCGAGCGGCGCCACGATCAGCGGCTGGTGGTCCTGCCACAGCCGGGCGAGCGCCGGCCCGTCGAGATGGTCGTAGTGGTTGTGGGTGATCAGCACCGCGTCGATCGGCGGAAGGTCGGCGTAGGCGATGCCCGGCGGGTTGACCCGCTTCGGACCGGCGAAGCGGAACGGGCTCGCGCGCTTGGCGAAGACCGGATCGACCAGGATGTTGCGGCCGGCCACCTGGAACAGGTAGCTCGCATGGCCGATCAGGACGACGCGCAGGCCCTCGACCCGCTCCGGCGGCTTGTCCGGCGCGAACGGGCTCGGAAAGCTGGCCGGCCACGCTTCGCGCTTGGCGGTCATCCGCCAGCGGGCAACGTCGGAAAGATCCTTGTCCGGCGGCTGGTTGGGGGCGTGGAAGCGCAGGCCGTCGAAATGGTCGCTCTCGGGCCCGCGGTAATAGGGGTTCCTGCCCCGGCGATGCGCGGCATAGCCGACGCCGCCCAGGGTCATCACCGTGGCCGCGCTGGCGACCGTGAGCAGGCGACGCTTCTTCATACGGCCAAGATGGCCCGCCCGCTCGGCCGTTCAAGCGCGGCGCGCGGCCTCAGGTGAGGGTCGGATCGCCGCCCGCCACCGGAACGAGCGCCGGCGGTGGCGACGATCACGGTGCCGTCGATGCGGCCGTGCCGTGCTCGGCAGGCCATCCCTTCACATCACAAGCTCAGGAGCGCCAGCGCAATTCCTGGCGGGTGAGCGGGTTGGCGAAGGGCCGGCCCGCGCGCGCGGCCTCCAGCGCCTCACGCTTGAGGCGGAAATACCATTGCGAAGGCAGGTCGCCCTGGCCGAGCAGCACCATGGTCGGCTTGCGGTCGAGACCGGTCTGGGCGTGCTGGAGCACCTGCTGGTCCTGGGTCAGGAACTGGCGCATCAGCGGCCGGGCGATCGGCTTCAGCAGGTTGAGCGCCGGCATGCTCCAGTAGAGCGCGTTGGTCAGCATCGTGCGGTCGGCCGCAAGAGGCGTGGCGAAGGTGTAGTTCGCCACCCGCTTCGCGCCGGCCCTGATCCGCTCCAGCCGTACGCCCGGCAGGCGAAACTCGATCTCGACCTCCGGCGCCCCACCGAGCAGACGGTAGACCGGCGAGCTCTTCGTGGTCGCGTGGCTCGTCATGACGAAGCCATGCGGCACCGGCTGGAAGGTCTTCACCTTCTCCCGCAGTTCCTTGGAGGGCCGGAACCACCACGTGTCGTGGACGAAGGCGACGTGGCCGGGATCGACGAGGCTCAGCGTGGTGAGGTCGAACGAGGCCTCGACCTCCAGTTCGAGCACGAGGCTCCCCGCCGGCTCGAAGTCGAGGGCGGGCACCGCCGGCACCGCCTCGGGGCCGGGGGGGCCGAGATGCGGATTGACCCAGAGGAACCCGGCGCTCTCGACGACGGGGAAGCGCTGGATCGTGATGCGCGAGAAGTCCGAGGCGTCGTGCTCGGAGAGCGTCGGCACGTCGCGGCAGCCCCCGTCCGTGCCGAAGCGCCAGCCGTGGAACGGACACGTCAGCGTGTCGCCGTCGAACCGGCCCCTGGAGAGCGCCATGCCGCGATGGGGGCAGCGGTCGCGCAGGGCGAACAGGGCGCCGTCCCTGGCCCGGCCGAGCACCACCTGCTCGCCGTTCAGCGCGACCGCCCGCATCTTCCCTCCCGCGATCGCGGCGGCCGGGCCGACGCAGTACCACGCGTCGGGCAGCGGCTCGCGCATGGCGCGCGGGTCGAGGGCGTCGTCGGCGCTGGGAGCGCGCGGGGCGGCGGCAGAGGACATCTTCTAAACGGCGACCGATGCTGACGGGCGCCTTCTTTAAGCGCCTCGCGCTCCGCCTGCCAGCATTCCCGCCTCCCATCCGTTGTGCACCGCGGCGAGACAACGCAGGCGCCGGGCTTTCCCTCGGCGGAAACCCTCCCTACCTTGGGCTCACCCGCAACGAACGAAAGGAGGTGATCCAGTGTCTCATTGTCACTCTGCACCAAGCCGGCCGACTGGATCGAGCTTCAATCCTTTCAACGGCTTAGTGGCAATGCTCTAAGAACGTTCTAGGAACGTGAGACACCGGCTTGGGGTCTCAAAGTCTCACGCGAGACTTTGGTTTTCCGGGCCGGTGTTTTGCTGTGAAATTGATCCTTGAAGATCGCGTAGTAGCAGGAGGCATTATGGCCCTCGACGCCCTTCAGCAGGCGAAAGCCGAAGTCGCGGCACACAAGTTCATCAATGAGGCCTTATTGGCAATTATATTGAGGCTGCATAGCGGTGAGCCGATTGCTCAGGTGGTGCAAGGTTACGTTGACGAGCGATTGACCGACTCTACGGTTACCGGCCCGGACGCCGTTGAGTTCAAGAGGGCTATTAAGCACGCCGCTATCGACATTATCGCCCGCGGCTCAAACGCTTCTAAGACCTGAGGCAAACGTTCGGTGAGCGGATCGCTTCGAACCAATGGTGGCTTTCCGCAATCACAGCCATCGTCTCACGGATTAAGGCGCAGACCCACTCCTTGCCTTTGGTTGATAGATCGTCCCATTCGGGGGCTGCGAAGATACGTGGGACCGGGCTGCTGTCGTTGATGCTCTCGGCCATGACGTAGAACGCTGCAAGCGGAAGCGCTCTGATCTGTTCGGCCGTCTGGCGCTCGCCGCTCATAGCGCCGCCCCCTAGCTGCTTCAGGTATGTCACCAGCTTGCGGATGGCCGCGCTCGCCTGCTCCGGCGTGTGCGCCTGACGCATTCGCGAGGTCAAGGCAGGTTTCGTCGGACCGACCGGTTCGACAATGGAAGGGCCGCCCCGTCGGGCGGCCCTTCGCATGTCCGGCGACGGTGTATCGATCAGCGCTGCTGCGCCTGGAACAGCGGGGCGGCGAGCGCCTCGCAGCGGGCGCGCCAGAGGTCGCGCTCGGCCCGCAGATCCTCCATCTTGCCGACCTCCTCGGCGATGTGGCCGCGCAGCTCGCGGATCTCCTGCGCCAGGATGATCTGGAGCTCGTCGCGCCGTTCGGCCTCCAGCCGGAGCCGGGCCTTCAGCATCATGTTCTCGGCCATGATCTCGGCGACGTCCTCGTCCGCCGTCTCGGACGGATTCGCGGCCGTGACGAGGCGAGGTGCCCAGCCGGCGCCGCGCGCTTCGGGCCGCACCTCGGCATCGCGCGCGTTCGGAGCGGGTTCCGCCTCCGCCCGTGCGGCGGAAGCTTCGGTCACGGCGGCCCGCATCGCCGCGAGCCAGTCCCGCAGCGGCGCGGTGCCGGCGGGCGCCCAGAGGCCGGGCTCGGGGGACGGGGCCTGTCGCGCGGGTTCCGACATCGGGGGCAGTCCTCGTGCACCTCCAGCGGTGCGTCGGCGGTCATCAGAGCCGATCATGCTTAATGAAGGGTAAAGCTTAACCCCTCGGTGACCGTTCTTTCCGGGGACACGCGGAAGCGGTCCGGGATTGACTCGGGCCGGCACAGAGCCTATCCGCCCGGTTCCATTTCGACGAACGATCGTCACGATGAGCCGCCGACCGGTCCGAGAGACCGGAGGTCAACGTCCGACAGCGCGTCCGCGCCCTCGGGCGCGACCGTCGTTGCCGAACCTTCGCCGAAGCGCAACCCGAGTCCCGCCATGGCGCCCGCGAACGACCCTGCCCTGCGCATCGAGGATGCGGTCAACGATCTCTGCCCCTGGTCGGGCAGGCCGATCGCGGCCGAGGCGCTGACCCTGTACAACGGCGCGACGGTCGGCTTCTGCGATCCCGCGGCCAGAGACAAGTTCGCCCGCGCGGTGGCGGCCTTCGAGGACGCGCTGCGGGCGCGCCGCGTGGCCAATGCCGGCCTCCATCAGTAAGGACCTCTGAACCCGCATGTTCGAAGGCCTTTCCGACCGCCTTTCCGGCATCCTCTCCGGGCTGACGCGCCGCGGCGCGCTCACGGAAGCCGACGTCACCGCCGCCATGCGCGAGGTGCGCCGCGCCCTGCTGGAGGCGGACGTCGCGCTCGAAGTGGTGCGCTCGTTCACCGACAAGGTGCGCGAGAAGGCGGTGGGCGCCGTCGTGCTCAAGTCGGTGACGCCCGGCCAGATGGTCGTGAAGATCGTCAACGACGAGCTGATCGCGATGCTCGGCACCGAGGCGAGCGTCGTCGACCTGAACGCCCCCGCCCCCGTCGCCATCCTGATGGTCGGCCTCCAGGGCTCGGGCAAGACCACCACCACCGCCAAGATCGCCCGGCGCCTGGCGAGCCGCGAGAAGCGCCGGGTGCTGCTGGCCTCCCTCGACACGCGCCGCCCCGCGGCGATGGAGCAGCTCGCGGTTCTGGCGAAGCAAGTCGAGGTCGAGAGCCTGCCGATCGTCGCCGGCCAGTCGGCGGTGCAGATCGCCCGGCGCGCGATGGAGGCCGCCCGGCTCGGCGGCTTCGACGTGGTGATGCTGGACACCGCCGGCCGCACCACGCTCGACGAGGGCCTGATGACCGAGGCCGCCGAGGTGAAGGCGGCGACCGACCCGCACGAAGTGCTGCTGGTGGCCGACGCGCTCACCGGCCAGGACGCGGTCAACACCGCGCGCGCCTTCGACCAGCGGCTCGGCGTCACCGGCATCGTGCTGACCCGCATGGACGGCGATTCCCGCGGCGGCGCGGCGCTGTCGATGCGGGCCGTCACCGGCAAGCCGATCAAGCTCGTCGGCGTCGGCGAGAAGGTCGAGGCCCTCGAAGAGTTCCACCCGCAGCGGGTGGCCAACCGCATCCTCGGCATGGGCGACATCGTCTCGCTCGTGGAGAAGGCGGCCGAGACCATCGACCACGAGCAGGCCCTGCGCACCGCCGAGAAGATGCGGAAGGGCAGGTTCGACCTCGAAGACTTGTCCATGCAGCTCGCCCAGATGGAGAAGATGGGCGGCATCGGCGGCCTGATGGGGATGCTGCCCGGCATGAGGCAGATCAAGAAGCAGGTCGAGGGGGCCAACCTCGACGAGAAGATGTTCAGGCGCCAGCGCGCCATCATCTCCTCGATGACGCCGGGGGAGCGCAAGAACCCCGACCTCCTCAAGAACAGCCGCAAGAAGCGCATCGCGGCCGGGGCCGGCGTGAAGGTCGAGGAGATCAACAAGCTCCTCAAGATGCACCGGACCATGGCCGACATGATGAAGGCGATGGGCTCGGGGAAACGCGGCGGGATCGGCCAGGCGCTCGGCAGCATGTTCGGCCTCGGCGGCGGCATGCCCGGCGGGTTGCCGGGCGGCATGACGCTGCCGCCGGGCATGCCCGAGCCGACGCCGGAGCAGATCGCGCAGATCGAGAAGCAGTTCGGCGGCAAGCTGCCGCCGATGCCGGCGGGCTTGAGCGGCGGGAAGATGCCGAGCCTTCCGGGGCTGGGCGGGCCGAAGCTGCCGGGCCTCGGCGGCTTCCTGCCGGGCAAGAAGAAATGACGATCCTGTCCGCACAAGGGGTCGATCCCGAGCTGGCGGGCCTGCGCGAGAGCATCGACAACTTCGATGCCGCGCTCATCCATCTGCTCGCCGAACGCTTCCGCTGCACCCAGCGGGTCGGCGAGTTGAAGGCCCGCAAGGGCCTGCCTCCCTCCGATCCGGACCGGGAGGCGCGTCAGGTCAAGCGCCTGAGGAATCTCGCGGTCGAGGCCAAGCTCGACCCCGATTTCGCCGAGAAGTTCCTCGCCTTCGTGGTGAGGGAGGTCATTCGGCACCACCGTACGATCGCCGAGAACGTCGATCGCAGCGCCGATCTCAAGCAAGACACCGAAAGGAACGACTGATGTCCCTCAAGATCCGTCTCACCCGCGGCGGCGCGAAGAAGCGCCCCTACTACCGCATCGTCGTCGCCGACGCCCGCGCCCCGCGCGACGGCCGCTTCATCGACAAGGTCGGCGCCTACGACCCGATGAAGGCCAAGGACGATCCGGCCCGCATCGTGCTCGACAACGAGAAGATCCAGTCCTGGCTCGCCAAGGGCGCGCAGCCGACCGACCGTGTCCTGCGCTTCCTCGATGCCGCCGGCCTCGCCAAGCGTCCGGCCCGCAACAACCCGCAGAAGGCCGAGCCCGGCGAGAAGGCCAAGGAGCGCGCCGCCAAGCGCGCCGAGAAGGCTGCCGCCCCGGCCGAGGAGGCCGCGGCGTAAGCCTGCTCAACCCTTCCCCCTCCGCGGGGGGAGGGCGTTTTCGCCGCTCGAGACAGGCATCCTGCATGGCCCGCCGCCCCGGTTCCTCGTCGCGCGGACCCGCGCGGCCCGATCGTCTCGTACCGCAGGCGGTCACCTCGGCCCGCAAGCCGCAGGCGCCGAAATCCCCGATACCCGCCTCCCCCGACCCGAGCCTCGTCCTGCTCGGCGAATTCGGCCGCCCGCACGGGCTGCACGGCGAGGTTCGGCTGAAATCCTATACCGGCGAGCCCCTGGCGATCGCAGGCTACGGTCCCTTGCGCGCCTCCGACGGCCGCACCCTGGAATTCGAGGATGTCCGTCCCGCCCCCGGCGGCGCGCCCGACCTCCTGATCGTGCGGGTGAAGGGTGTGGACGACCGCACCGGCTCCGAGGCGCTCAACCGCGTCACCCTGGCGATCCCCCGCGAGCGCCTCGGCGAGGCGGAGGACGAGGACGAGTTCTTCCTCACGGACCTGATCGGCCTGACCGTCGAGGACGCGCGCGGCACGGTGATCGGCAGCGTCGTCGCGGTGCCGAACTACGGCGGCGGCGACCTGCTCGAAATCCGCCCGGCGGCCGGCGGCCCGACCGCGCTCCTGCCCTTCACCAGGGCCTTCGTGCCGACCCTCGACATCGCCGGCGGAAAGGTGGTCGCCGACCCGCCGCAGGATCTGTTCGCCCCGCCGGGGCCGAAGCCCGCCGACGATCCGGGCTAGCAATTTCAGAGTATCATCCCAGAAAGCAGACTACGTCTTTGAGAAGGAGCAAAGATAATCAAATATACGTCGAGCCTCACTGATTATGTTATTCGAAATAAATTCCAGAACATTGCGCAAAATCACTGTATTATAATCTGAACAGACCATAATTTGATGTCGGCGCAGGAGGTGTCGCAGCAACCATGCGGCAATATTGACTTTGTTTCGGCAGTAGTATCAAATGGGGGTGAGCTGGAGTATTTTATACTGCCATGAACCCACTTCAGATTCTGAAAAATGCCCAAAATGAAGTTCCGTCCTTGCGATTTGCAAGCGGACTTGTCGGTATCGCAGCCGCAGGAACGATCATTGTTTCGTTGATGTCGAAGAATGGAGACCCGTATATACTAGCCGGATCCGTTCTTGTCGGGATGGCTGTGCTATTCATTTTTAGCGTAGCGGTAACCAGCGGCGTTATTGGCGGGGGCTACGCAGCGTCCGCACTCATATGGTCAATAAATTTGTTCTTCATTACATTTTTATTTTTCACAGTATTCGCCTTTTCATCAGGCCTCCCGTGCAACTGGGCAAAATTCATTCGCGTAGACGCCGCCCAGCAATGTAATGGCTACAGAAGATATTCGAGCGGCGATCAAGACCCTGTGCGGAACGAAAGATCTCAAGAGGTTAGCGCATTCACATACGATGCCCAGGTAGGTTCGGGCCAAAGCGCACAAAGATGGCAGCGCCTGAGCGACGATCAATGGATTGAAACATATCCAAGCAGCAATCCACAGAGTCCGAATTATTTTAAGAGGATCAAGAGAATCAGTTATAGCGGCTGCGATGGCGTGGTTCTTTCGAAAATAGGCGACAATGAATTTCAGATTCTTATTCCCGACAAAGATTGTCCCAACAAAGGGATAAAATTTCGGACATCACCAGATCAAAAATGGATTGGCCTACCATCAATGTATAATATAATCTAGAAATTAGACTTAGTATAAATTATGGCAACATCATCTGAATGTATAATACCGTTTCCGCTTGATCGCTTCGGGTTTCGCCTCCCTCCGCCCTCGCGAGCGGCCGCGAAGCGATCCAGGGCGCCACAGGTCCGGAAAGGGCGCGCCCTGGATCGCCACGGCTTCGCCTCGCGATGACGCAGGAGAGGCCGAACTCATCAACCGGATGGCGTATGATATAAATTTTTGCTAGTCTCTACATATTCTTATTACATAAAGTACGTGCATGCGGGCTTGGGCGAACTTGTTCACCGTTTCTCCCGCATCACCTCATCCCGGCAGGGACGGATCGCATCCGGCGCGGGCACTTCGAATACCGCAAGGTAGCCGACCGTCGCCAGTTCGCAGCGCAGGAGCTTCGGCGTCGTGCCGTGGCGCGAGGGCCGGCAGGCACGACAGAAGGAGCGCGGCGGCGAAGCGGGTCATGCCGACGGTCAACGCCTGCAAGCGGCGGAACGTGCCGGCCCATACGGCACCCACTCGATCGCTTCGACGTCTCCTTCGTCCTTGCGAGGCTCGGCGCAAGCCATCCAGGGCGCTGCCGTATCCGGAAAGGTCGCGCCGCCGGATCGCTTCGCTGACGCTCGCGATGACGGCGTGCAGCGAGAACCGAATCACGCGAACCTTCGCGGGCACGCCCCGTTCTATGGAGACAGGTCCGAACCAGGCGCGAAGGCAGCCCCATGCGCAACCCCATCTTCTCCCTCTCCGCCGCCCTGGCACTCTCGCTCCTCACGGCCGGCCTCGCCCGTGCGCAGGGCATGCCCGGCGCGACGGTCGGGCTCCCCATGGGCTCGCCCGATCCGTTCGGCCTCTCGACGGTGAATCGGCCCGCGGGAACCGCCGAGCCCTTCGCCGACCCGAGCATGGACCGGGGCGAGCGCCGCATCGTCCGGCAGCCGCAGCGGCGCCTCAAGGGCCACCGCCACGCCACGCCGAAGCGCCGGGTTCCGACCGCGCGCCGCTGATCGCCGCTTTCGAAAGGCGGCAGCCACCGTTCGGGACGATGCTGCGGCGGGCTGCCCCATCTCCGTTGACCCGCCCGGCCGGCACCGCCATCAAGCGGCATGAGCGAGCCCGTTGCGACCGGTACGGCGGCCCCCTGGCGGGCCACCGTCCTGACCCTCTACCCGGAGATGTTCCCCGGGGCCCTCGGCCACTCCCTGTCGGGCGACGCGCTCGCCCGCGGACGCTGGAGCCTGGAGGCGCGGCAGATCCGGGAGCACGGCTTGGGCCGCCACCGCAACGTCGACGACACGCCCGCCGGCGGCGGGGCCGGCATGGTGCTGCGCTGCGACGTGCTCGGCGCCGCGATCGATGCCGCGGCCCCCCCGGACGACGCCCGCCCCCGTCTCCTCATGTCCCCGCGTGGACAATCGCTGACGCAGACCCGCGTGCGGGCGCTGGCCGAAGGCCCCGGCGCGATCATCGTCTGCGGGCGCTTCGAGGGCGTGGACGAGCGGGTGATCGCGGCCCGCGACCTCGAAGAGGTCTCGATCGGCGACTACGTGCTCTCGGGCGGCGAGATCGCGGCCCTGGTGCTGATCGACGCCTGCGTGCGCCTGCTGCCCGGCGTGATGGGCCAGCACGCCTCCGGGGTCGAGGAGAGCTTCGAGGGCGGCCTGCTCGAATACCCGCACTACACCCGGCCGCGGGAATGGGAGGGGCGGACGATCCCCGACGTGCTGATGGGCGGCAACCACGGCGCCATCGCCCGCTGGCGGGCCGAGCGGAGCCTCGCGCTGACGCGGGCGCGCCGGCCGGACCTGCTGGAGCGCGACGAACCTTAGATGGATCTTCTCCGGGACTGTTCTTGCGAGGACTGATACCAAGCGGCGCTGATCCCGACCGATGGTCGGGATCAGCGCATCCGGCGGATGGCCGCCGCCCCGCAGTCGCGGGGGCAGCCGACGATGAGTGATCCTCATCGCCGGCTGGTATGAAACATCGTTCTGTCACCTGCGGCACACACCGGGGCGAATCCTGAAAAAGCCGCTTGCATCGCGGCCCGCAATCGGTCATTCACCGCGGCGGGACACCTCCCCCCAACGGGAGGCGCTCATCTGGAAGGATGGCTGACATGACGGCTCAAAAGCCCGCCGCGCGCCCGCGCGTGCCCAATTTCTCGTCCGGCCCCACGACCAAGCGTCCCGGCTGGACCCTCGATGCCCTCTCCGGCGCGGCACTCGGCCGCTCGCACCGCTCGGCCGCCGGCAAGGCGAAGCTCGCCGAGGCCATCGAATTGACCCGCAAGGTCCTGCGCGTTCCCGCCGATTACCGCATCGGCATCGTCCCCGGCTCCGATACCGGTGCCGTCGAGATGGCGATGTGGTCGATGCTCGGCCCGAAGGCCGTCGAGGTCATGGCCTGGGATTCCTTCGGCGCCGAGTGGGTCACCGACGCCCTGAAGGAACTCAAGATCGATCCGATCGTCCGCACCACCGAGCACGGCATCCTGCCGGCGCTGGACGCGATCGACACGAAGAACAACGACGTCGTCTTCACCTGGAACGGCACCACCGCCGGCGTGAAGATCCCGCACAGCGGCTGGATCGCCGACGACCGCGAGGGCGTCACGATCTGCGACGCGACCTCGGCCGCCTTCGCGATGCCGCTGCCGTGGGACAAGCTCGATGTCGTCACCTATTCCTGGCAGAAGGTGATGGGCGGCGAGGCCGCGCACGGCATGCTGATCCTCTCGCCGCGCGCGGTCGCACGCATCGAGAGCCACGCGCCGGCCTGGCCGATCCCGAAGGTCTTCCGCATGACCAAGGGCGGCAAGCTGATCGAGGGCATCTTCAAGGGCGAGACCATCAACACGCCCTCGATGCTCGCGGTCGAGGACTACCTCGACACCCTGAAATGGGCCGAGTCGATCGGCGGCCTCGACGCGCTCCACGCGCGGGCGGACGCCAACGCCAAGGTGGTCCACGACTGGGTGGCGCGCACCCCCTGGATCGGCCACCTCGCGGTGGATCCGGCGACCTACTCGAACACGGGCGTCTGCCTCGTGATCACCGACCCGGACGTGCTCGCCAAGGGCGACGCCGTGGTCAAGAAGGTCGCCGCCGGCATCGTCAGCCGCCTGGAGGGTGAAGGCGTGGCCTTCGACTTCGGCGCCTACCGCGACGCACCGGCCGGCCTGCGCATCTGGTGCGGGGCCACCGTCGAGGCCTCCGACCTCGCGGCGCTCACCCCCTGGCTCGACTGGGCCTTCGCCCAGGAAAAGGCGGCGCTCGCCGCCGCGGCGGCCTGAGGGTCCGAGACGTCACGATGGCCGGTCGCGCGACCGGCCATTTGCTCAATCAACGCGCTCCAGCGATCCGCCGGTGATGTCCCGCGCGACGCGGCGACCGGCCATGCCCCGCTCAGGGGCAGCGATCCTGCGCGCCCGCACGATGCGAGGTGCTTTCCATGCCCAAGCCCGCTTTGACCAAGCCCAGGGTCCTCATCTCCGACGCCCTGTCCGACGCCGCCGTCCAGATCTTCCGCGATCGCGGCATCGAGGTCGATTTCCAGCCCAGCCTCGGCAAGGACAAGGAGGCGCTGGCCGCCGTCATCGGCAGCTATGACGGGCTCGCCATCCGCTCCGCCACCAAGGCGACGGCCAAGCTGCTGGCGCAAGCCGCCCGACTCAAGGTGATCGGTCGCGCCGGCATCGGCGTCGACAACGTCGACGTGCCGGCCGCCACCGCCAAGGGCGTGATCGTGATGAACACGCCGTTCGGCAACTCGATCACCACCGCCGAGCACGCCATCGCCCTGATCTTCGCGCTCGCCCGCCAGATCCCCGCGGCGGACGCCTCGACGCAGGCCGGCAAGTGGGAGAAGAACCGCTTCATGGGCGTCGAGCTGACGGCCAAGACGCTCGGCGTGATCGGCTGCGGCAATATCGGCGCCGTGGTCGCCGACCGGGCGATCGGGCTGAAGCTGAAGGTCGTCGCCTACGATCCCTTCCTGACGCCGGAGCGCGCCGTCGAGATCGGCGTCGAGAAGGTCGAGCTCGACGAGTTGCTGGCACGCGCCGACATCATCACCCTGCACGTGCCGCTCACCGACAAGACCCGCAACATCCTGTCGGAGGAAAACCTCGCCAAGACCAAGCGCGGCGTGCGCATCGTCAACTGCGCCCGCGGCGGGCTCGTGGACGAGAGCGCCTTACGCGCCGCCCTCGATTCCGGCCACGTGGCGGGCGCGGCCTTCGACGTGTTCGTGACCGAACCGGCGACCGAGAACCCGCTGTTCGGCCACCCGAACGTCATCTGCACGCCGCATCTCGGCGCCTCGACCTCGGAGGCGCAGGAGAACGTGGCGCTCCAAGTCGCCGAGCAGATGGCCGACTACCTGCGCAGCGGCGCCATCACCAACGCGATCAACTTCCCCTCGATCTCGGCGGAAGAGGCGCCCCGCCTCAAGCCCTTCGTCGCGCTGTGCGAAAAACTCGGCTCGTTCCTGGGCCAGCTCACGGAAGCGCCGATCAAGGGCATCCGCATCACCTACGAGGGCGCGGTGGCCGGGATGAACACCCGGGCGCTGACCTCCGCGGCGGTGACCGGCGTGCTGCGCCCGATCCTGCAGGACGTGAACATGGTCTCGGCCCCGGTCATCGCGCGGGATCGCGGGATCGTCATGGACGAGATCAAGCGCGAGGGCGGGGCGAGCGACTACGAGTCGGTGGTGCGGATCACCGTCGATGCCGAGGACATGCCGCGCGACGCCGCCGGCACCGTGTTCCACGACGGCAAGCCGCGCGTCATCGAGATCCGCGGGATCGACATCGACGCGGCGTTCGCGCCGCACATGCTCTACGTGCGCAACCACGACAAGCCCGGCTTCGTCGGCCGCTTCGGCTCGGTGCTGGGTGAAGCGGGCGTCAACGTCGCGACCTTCGCGCTCGGCCGCGAGACGGAGGGCGGCAACGCCATCGCCTTCGTGGCGGTGGACGGCGAGGTGTCCCCCGAGGTGCTGAGGGCGATCGAGGCGATCCCGCAGGTGAAGCGTGTGCGCCCCGTGCGCTTCTGAGGCCGATCCCGGCCGCCCCGTGGACGGCGACGACGCGGAGGCTTCCGCGCCGTCGCCCCTCCCCTCCGACCGCGAGGATCGCAAGATGGGTTGCAAGGTCACCGTCCGCTGCGCCTGGGACGAGGCTGCCGGCGTCTTCTTCGTCCACGACTCGCCGGTGCCCGGCCTCGCCACCGAGGCACCGACCATGCCGGCCCTGCTGTGCAAGCTGCCGGGCATGATCCGCGACCTGCTCGACTTGGACGACGGCGCCTACATCGACATCTACGTCGAGCGGGTGAAGCGGTAACGCGCCCGTGCCCGGCCTGCGGGGCCGGGATCGCTCACGCCAGGGTGTCGAGCTTCCCGTAATGCTCGGCGAGCAGGTAGTAGAAGGTCAGCCGCGATTTCGAGCGGGTCGCCTTCATGGTCTCGCAGACGCCCTTGATGGCGGCGTCGAGGTCGCCGCCGTTGAGGCCGAGCTTCTTCTCCAGGAAGTTCTTGCGCACGGTTTCCAGCTCCGCCTTGTCGGAGCAGGCGACGTAGCGGGTATCGGACTGCGACAGGACGAGCCGGTAGGTCTTGGCGAGGCCCGCGACGGCAGCCTCGTTGACCGGCTTCTTGGCGTATTTCTTCACATCCTCCAGATGATCGGACATCGCGGCATCCTCCGGCAAGACCGCGCGGCGAGTTCTTCTGCGCGCGGTATCCGGCAGAGTGACCGAATTCCCGCCGCTGTCATGCCTTTCCGGTCGCAATCCATGCTCGCATCCACACTATTCGCGCACCGCCGCGCTCACGATGACCGATTTGTGATGGGCATCGGCCGTCGTCGCCCGGCATTGACAAAACCCCCGCCCGCATCGTGGGCTGGAACCGGCGGGGCCTTCGTGCGACACGGGGCTCCATGAAGATCGACGGACGCCCCTACCGCACCATCTTCCCCGAGGCCGACGGGCGCTCCGTCACGGTCATCGACCAGACACGGCTTCCCTTCGCCTTCGCGCTGAAGCGGCTGGCGAGCCTCGACGATGCGGCGGTGGCGATCCGCACCATGGTGGTGCGCGGCGCGCCGCTGATCGGCGTCACCGCGGCCTACGGCCTCGCGCTGGCGCTGCGCGCGGATGCGAGCGAGGCCGGGATCGAACGGGCCGCGGCGACGCTCGCCGCCACGCGGCCGACCGCGATCAACCTGCGCTGGGCGCTCGACCGGATGGCCGCCGTGCTGCGCCGCGTCCCGGAAGCCGAGCGCGCGGCGCTGGCCTTCGAGGAAGCGGCGCGGATCGCCGACGAGGACGTGGCGAGCTGCCGCGCCATCGGCGAGCACGGGGCGAGGATCCTGTCCGACATCGCCGCGCGGAAGCCGGGTCCCGTCAACGTCCTGACCCACTGCAACGCCGGCTGGCTCGCCACCGTCGACTGGGGCACGGCGCTGGCGCCGATCTACGTGGCCCACGATGCCGGGGTGCCGGTCCACGTCTTCGTGGACGAGACCCGGCCGCGCAACCAGGGCGCGGCGCTCACCGCCTTCGAACTGAACGCCCACGGCGTGCCGCACACGGTGATCGCCGACAACGCGGGCGGTCACCTGATGCAGCACGGCCAGGTCGATCTCTGCATCGTCGGCTCCGACCGCACCACGGCGGCGGGCGACGTGTGCAACAAGATCGGCACCTACCTGAAGGCGCTCGCGGCCTGCGACAACCGCATCCCGTTCTACGCGGCCCTGCCCTTCTCGACCATCGACTGGACGCTGTCGGACGGGGTGCGCGACATCCCGATCGAGGAGCGCGACGCCCGCGAGGTGACGCATCTCACCGGCCGCACCGACGAGGGCGGCTTCGCCACCGTCGCCGTGGTCTCGCCCGGAAGCCCGGTGGCCAACCCCGCCTTCGACGTGACGCCCGCCCGCCTCGTCACCGGCCTGATCACCGAGCGCGGCGTCTGCGCCGCGACCGAGGAGGGATTGGCGGGGCTCTATCCGGAGCGGCGTCGCGCGGCGTAGGCCGCGAGTCGGGTCCAGCGCGTCCTGCGGAGTCGGCTGCCCGGATCGCTTCGCCCGACGGTTCGCAATGGCGGTGCGGTTCCGGCCTCCGTCATCGCGAGGCTCGGCGCAAGCAATCCAGAGCGCGACGAGAGCCGAACGAATCCCCGGCGTCGCACCGAGCCTCTCCCCCCTTCAGGAAACCGCTCAATCCTTCAGCGGGTCGTGGCCCCAGTTCATCAGGGAGAGGCGCCAGGGCGAATCCTTCGTCCTGGCCTTGTCCTCGGGGCCACCCTGCTTGAGGTGGCGGTGCACGTAGCCGACCACCTTCTTCATGTGGGCGTAGTCGTCGTCGCTGAGATCGGCCTTCTTCTTGTGCAGGATCTCGACGATGCGGCGGCCTTGCCTGTGGCCGGTGGCCTCGCCGCCCTCCTTCTTCTGGCCGACCGATCGGCTCTCGTCGGATTCCAGGAATTTTTCGAGGGCCGAGGCGGTCATGTTCACCGCGCCCTCGAAGTCCTTCCAGATCGCCTCGTGATCGTCCTTCCCGGCCATGGCGTCCGTCGTCCTCCCGACATCCTCGGGGACGCAAACCCCGGCCCTCCCCGGCCGTTCCGCTCGGACACCGCCTGCGCGCTTGCGACGCGCGGCGCTCAGGCGCCGCCAGCGGATCACCAGCAGGATCGAGACCGTCAGGAGCCCGGCGCAGAAGCCGGCCCAGATGCCGCGCCCGCCCATTCCCGCGCCCCAGGCGAGCGCCGCCCCGAGCGGCACGCCGATGCCCCAGTAGCCGGTGAGGGCGATCAGCATCGGCACCTTGGTGTCCTGCAGGCCGCGCAGGGCTCCGAGCGCCACCGACTGCACGCCGTCCGAGATCGCGAACAGGGCCGAGAAGATCAGGAAGCCGGCCGCGACCGGAAAGACGTCGGCCGCACCGGGTGCCCCCGCATCGAGGAACAGGCCGATCAGGGGACGCGGCGCGAGCAGTTGAAGCAGCGCGCAGGCCACCATGAAGCCGAAGCCGAGCCAGAGCGCCACGGCGCCCGCGCGGCGCAGGCCGGCCCGGTCGGCGGCCCCGAAGGCGCGCCCGACCCGCACGGTCGCCGCCTGTCCGATGCCGTTGGGCACCATGAAGCAGGTCGCCGCGATCTGGAGCGTGACCGCGTGCGCGGCGAGCGGCACCGTGCCGAAGATGCCCATCGCCACGGTCGCCGCCTCGAACAGGCCGGCCTCGGCGATGCCGGCGACGCCCATCGGCAGGCCGATCCGCATCACGCGCCCCAGCCGCTCGGGGTCCAAGCGCCAGAGGCGGGCGAACATCCAGTGGCGGTGAAGGCCGGGGTCGAGCCGGATCACCGTGAGAAGCGCGGCGAGCGCCAGGAACTCGGTGAGCACGGTGCCGAGCGCCACGCCGACGATGCCGAGGTCGAGCGGCCCGAAGGCGAGGAAGGCGCCGAGCCCGAGATTGAGGGGAAGCGCGGCGAGGCTCACCGCGAGCGGCGGTCCCGGCCGCTGGAGCGCGGCGAGCGCGCCCTTGAGCACCATGAAGGCGAGGGCCGGGAACATCCACCATTGCAGCACCCGCATGTAGGCGCCGGCCTCTTGGGCGACCGCCGGCTCCTGATGCAGCAGCCCGAGCAGACGTTCCGTGAACCACAGGCCCGGCATCAGCGCGAGCGTCACGAGGAAGCCGACCCAGAGCCCGGCCCGCACGGTGCGCCGCACCTCGCCGCTCTCGGCTCCGTCGGCCGCGCGGCCGACGGCCTCGGCGACCAGCGGCGCCACCGAGGAGGTGAGGCCGATGCCGCCGATGAACAGGAGCAGGTAGAGGCTGGTGGCGAGCGCACCGGCCGCGATCGGTTCGGCGCCGAGTTGGCCGAGCAGCACCGCATCGGACGCCACCAGCCCGTGCTGGGCGAGATTGATGAGGACGAGCGGCGCCGACAGCTTCAGCGTCGCCCGCAACTCTTCCCGCCAGGGCGAGGCGGGCGGCCGCTCGAACCCGGTCGCCGCGAGGCTCGGTGAAGGCGTCACGACACCCCTCTCTTCCGCTTACGAGGCCGGGGCCGACGCCCGATCCCCCAGGAAACCGCCGGACTGGCGCCGCCACAGGTCGGCGTAGAGCCCGCCCCGGCGGATCAGTTCGGCGTGGGTGCCCTCCTCCTCGATCCGGCCGCGATCGATCACGATCAGCCGGTCGAGGGCGGCGATGGTCGAGAGCCGGTGGGCGATGGCGAGCACGGTCTTGCCGCCCATCAGCGTGTCGAGCGCCTCCTGGATCGCCGCCTCGACCTGGCTGTCGAGGGCGCTCGTCGCCTCGTCGAGGATCAGGATCGGCGCGTCCTTGAGGATGACGCGGGCGATGGCGATGCGCTGGCGCTGCCCGCCCGAGAGCTTCACCCCGCGCTCGCCGACATGGGCGTCGTAGCCGCGCCGGCCCTTGTGGTCCACGAGGTCGAGGATGAAGTCGTGGGCGTGCGCCGATCGCGCCGCCCGCTCGATCTCCGCGACGCTCGCCTCCGGGCGGCCGTAGGCGATGTTGTCGCGGATCGAGCGGTGCAGCAGCGAGGTGTCCTGGCTGACCATGGCGACGGCGCCGCGCAGGGAATCCTGGCTCACCCCGGCGATGTCCTGGCCGTCGACGAGGATGCGCCCGCCCTCGACGTCGTGCAGGCGCAGGAGCAGCGACGTGATCGTGCTCTTGCCGGCGCCGCTGACGCCGACGAGCCCGACCTTCTCGCCCGGCCGGATGCGGAAGGACAGGTTCTCGATGATGCTGGCATCGCCCCGCCCGTAGTGGAAATCGACGTTCTCGAAGCGGATGTCGCCGCCGGCGACGTGGAGCGTCCTCGCATCGGGCGCGTCGGCGAGGCCGTGCGGGCGGGCGATGGTCTGCATGCTCTCCTGGATCACGCCGACATTCTCGAACACGCCGCGCACGGTCTGCATCACCCAGCCCGACATCGCCATCAGCCGCAGGATCAGCGCGAGCCCGGCCGAGGCCTCGCCGGTCGTCATCCCGCCGCGCTGCCACAGGGCGAAGCAGACGTACGCGGTCGTGAACAGGAGCAGGCTGTTGAGCCCGCCGAGCAGGCTCGTCGTCAGCGTGGTGAGCCGGAACTGATGGAGATAGGCCTTCGTATGCGTGTCGACCGCGTCGCGCACGGCGGCGCGCTCCTCGCGGTCGCGGGCGAACAGCTTCACGGTGAGGATGTTGGTGTAGCTGTCGACCACCCGCCCGATCAGGGTCGAGCGGGTCTCGGCGGTCAGATGCGAGCGCTTGCGGGCGCGCGGCACGAACCACGCCGTCAGCCCGGCATAGGCCGCGACCCAGACCACCACGGGCAAGGCGAGCCACGCGGAGATCGAGGAGAACAGGCCGATCGCGGTGACCGCGTAGATCGCCACGTAGAGCAGCGTGTCGATGAACACGACCGCGAGTTCGCGCACCGCCGGCCCCACCTGCACGGTGCGGTTGGCGAGCCGCCCGGCGAAATCCGCCTGGAAGTACGAGAGCGAGTGGCCGAGCGTGTAGAGATGCGTGCGCCAGCGGATCTGGTTGGTCGATTGCGGCACGACGAGCTGGTTCGAGGCGACCTCGTGCAGCCAGATCGCGAAGGGGCGCACCACGAGGAGGAGCAGCGCCGCGAGCGTCAGCGGCACGGCGTTGTCGGAGACGACGCTCGCCCGGTCGGGCCCGTTCATCAGGTCGATGAACCAGCGCATCAGCAGGTAGAGCGAGGCCTCGATCCCGCCCGCCACCACGGCGATGACGAGCAGGACGAGGAGCGCGAAGCGGATCGGCCGCAGATAGAAGCCCGCGAAACCCAGCACGGTGTTCGGCGGCATGCGCCGGTCGTCGAAGGGGGCGAACGGATCGATGCGGCGCTCGAGCCAATCGAGGAACATTTTTTCCGAGACACCGCGTGAGGGACGAGCGGCTGAGGTAAGCCTTCTTGACGCCGAGCCAACCCCGCGCCCATGCCGCAGGCAAGACTCCGCCCCGCCGCCGAAGCCCCGCCCGCGATGCTGCGCCTCGCCCTCTACCAGCCCGACATTCCGCAGAATGCGGGCACGATGCTGCGCATGGCCGCCTGCCTCGGCGTCGCGGTCGAGATCATCGAGCCGGCGGGCTTCGACGTCTCCGACCGCCACCTGCGCCGCTCGGGCCTCGACTATCTCGACCACGTCGCGATCACCCGGCACCGCTCCTGGGACGCGTTCCAGGCATGGCGGCGCGAGACCGGCACCCGGCTCGTGCTCGCCACCACCGCCGGGTCGGCGCCCTATACGGGGCACGCGTTCCGCGACGGCGACTGCCTGCTGATGGGCCGCGAATCGGCCGGCGTGCCGGAGGCGGTCCACGCGGCGGCCGATTCGCGCGTCGTCGTGCCGATCCGGCCGGGCCTGCGCTCGCTCAACGTCGCGGTCTGCGCCGCGATGATCCTGGGCGAGGCGATCCGGCAGGTCGGGTCATCTTCGGGCGGCGGATCGCGCGACGACAACGGTGCGTGATCGAACCGTCAGCGCGACGGTGACCTCCGTATCGGGGCCATCCGGCCTCGCGTCGGCCGGATCGCTGCCGGACATCCATCATCGCATCCAAGGCGTGCACATCCCTTGAAAACACCGATTTGGTGTTTTAAGCTCGATTCGTGTCCAGATCAGGAACGCTCCCGTCCCGCCTGACCTACCGGCTCCTGCCCGAGCCGGCGGATCTCGCTGCGGTCCACACCCTGCTCGCAGCCTATCGGCGGATGCTCGTCCTCCTCGGGGAGATCCGCCGCGAGCACGGCCTGCGGGCCAACGTCGTCGCCCTGATCGAGCACGGCTACCAGCGCGTGCGCGACGAGACCGGGCTGCCGGCCCGACTCGTCACCCTCGGCATCCGCGATTTCGCGCAGCAGGCGAGCGGCCTCGACCCCGGAACGGTCACGTCGATGCCGCTCGACGACAAGCTGTTCAGCGTGAAGAGCGCCTCGGAGATCGCGCTCTCCACGCTCTGCGGCCGGCGCACCATGCCCTATCGCGTCGAGGGCTATGACGGCCCCTGGCGCGAACTCTCCAGCGCCCGCCTCACGGTCGCGGGCGACGCGCTCACCATCCAGGTGGGCGTCTCCGTCATCGCCCCGAAGGAGGAGACCCGCATGCCCGAGACCATCCTGACCCGCGTCGGCCGGATCATCGGCGGATTGTCCAACGCCGCCCTCGACGCGGTGGAGGACCGCAACGGCCTCGCCGTGGCCGAGCAGGCCCTGCGCGAGATCGATGCGGTGATCCACGAGGCCCGGCTCGATCTCGGCCGGATCAAGGCCGAGGCGCACCGCCTCGGTGTCCGCCGCGGCCAGCTCGACGGCGAATCGACCGCGCTCCCGGAAAAGCTGTCGCTGGCGCTGTCGAGCGGGCGCGAGGATCTGGCGCGGGCCGGCATCGCCCGGCAGCTCGACCTGGAGAGTCAGATCGAAGCGATCGATTCGAGTCTCGCGGACGTGGCCGAGCGCCACGCGGCGGCCTCGAAGGCGTTGCAGGCGGCCCAAGCCGCCCGGCGCGACGCCGAGCACCGCATCGCGCTGCTTCGCAACCCCGCGCCCCAGGCGGCCGACCCGCTCGACGGCTACGGCCGCGAGGAGGCCACGCGCACCCCGCCAGCTCGAACAGTCGCTGCGGGCGATCGACCGGGTCACCGGCACGGCTTCGGCCGCCGCCGACCCCTCGGTCGAGGAACTGGACCGCCTGCACCGCGACGACGCCATCGAGCGGCGGCTCGCCGCGCTGAAGCAGGGCCGACCTTCGTGAGCGCGCTGGTCAGCCCCCTCGCCGGCCCCGCGCTGTTCCCCTTCACCCTGGCGGCGGCGGTGATGGCCGGCCTCGTCGTGGTCGAGGCCCTGTCCCTCTTCGTCGGACAGTCCCTCTCCGGGCTGGTCGATGGCGCCCTCGGCCACGACGCAGGCCAGCCGGGCGGCGGCGGCGACCTCGCGACCGCGGCGGATGCGAACGGGCCGCTCTCCCCCCGCCGCCCTGATGTCGTGGATCAATCTCGGCCGCGTGCCCTTCCTGATCCTGCTGATCCTGGCGCTCGCCGCCTTCGCGCTGGCGGGCTTCGTCCTGCAAGGCCTCGCCTCCGCCCTCCTCGCTCCCCTGCCGGCACCGGTCGCCGTCCCGCTCGCCGGCGCGGCGACGCTGCCGGCGCTCCGGGTCTCGACCAAGGCCATCGCCGGCCTGATCCCGCGCGACGAGAGCTACGTCGTCACCGCCGACGACCTGATCGGGGCGACCGCCGAGGTCACGCTCGGTCCCCTCGACCAGGGACTGCCCGGGCAGGTCCGAGCCCTCGACCGCCACGGCAACGCCCATTTCCTGCGCGCCCGCGCCGCCCCCGGGGCGCCTCCCATGGAATCCGGCACCCGCGTCCTCATCGTCGACCGGGCCGACGCCGTCTACGTCGCGGTGCCCGCCGCGCCGGATCTCTGACTTCCCCCAGCCGAAAGGATCGCTCACGATGGACATGGTCGGTTCCGGTCTCGTCAACCTGCTGGTGATCGCCGGCATCATCGTCGTCGCGCTGCTCGGCATCGGCTTCGTGTTCAGCCGGCTCTACCGGCGCACGACCCGCGACACCGCCTTCGTCCGCACCGGCCTCGGCGGACGCAAGGTCGTGGTCGACGGCGGCGCGGTGCTGCTGCCGGTGTTCCACTCCATCGCCATGGTGAACCTCAACACCCTGCGGCTGGAGGTGAAGCGCTCGGGCAACGAGTCGCTCATCACCAAGGACCGGCTGCGGGCCGACATCACGGTCGAGTTCTACGTCCGGGTCGAGCCCAAGGAGGAGTCGATCGCGCTCGCCGCCCAGACGCTCGGCGACCGCACCAACGACGCCATGCTGCTGCGCGAACTGATCGAGGCGAAGTTCGTCGATGCCCTGCGCGCGGTCGCCGCCGGCATGACCCTGCCCGACCTTCAGGAGAAGCGCGCCGCCTTCGTGAAGGGGGTGCAGGAGGCGGTCTCGGGCGACCTGCGCCACAACGGCCTCGAACTCGAATCCGCCTCGCTGACCCGGCTCGACCAGACCTCGATCGAGCATTTCAACCCGGACAACTCGTTCGACGCGGAAGGGCTGGCCCGGCTGAAGGAGATCACCGAGCAGCGCCGCAAGGAGCGCAACGCCACCGAGCGCGACGCCGAGGTGGCCGTGGCCGAGAAGGACCGCGAGACCGCGCTCAAGCAGCTCGAGATCCAGCGCACCACCCGCGAGGCGGAGCTGGCCCAGGAGCGCGACATCGCCAACAAGACCGCCGAGACCCGCGCCGAGACGGCCCAGGCCGAGCAGCGCGCCCAGCAGAGCGAGGAGACCGCCCGGATCGAGCGCGAGCAGGCGGTGCGCCTGCGCGAGGCGGAAGCGCGCAAGAACTCGGAGGGCGCCCGGATCGAGGCCGACCTCGCCATCGCCCAGCGCAACGCGGAGGCCGAGCGCGAGCGCCAGCTCGTGCTGCAGGACAACGCCATCAGGATCGCCGAGCGCTCGCAGAAGGAATCCGAAGCCCGCGCCGCCGCCAAGGCCGCCGAGGCCCTGGCGGTCGCCGCGGAGGAGCGCGTCGCCACCGCCAAGGCCAAGGAGATCGCCGAGCGCGAGCGCGAGGTCACGGTCATCGCCGCCAAGCGCGAGGCCGAGAAGGATGCCACCGGCATCACGGTCACGGCCGAGGCCGAGCGGCGCGCGGCGGAGGACCGGGCCAACGCGATCACCACCCTCGCCGAGGCCGAGGCGACCGCCGCCGCCTCGAAGGCGGAGGCCATCGCCCAGCTCGGCCGGGCGGAGGCCGAGCGCGAGCGGGTGATGAACGAGGCCCGCAACGCCCTCTCGGCGGAGGCGCGCGCCTACGAGACCGGCCTGAAGCGCCTCGGCATCATCCCGGATGCCCTGCGCGAGAGCATGCGGGCGGTGGAGAAGATCGACTCGATCCGCATCTTCGACGCGGGCGGCATGATGGGAGGCGGCGCGGGCGGCGCTTCCGCAAGCTTCGGCGACAGCCTGTCGGGCCACCTGCTGCGCTACCAGTACAACAGCCCGATCCTCGGGGCGATCCTCGACGAGGCGGGTTTTTCCGACGGAAAGGGCAGCCTCGGCGCGCTGGTCGGCGGTCTGAGGAACGGCACGGCGGCCAAGCCCGTCGCGGACGGGCATGCCGGCGCGGATGCGTGACCGAAAAGAAACGCAGGCTTCGAAATGACCCGAGCGGTGAGAGCCTGTTCGACTGCGATGATCCCATCTCGACCCTCAGGATCAGGGTGGGGATGGGAGTCATGGCTTTCCTCTCGCCTGGCCGCGGCCTGACGAAGACACGTCGGCCGGTCAAACAGGCCCTGAGAGCTATGCCTTTTAAGGTTCGTTTATATTAACTATATCCTTGCAATGAGCGAAGCATTGCAAGGATCCGATCCAGTCTGGTCTGCCGTCATTGAACGGTTCGAGAACTATGCGCCGACGAGCCTGATGGCCCGCACGGCCTTGGAACACGCGCTGCCGGCCGGCTGGATCGACGAGGTGTTCGAGCAGCATCGCCAGCGGCAATACACGCGGGAGTTGCTGTTCTCCACTGTCGTCAGGCTGACGATGCTCGTCGCTCTCGGCCTGCGCTCGTCGTTGCACGCCGCTGCGCGCGAAGCCGAAGACCTGACCGTCTCGCTGCCCGCCCTCTACGACAAGGTCAACCGCACCGAGCCCGACCTGCTGCGCGCCCTCGTGCGCGGCAGCGCGACCCGACTGGCCCCGGTGATGACCGCGGCGGGCACCGGCCATCCGAGCCTGCCGGGCTACGCACTGCGCGTGCTGGACGGCAACCATCTGCCCGGCAGCGACAAGCGCCTGAAGCCTCTGCGCGCGCATCGCGGCGCCGCCCTGCCGGGGCAGACCCTGGTCGTCTACGATCCCGATACCGGCCTGGCCGTCGATCTGGTGGCGGCCGAAGATGCTTATGCCGACGAACGGGCGCTGGCCCGGGCCCTCCTGGACGCTGCCGCGCCCGGTCAGGTCTGGGTCGCCGATCGGCACTTCTGTGTCCGGACCTGGCTGCAGGGTCTGGTTGAGGCAGGCAGCCACTTCGTGGTGCGTCGGCACGGCAACCATCCCCGCCTGGGCGCGCAGGGGGATTGGCAGGCGTGCGGCTCCTGCGAGACCGGCACACTGTGTGAGCAGAGCATTACGCTGGAGGGGAGCGGCGATGCGTGGCGGCGCATCGCGCTGAGCTTGACGGCGCCAACGACGGAGGGAGACCGGACGATCTGGCTGTGGAGCAACCTGCCGGCGAGCGTCAGTGCGGCGCAGATCGCGCAGGTGTATCGGCGACGCTGGCGGATCGAGGGTCTGTTCCTGCAGATGGAACGGGTGCTGCACAGCGAGGCCGGTCGCCTGGGTCGTCCGCGGGCGGCCCTGCTGGGGTTTGCCGCTGCCGTTCTGGCCCACAACGTGCTGAGCCTGCTGAGCGCGTGCATCGAGCAGGTGCACGGGCCCGAGCCGCGGGTCTCGGTGTTCCACCTGAGCCGTCAGATCGGTGCCGGCTACGAGGGGCTGATGGTGGCGCTCGGACACGGCTCTGTGTTGACGGGCCAGGAGGATGCGGCGAGCGTCGCGGCCCGCTTGCTCGCCTTGGCGGAGCGGGTCGACCCAGGGCGGATTGCAACCAGCCCGCGTGGTCCCAAGCGCAAGGTCGACAAGCCCTATGTAGCGGCGGCTACGGCCCGAAAACACGTCGCCACCGCCAGGGTCCTCGAAAAGGCCAAGCTAATGGCTAAGAAAACACCTTAAAAGGCATGGCTCTCACAGCTCGTCATCCAACCCGCAGCACTCGGCCAGGAAGAGCAGCGAACGGACCTCGGCAGGCTTCACGAAGTCGAACGGAATCCGCCGCCCACCGTCTTCGAGGGAGCGGATCTCCTCGTATCCTCGAGACGAGCGCGGCAACAGGTGCTTCGGCAGCGGGGCCGTCTTGCGCGACCAGGACACCTGCGGCCACGAGAGCATCGTCTTTTCAGACAAGCAGGCTCTGACAGGGTTCAGAACGGGATGTCGTCGTCGAGGTCGTAGTTCGGCTTGGCGCCGCCGCCCGAGGAGGGCCGGCGGTCGCCGCCGCCGGAGCGGCTCGAACCGTAATCGTCGCGCCCGCCGCGATCCCCCCCCCGGCTGATCTGGCCGCCGCCCTCGTCGTCACCCGCGAAGTCGCCGCCGCCCCCGCCGCGGCCGTCGAGGATCGTCATCTCGCCGCGGAAGCGCTGGAGCACCACCTCGGTGGTGTACTTCTCGACACCCGACTGGTCGGTCCATTTGCGGGTCTGGAGCTGGCCCTCGACGTAGACCTTGGAGCCCTTGCGCAGATACTGCTCGGCCACGCGGGCGAGGTTGTCGTTGTAGATCACGACCGAGTGCCACTCGGTCTTCTCCTTGCGCTCACCCGACGCCTTGTCCTTCCAGGACTCCGACGTGGCGATGCGCAGGTTCACCACGGGATCACCCGAGGACAGGCGCCGGGTCTCGGGATCGCGCCCGAGATTGCCGACGAGGATCACCTTGTTGACGCTGCCCGCCATCTCATCTCTCCATCCGGTCCGATCTCACAGGGCATTTCTCGTCACGCCCGCGATGGCCGCGACTCTGAGCGTCCTGCCCCGGCGGGGCAAGCGGGTCGCAGGGCTTGTACCCGCTTCCCACCGCGCTGCCGCCGTTCGTCATGTTCTATCTTTGTTCGAAAGATCGGGCAAGCTTTGCGACGCCTGTCCCAGGGCTGCGGATACGGGTTCACGCAAGCAAGCCTTTCGGATGCCGATCCGCCCCCTCGGTCGTCATTCCGGAGCGCTGAACGAGCGAACCCGGTCCCGGCCACCTGCTACGACACCTTGACGACGAGCTTACCGAAATTGGCGCCGCGCAGCATCCCGGCGAAGGCGACCGGCGCGTTCTCCAGGCCCTCGACCACGTCCTCGCGCGCCCGGACCCGGCCGGCCCGGAGCCAGCCGCCGACATCGCGCAGGAAGTCGTCGTGGAGGGCGGAAAAATCCCAGACGATGAAGCCGCGCAGCGTCAGCCGCTTGGTGAGGATGGCGCGCATCAGCACCGGCGAGCGGTCGGGACCGGGAGGCAGTTCGCTCAGGTTGTAGCCCGAGACGAGGCCGCAGACCGGCACCCGGGCGAAGTCGTTGAGCAGCGGCAGCACCGCGTCGAACACCGCCCCGCCGACATTCTCGAAATAGACGTCGATCCCGTCCGGGCAGGCGCGGGCCAGGGCATCGGGAAAGTCGTCGGCGCGGTGATCGACCGCCGCGTCGAAGCCAAGCGTCTCGGTCAGGTAGGCGCACTTCTCCGGGCCGCCGGCGATCCCGACCGCCCGGGCGCCCTTGAGGCGGGCGATCTGGCCGACGAGGGAGCCGACCGGCCCGGCCGCCGCGGCCACCACGACGGTTTCCTTCGGTTGCGGCCGGCCGATTTCGAGGAGACCGGCGTAAGCCGTCATGCCCGGCATGCCGAGGATGCCGAGGAACCGGCTCGGCGGCCCGTCCGCCGGGTCGAGGCGGCGCAGCCCCCGGCCGTCCGACACGGCGAATTCCTGCCAGCCGGACTGGCTCAGGACGAGATCGCCCTCGGCGTAAGACGGATTTTCCGAGGCGACCACCTCGCTCACCGTCTGGCCGACCATGACCTCGCCGATCTCGACGGGCTTGGCGTAGGATTTCGCCGCGCTCATCCGCCCGCGCATGTAGGGATCGAGGGAGAGCCAGCGGGTCCGCAGCAGAACCTCCCCCTCCTTCGGCTCCGGCGTGCGGCCCTCCTCCAGGCGGAAATGCTCAGGGCGTGGCTCGCCGTGCGGGCGCGCGGCCAGCACGATCCGGCGGTTGACGACGGCCATGGAACTCCTCCGGCGTTTCGGCGAACGGAACCGGGCAGATGGGTCGCGCGCTGGTCCCGGCAATACCGAAAACCGACGGTATCTCGGTGGTGGACGCGAAAGCGCGGAGGTTTGCGATGGCGTGGAAGGCACGCGCGGTGACGACGGCGACGCTGGCAACGATGCTTGCGTCGGGCGGCTCCGCGGCGGGAGCGGGCGACGATCCGCTGGCGGCCTATCGCGGGACGGCTCGGGTTCTCGTCCTGGCTGCGGCCGAGGCGGGCGACGCCCGCCTCGCGGCGCAGCGGCAGGCGCTCGCCTCGGCGCGCACGGGCGCCTCCGAGCGCGATCTCGTCACCGTCGAGGCGGTGGGGCGAGGCGAGCGGGCGGTCGCCCTGCGCCGACATCTCGGCCTGCCGAACGATGGCTTCCGGGCGGTGCTGGTTGGCAAGGACGGGGACGCCAAGCTCACCTCGGAGGAGCCGATCCCGCCGCAGCGCCTGTTCTCGACCATCGATGCCATGCCGATGCGGCAGGACGAGGCGAAACGGCGCTGAGGCAAAAAAGAAGGGGTCGCGCGCGGCCCCTTCGTCGTCGTTCGAATTGTCGTCGTGCGTATCCCTGCGATCAGTAGCACTGCTCGACCAGGACACGGCGATAGCCGTAAGGCGTCCAGCGCACGCGCGGAACGGTGTAACAGCCGCCGCCGAAATAGGGATCGTAGCCGACGTTCGAGTAGCCGTAAGGGCCGCCCCAGCCGCCGTAGGGTCCACCCCAACCGCCGTAGCCGCCGTAGAGGCCGCCGGCGGCAAGGCCGAGACCGAGGCCGAGACCCACGCCGCCCAGTCCGATGCCGCGCCGATAGCCCCAGCCGCCGCCGCGCCAACCGCCGTAGCCGCCGCGCCAGCCACCGAACCCGGCACCGCGATACCCGAAGCCTCGGCCGGCGAAACCGCCGCCGAAGCGCGGGCCGCCGAACCCGGCACCACGGAAGCCGCCACCGAAACCGCCGCCGTGGAAGCCGCCGCCACCGCGGAAGCCGCCGAAGCCGGGACGGGCATCGGCCGTCGCCGGGATCATCATCAGCGCGCCGACCATGGCCGCCGAAGCCAGAACAACCCGTTTCATCAGATCGTCTCCGCCCGAGAGAGAATTGCCGCGAGAGAATCGCTCCCCTGCTCGTCTTGAACGCCCGGCGGAAAAAAACGGTCCCTGCGGCTTCTGGTCCCAAAGCCGTGGCGGCGTCCGCCCTGGGATCGCCGGCCGCTTGAATGCTGCCATGCTTTCGCGCGAGGAGGGCGCTCGCGGCCGAGCACGCCCTGGGGAAGAGTGCCCCGATCAGGCCGCCGCCAGCCAGGAACAGCCCGTCCGTGAAGTGCCGCCTCGCCGTTCTCGTCGCCTGCCTCGGCCTCGTCCCGCTGACGGGCCCGGTCGCTCGGGCGCAGCCCTCGGCCGCGAAGGGAGGCCCCTGCCGGTCGGTCGAGTCGGAAGGGCAGCCCTACACGATCTGCACCGTCGACCTGCGGCGCGAGCGGGTGCGGCTGTTCTGGCTCGGGCCGGACGGGCTGCCCTATTCCTCGCTGTCGAACCTCGCCGACCGCCAGGGGCCGCGGCTCAGCTTCGCGATGAATGCCGGCATGTACGACAAGGGACAGGCCCCGGTCGGGCTCTACGTCGAGGAGGGTCGGGAGATGAAGGGCGTCTCCACCGCCAGCGGGCCGGGCAACTTCCACCTCAAGCCCAACGGCGTCTTCTACGTGAAGGGCGACCGCGCGGGCGTGCTCGACACCGCCCGCTACCTGCGCGCCAAGCCGAGCCCGGATTTCGCCACGCAATCGGGCCCGATGCTGGTGATCGAGGGCAGGATCCACCCCAAGATCTCGGCGGACGGACCGAGCCGTAAGATCCGCAACGGCGTCGGCGTGCGCGACGGCGGGCGCACGGCGATCTTCGCCATCTCGGAGCACCCGGTGACCTTCGGCGCCTTCGCCCGCCTGTTCAAGGACGCGCTCGCCTGCAACAACGCGCTGTTCCTCGACGGCAGCGTCTCGAGCCTCTACGCGCCGGGCCTCGGCCGCTCCGACCTCAGCCGTCCGCTCGGGCCGCTGGTGGGGGCGGTGGCCCGGTGACGGAATTTCGACGACGGCGGCACGACGCTTCCATCGACGCTCGGCCGCATCGTGACGGGCATCGCCCCGACCCGACACCCACCGCGCAATCGGCGCTGACGAACTCGTCCATGGCGCAGCGGCGGTACCGGACGAAACCGAGCCTCGCCCTGGCGCGATGGGCGTTCACCGGTGCCGGATCGAGCGTGAGCCGACCCGGCACCGCCGCGCCGCTACTTCGTGACCTTCACCGAGACCGGATCGCTCGACGGAAAGGTCTCTTCGAGCGCCTCGTCGAGGCGCTGGTCCTTCTCCTCCCGGCCGTTCTCGGGATTGGCCTTGTCCCCTTGGCCGTCCTGCTGGAAACCTTTGGACTTGGTCTCGTCGGTCGGTTGCGTCTTGTCGGACATCGGGTCTCGCTCTTCGTGTACGCCGCGATGCGGCTCCGATGCGGACCAACGCGAGCCGGGCCTTCCTGTTTCGTGAAAGGCTACGGTCCGGCCGGCGCAGTGCCGCGCAAGGCCGACCGGCCCGCCGGCCGCGGGACCGACCGCGCCTCGCGCATCACCAAGCCGTAGACCTGCTCCAGACGGTCGAGATGCGCGTCGACGCTCAAGGGGGCCGACCAGTAGCGCTCGTAGGCGCGCTCGGCCATGCGGGCGGCAAGCGCGTCGTCCGACAGGCGGGCGAGGTGGGCGGCGAGCGCGCCCGCATCGCCCGAGCGGAACCAGAACCCGTTCTCGCCGTCCTCGATCGCCTCGCGACCGGCGCAGGCATCCGAGACGATCACCGGGCAGCCGCAGGCGAGCGCCTCGTAGACCGTGAGCGGCTGGCCCTCGTACCAGAGGCTCGGGAACACCAGTGCCCGCGCCCGCCGCATCAGCGCCTGGACCGCGCGGCCGTCCTTCCAGCCGAGCATCGCCGCCTCGGGGTAGGCCGCCCGAAGCTCCGCGGCGCCCGGCCCGTCGCCGACGAAGACCGGGCGGACGCCCGCCCGCCGCGCGGCCTCGGCGAAGATCGGCGCCCCCTTCTCGGTCGAGATGCGGCCGACGAACAGGACATCGCCCCGGCCGTCCCGCTCCAGGGGGCGGCGCTCGACCGAGACGGGATTGTCGATCCGGTGGAACACCGTGCGGGCGGGCAGCAGCGGGGCGATCACCCGCTCCTGCAACGCGCTGATCGTGACGACGTGGCGGAACAGGCCCGGCAGGCCGGCGACGTGCTCCATTCCGAGATGGCGGACCACCCGCACGAGCTTGCGCGGATAGGAGCGGGCGTCGCAGTTCGTGGTCAGGCAGGCCGTCGACATCGGCCTGCGATGGCAGATCCGGTCGGCCGGGTAGTCGTAGAAACCGCCGTTGGGGCAGACGAGGAAGAACTCGTGCATCGTGTAGAGGCACGGCAGGCCCGAGCGCCGGATCGCCGTGCCGACGGACGGCGAGAGCGCCTTGGCGAAGGCGTGGACATGGACCAGCGTGTCGCGCGGATCGCACAGACGCAATTCGGCGGCGAGGCGGGCGGCGGCGGGCGCGTTCCAGACCGCCTGCACCGCGAAGGCGAGCTTGTTCGCGGTCGAGGCGATGTCGTCCTGACCCAGGCAGATCACCCGCGCCCCGCTCTCGGCGAGCCGCGGATCGACGGGACCGACCGCGGCGAACACCGTCACCCGATGGCCGCGCCGCCGCAGGCCGACCGCCGAATCGAGGGCGACCTTGGCTTGGCCGCCGTTGACGTGGGCGTGGTCGAGAACGAGGACGACGTGCACGGCGGCTCCCGGTTCTTCCTGGCAACGGGCTCCGTGCCTGTTTACCGGCCGGCAGTTGATCGCCCGTAAACCTCGGGAGCAGAAGTCGGCCGCGGTCGCGGCCTCTCCTCCTGCTCCCGGGCGAGGCGCCGCCATGCACGTCGTGATCCTCGCCGAGTTCGCCGCCGCGAGCGGGGGCGCCGAGAAGGTCGCGGTGGAATCCGCTCGCGGGCTGGCCGAGGCCGGCGCCGCCGTCACCTACGTCCAGGCCGTGGCCGGCCCCGTCGATCCGCTGCTCGCCCATCCGCGCGTCACCCGCGTCCCCCTCGACCTGCCGGACGTGTGGTCGCTGACGGCGTGGCGCGGGGCGGCGAGCGGGATCTGGAACGGCGAGGCCGCCGCCCGCCTCGGGCGGACGCTCGACGCCCTGCCGACGCGGCCCGATTGCCTCCACCTGCACCAGTGGACCCGCGCCCTCTCGCCCGCCGTGCTGCCGGTGCTTCTGTCGCGCGGCGTGCCGCTGGTGCTGACGCTGCACGACTACGCCCTCGCCTGCCCGAACGGCGTCTACTACCGCTTCGACCGGGCCGAGCCCTGCACGCTGAGGCCCATGTCCGGCGCCTGTCTCGCGGCGGCCTGCGATCCGAAGTGCCGGCTGCACAAGCTGGTGCGGGTCGGGCGGGCGGCGGCGATGCGGGCGGCGGCGGGCCGCGCGCGCCTCGACGTCGTCCATGTCTGCGACGCCAGCCGCGCCCGGATGGAGGGGATGCTCGCCGGAATGCGCCCGCGCCACCACCGCATCGACAATCCCGTGCGGGTCGAGAAGCGGGTGCCGGCCGAGCCGGCCTCGGGCGACGCGGTGGTCTATGTCGGACGCCTCACCGGGGAGAAGGGCGCCGACCTCGTGGCCGAGGCCGCCCGCCGGGCCGGACTGCCCGCCCTGTTCGTCGGCGCCGGTCCGCTGGAGGCGCGCCTGCGGGCGGAGGGGGCGGAGGTGATCGGCTGGCGGAGCCCGGCGGAGGTCGAGACCATCCTGCGGGACCGGGCGCGGGCGGTCTGCGCGCCCTCCCGCTGGTACGAGACCGGGCCGCTCACGGTCTACGAGGCGCTGGCGCAGGGCCTGCCCGTGGTGGCCTCGCGCCGCTCCGGCGCCGCCGAGAAGGTCAGGGACGGCCGGACCGGATTCGTCGTCGAGCCGGAGCCGGAAGCGCTGGCGGGTGCCTTCCGTGCGCTCAGGGACGACGCCGTGACCGCACGCCTCGGCCGGGAAGCCTATGAAACATACTGGCAGGCGCCGCTCACCCTGGCGGCCCATGCCGGGTCTCTGCTCGCGCTCTACCGGAGACTCGGGGACGAATACAGTATGCGGCAGTGCGGTATGAGCCGGGCCACGGCCGCATCCGCAGCGGCACCCTAGGACGTCCGCCGCCCTTGGCAAGAGGCCCTTTCGGTTATTATAGTGCCGAAACCGGCCACGCGGCGATCCCGGGCCCACCCGGGAAACTGGATTGATAACAAAAGCATAAATTAAAAATAACAGAGTCCGGCCCTGAGCGAGGGCCTCACGGAACTGTCCTTGACTTTCATGTTGCACTGCAACATATGAGGTGCGGGCCGGTCAGCCGCAGGGGCGCGACGCAAGCGTCCGCGGCACCGAATTCTCCCGGTCCGACTTGACAGGAGAGCACGATGAGCACCCCGAGCTTCGAGATCCCCACCGAGTTCCGTGATTTCGCCGACAAGAGCGTCGACCAGGCCCGCAACGCCTTCGGCACGTTCCTGAACGGCGCGGTGAAGACCTCCGAGCAGTTCCGCAACTCGGCCTCGACCGTCCAGTCGACCCTGCATGCCGCCGTGCTCAAGAGCCTCGACCACGCCAAGACCAACGCCGACACCACCTTCGACTACGCCCAGCGCGTGGTGCGCGCGAAGGACGTCCGCGAGGCCTTCGAGATCCAGTCCGAGTTCGTGAAGACCCAGTTCGCCACCCTCCAGGCCCAGGCCAAGGAGTACGGCGCCCTCGCTCAGAACGCCGCCCGCTGATCCGGTCCGGCCTCGGGCCGCGGCATCGCTGCCGCCGGTCCGAGCGCGGGAGTGCGGCGTGACCGATCCCGGCCTGCCGGGGGCGACACGCGCCGTGCTCCGACGCCATGCTCTCCCGAAGCGCTCCGGGCCCGGCCCGGAGCGGCCTTGAGGGAGGATCACGAACGAGGAGAAGATCCATGTCGTCGAGCCGCCGCAGGGGACGTGCACCGGGGCCGGCCGCCAGGACGGAATCGCCGGCCGTGGCTGCCCCCGACATCGCCGAAACGGCCGTCACGGAAACATCGGCGGTCGCGCTCTCGGTGGCCGAGGGCACCCCTCTCGAAGCGGACGCCGACGCGACGCGGGAGCCCGTCGCCGGGACCGAGGCGGCGGAGCAGCCGGCCGAACCGGTCGCCGAGACGGCCACTGCGGCGGAGCGCGAAGCCGCGCCGGCCCAGGAGAACATGCAAGAGGACATGCAAGAGGACATTCGGGAGACCGTTCAGGAGGCTGCCCCGCAGCCGGACGAGCCCGAAGCCGTGTGGCCGGAACCCGCTCCTCCGGTCGCCACGGTGCCGGCCGTCGCCGAACCCGCCGGGGCCGAAGCCGCCGACAAGGCCCCGCGCAGCCTCCGCATCGGTGCGAGCTTCGTCTTCGTCCCCACGCTCGCGCCGCTGACCGAGATCAACGCAAGGCTGTTCGCCTTCGCCCGCGGCGAGGGCGAGGCGGCGCTCGCCCATCTCCAGGCGCTGACGCGGGCCAAGTCCCCGGCCGAGGCGATCCGCCTTCAGGTCACGGAGATGCAGCGCGCCGCCGACGCCTCGCTGACCTGCTTCAGCGAGATCGTGCGCAGCGCCAACCGCCTACACGACACCGCCCGCTGGCACTGAGCCCGCGCGGCACCGTGGAGACAGGATCGGGGCGGTCGCCTTTGTACGGGCGGCCGCCCTTTTTTCGGTCCAGCTCGCCACCGTGACCCGGGCACGGGTGCCGGACACGGCCGGCCCTCTCGCCCCCCGCTCCCGCGAGGGCTACATAGCCCCGGACTCCGCTCCAGCGATCCTCCGGGAGACTCCTCGATGCCCCCCTCGCCGCTCCTTTCGGCCGGCCTCGTGTCGGCGCTGCTGCTCGCCGCCGCGCCCGCGGGCGCGCAGATGGCGAACACGCCCGAGAAGCCGGCCTCGGACAAAGCCTCGCCGGACAAGGTGGTGCCGCTGTCGAAGGGCGAGATCCAGCTCTCCTTCGCCCCGGTGGTGAAGCGGGCCGCGCCCTCCGTCGTCAACGTCTACGCCTCCCATGTCGAGAAGCGCTCCGCCCGCTCCAACGCCATGGAGGAGTTCATGCGCCGCTTCTTCGGCGAGGACCGTCCGGGCCGCGGCCCCGGCGGCATGCCGGGCGAGCGGGCCCAGCGCTCCCTGGGCTCGGGCGTGATCGTCGACGCCTCGGGCCTCGTCATCACCAACAACCACGTCATCGAGAACATGAACGAGGTGAAGGTGGCGCTCGCCGACAAGCGCGAGTTCGAGGCGCAGTTCGTCCTGCGCGACCCCCGCACCGACCTCGCCGTGCTCAAGATCAAGAGCCCGGCCGACATCGCGCCGATGCCGATCGGCGATTCCGACCATCTGGAGGTCGGCGATTTCGTGATGGCGATCGGCAACCCGTTCGGCGTCGGGCAGACGGTGACGCAGGGCATCGTCTCGGCGCTCGCCCGCACCCAGGTCGGCTCGTCGGACTACCAGTTCTTCATCCAGACCGACGCGGCGATCAATCCGGGCAATTCCGGCGGCGCCCTGGTGGATCTCAAGGGACACCTCGTCGGCATCAACACCGCGATCTACTCGCAGTCCGGCGGCAGCCACGGCATCGGCTTCGCCATCCCCGCCAGCATGGTCCGCGCCGTGGTCGAGACCGCCAAGAACGGCGGCAGCCTCGTGCGCCGGCCCTGGCTCGGGGCGCGGGTGCAGAGCGTGACGCCGGACATCGCCGAGAGCGTCGGGCTCGACCGGCCGACCGGCGTGCTGGTGGCGAGCATGCAGGCCAAGAGCCCGGCGGAAGAATCCGGGCTCAAGCGCGGCGACGTGATCCTCTCGGTCGACGGTCAGACCGTCGACGACCCGGAGGCCTTCGGCTACCGCTACGCCCTCAAGGGCATCTCCGGCACCGCCAATCTCGGCATCCTGCGCGGCACCAAGCGGCAGACGATCCAGGTCAAGCTCGGGCCGGCGCCGGAAACACGCCCGCGCGACCTGCTCAAGGTCCGCTCCCGCACGCCGTTCGCCGGCGCGACCTTCGTCAACACCTCCCCCGCGGTGAGCGAGGAGCTCCAGGCCGACCTGCCGGAGGACGGCGTGGCGGTGACCGCCGTCGAGGACGGCTCCCTCGCGGGCCGGGCCGGATTCCGGAAAGGGGACGTGATCGTCGCGGTCAACGGCATGCCGATCGCCACGACCAAGGATCTGGAGCGGGTGACCCAGCGCAATCCCGGCCTGTGGGAGGTCGCGATCAACCGCGGCGGCGAGGTGCTGACCTCGGTTTTCGGCGGATAGGCGGCCTCCACCCTACCCCGCCAGCGCGAGGCCGATCGCTTCCGGCCCGCCGACGAAGGCGCGGTTGCGGCCGCGCCGCTTCGCCTCGTAGAGCGCCCGGTCGGCCGCCGCCAGAAGCGCGGCCTTGCGGTTCGCGGTGCGATCGGCCTGCGGGTCCACGCGACACGCAGCGACGCCGACGCTGACCGTCACGACGTCCAGGCCGTCGCGGCGACCCGGATGGGGAATGCCGAGCGAGGCGACGGCTTTGACGAGGTCGTCGGCGAGACGCGTCGCCTCCCCTTGCCCGCCCCCGTTCAGGACCAGGGCGAACTCCTCTCCGCCGTAGCGCGCGCAGATCAGGTCGGTACGCGCGAAGCCCAGCGTCGCCAGGGCATCGGCCACGCGGCGCAGGCAGTCGTCGCCGGCCAGATGGCCGAGGGTGTCGTTGAACCGCTTGAAATGGTCGATGTCGATCATCAGCACCGCGACGGAGCCGTCACTCGACAGCCATTGGTCGAGGCAGAGATCGAGGGCGCGCCGGTTCGGCAGGCCGGTCAGCGCATCGGTGCGGGAGAGATCCTGGAAACGCTGACGCGCCTGCTCGGCCACTTCGCGCAACAGGCGGGCGCGAAGCCCCGTGATGTAGTCGCGGCAACGACGCGCCTCCATCTGGTGGTTGGCGTAGAGACTGAACCCGCACGCCGTCGCGAGCTGGATCAACAGCGCACCGCTCAGCCCCCCGGCGAGCCCCGGTTTGGTGACGACCGCGAGAGCCGCGAAGACGAAGGCCACGCCGGTCAGGACGATGGCATCCACGAAGCGCAGGGCGAGGACGATGTTCCCGAAGATGACGGCGAGCGCCAGTTCCGAGAAACAATAGGTGCCGAACGGTGCCTCCGTGAGCCAGAACAGGACGGCCGGCGGCAGGAACCCGCCGATCATTGCGGCGAGCGCCAGCCGCTCGCGTTGCACCGCCGCGACCCGATCGATCAGCCAGATCAGCAGAAGCGCAAGGGGGGTGAAGAGCACCGTGCGGGTGAGGAACGCCAGATCGAGAACGTCCGGCGTCAGGACGATGCTGGTGAAGTTGTAGATATTGTAGACGATCAGCCCGGCGAAGGCATTGCGGCGCAGGTCGGCCGCCCGCTGCCAGCCGTACTCGCGCTCGTAGTGCTCCGCCACGGACGGGCTGAACCGCAGAAGCCGATCGAGGTCCGTCGCGGTCTCGCTCATCGCCCTCGTCCTGGCCGACTCCATGGCACTCAGGGTCTCTCGCTCGGCGCACCGAACAGAATCCGAGGGGCGAAGGCCGCTGCCGTTGCGCCGCGGCAGATTGAACAACATGAGTTATTTTTTGATGATCGTCGGGGCGACCCGCCGTTCGCGCCGCGTTCGGCTCCCATGCTCCCGCACGCGTACGCCCGGCGCATTCCCAAGCTTTCGGCCAGAGAAGTTAAAGACAGGGTGCCGCCGGGCTACGGAGAGGCGCCGAGTTTGTCGGCGGACTTCATCGTGGGGGAAGCGGCTTTCTCGGCCCGATCGCCCAACCATGATCCCCTCCCGAGGGGATCGCCGCCGGACGGCGATGCGACGTGCGATTTCGCTCATCGGCCCGACGGGCGGCGCGCTAGCCTCGCAAGCGGATGCATGGAGGGGGTCTCGTTTCCGGATGTTTCGTCGGCGGTGCGCCGACGCAATCCGGTAACCGTACGAGGCAATCCGCCGGCAACCCGACATCCCTAGAACGGCCCCACACGAGAGCCGGCAGGGCTCCGATCAATGGGGCGGACGACATGCGGGACCTGATCAAGATCGCGGCGGCCGGGACGGTGATGGCGGCCTACGCCCTTCTCGCCCCGTCGCTCGTCGAGGCGGTGCCGAGCCCGACGGGCTCGGCCAAGACCTTCACCCAGCGCCTGCCGCAGGTCGGCGGCACGGTTCCGGTGAGCGCCCGGATCGATGACGGGACGCCGGTTCCGGGGTGGATCGTGGTGGCCCGTCGGCCGCTTCTGGTCGGCGTCTCGACGGGCGAAGCCTCCCGATGACCGCCGCGGACACACCTCTGCTCGCCGCGGCGTTCCTGCTCGGCCTCGGCGCGGCCGTTCTGCTCAACGTCCTCCTGGCCTGAATCGGGTGCGATCCCGGTGGGCGGCGCGGACGCGCTTCAGGCCGTGACCGCCGCCAGGGCGTGAGGGTTGCCGTGCAGGCCCGCGCAGAGATCGTCGATCTCGGTCACGTCGAGGGCCTCGCCGCTACCGGCGGCGATGATGTCGATCAGGTCGTCCTTGCGCGGGTCGAACGGGTGACCCTGCATCCGGTAGAACTGATAGTAGCGCAACGCCGCCAGGAGCGTGTCGCGCTCGCGGGCGGTGACGGTGAGGTTCTGCGTGGTCATGGGCTTCCCCTTGGCTTGCAACGAACGCTGAGGCGAGACCGCGCGCGACTCACCTAGCTTGACCGTTGTAGCCCCCGGGCGGCAGCCTCGTCCATGACATGTGGGGGGATCGGACCGGACAACCGTCCCGGAGGGATCGGCAGGGCTTCGAACGCGGGTCGACACCGGCCGCCTCGAGGATGCCGATCCGCCCCCCTCCGTCGTCATCCCGGGGCGCCGACGGCTCGCAGGTTTCCGGCGCTCGTCGGAAGAATGAGCCGGCTTCAAGAAAAAACGGCACGCCCTGGGAGGGGCGCGCCGGATGAGGTGACTCGCGGTCTCAGGAACGAGTCGAAACATATTATCCAGTATACCAACCTCTGTCTGCCGCCTCGCGGTGACACCGGCAAGGTTGCTCACAGCTTCGTGAGGTTTGGATGGCGCTCGGCACCGTCCTTCATTTCCTCGCCAGCGCGTCGGCGAAGGCGACGATGCGGTTGCGGGCGTAGGTCGGTACGCCCGCGCTGATCGAAGTGCCGGTGTTGAAGGAGGAATTGCCCATCAGCACCTGCACCGGCAGCAGGTTCCTGAGCACCGGCACCCGGGCATATTCCTGCTTGCGCTCCAGCACGTCCGCCTTGATCGCCAGCGCCATGCAGGTCGTCACCACCGTGCGGTTCGGATCGTTCGGGGCGGGCTGCATCACCGCCAGGAACTTGCCGAAGCGCAGGATCTGGTTGACCCAGAAGATCGTCTGTTCGAGCCCGCCCGCGACCGGCGTCTCGATCTTCGTGAGCGCGGCGAGGCCCGCGGCTTCCGCCGGCGGGAGCACCCGCAATTCGCTCTGGAAGGAGACGAACTCGGCGATCTTTTTCGACGAGCCGAGTTCGAGCTTGTTGGCGAGCTTGACGCCCAGCGGCAGCTTGCCTTCCAGGTCGTAGCGCGACTCGATGCAGGTGCCGCCCGCCCCGCACCAGGGCCGGTCGGGACGCTTCGCGAAGGCGGCGGCCGGGTCCTTGGTCGGCGTCGCGTCCGCCGGGTCGAGCCGCTTGTGGCGGATCACCGGGTCCATCCTGGCCAGGAAGTCGAGGCTCGCGAAGGCCGAGAGGTCGATCTCGGAGGGCGGCTTGGCGACGACGAAACGGCCTTCCGCGACGTAGACCTTCAGGGTCTCGTGGCGCGGCTTGGCGACGCCGTTGATCGTCTGCGTGTAGTCGGGCTCGGTATAACCGGGCCAGGGGCCGAGGGCGGCCGCCTCGGCGGGCCGGGCTTTTCGCCACGCGTCGAAGGCGATCAGCCCGCTTTCCGGATCGGTCGAGGCCGCCTCGCGGTGGTCGCTGAAAAGGACCGTGCCGGGCTTGAGGCTCACGGCGTCCCCGGGCGTCAGCGCCGGCACGTCCTTGACCCGGTCGGAGACCAGGGCCGCCGGTTTCGGGAGATCTTTGGCCCCCTCCTGCGCGCGGGCCGGCGCAGCCAGCGCGAGCGCGACGAGCAGGGTGGCCGGAAGCTGCCTGGGCAAAGCGGACCTCGAAGAGAGCATGGAAGAAGAAGGCCGCGTCAGTAGCGCGGGTCTTCGCCGAACAGGTAGTCGGGATCGCGGCGGCGCTGCCGATAGCGCCTGTCGTCGTCGTCGAAGGGCGAGCCGAACGGCGTCGGGTTGGCCTGCCCGTAGCGGTCGCGGCCGGGCCAGGCTTGCGGTTCCCCGCGCCGGTCGCGGCGCAGGCCCCAAGGATCGACGTTCGAATCCGCATCGGTGTCGGCGCTGCGCCTCCGGGCATGGGGGTCGTAGCCGTCGCGGCGCCCGCCCGGCAGGTTGCCGAAGATGTCGCCGGCCACGTCCGCCCCGTCCTCGGAATTGCCGGTGTCGCCGTCCTCCGCGTCGGGGCGCATGGCGTAGAGGGTGTCGCGGGGCACGAGCGCGTACTGCGTGTCGGCGACGCGGCCGTCCTTGAGACGGAAATGCTCGATGAAGCCGCCGCCCGCGACGCGCTGGCCGCTGCGCGGCTCGATCGGCAGGTCGGCGATCAGCCCCTTCGCCTCCGGCGAGGGCGGCGCGAGCGAGGTGCGCGGCACGCCGTTGGCCCAGGCCGCCTGGAAGATCGCCCGCGCGATCGGCACCGAGACGTGCCCGCCGGTCTGGCCGCGGCCCAGCGTCCGGCGCACGCCGTCGGCATTGTCGTAGCCGACCCAGACCACCACCGTGATCTCGTTCGAGAACCCGGCGAACCACGCGTCGTTCTCGTTCTCCGACGTGCCGGTCTTGCCCGCGACGTAAGCCGAGATGCCGGCGAGCGCCGCGGCGGTGCCGTGCCGGGTCACGCCCTGGAGCATGGTCTTGAGCTGGTAGAAGGCGACCCGGTCGGCCGAGCCGATCCGCACCGGCGCCTTGTCGGCGTGGCTGTAGACCGGCTTGCCGCCGCGCTCGATCGATTCCAGGGCGTAGGCGCTCGGGCGCGCCCCCTCGTTGGCGATGGCGGCGTAGAAGCTCGCCAGGTCGATCATCCGCACCGGCTGGGCGCCGAGCACGAAGGGGTAGTAGCGCTCGCACTCGGCGTAGAGCTGGGCCTCCAGCGCGATGTCGCAGACCCGCTGCAGGCTGTCGGGCGCCTTGCCCGCGATGCCGCCCTGGAGCAGGCGGGCGGTGACGAGGTTCTTCGAGAATTCGAGGCCGCGCCGGATCGTCGTCGCGCCGGAACCGCCGCCGTCGTAGTTCTTCGGCGACCACGAATCGCCGATCCCGCCGATCGGCGGCAGGGTCACGGGCGCGTCCATCACCAGGGTGTTGGGCTGCATGCCCGCATTGAGCGCGGCGAGATAGGTCAGCGGCTTCAGGGTCGAGCCCGGCTGGCGCACGGTCTGCGTCACCCGGTTGAGCTGGCTCAGCGGGTAGGAGAAGCCCCCGCTCATCGCCAGGATCTTGCCCGTGCGGTTCTCCAGCACGATGGCGGCGCCCTGGACGGTGGGGCGCACGCGCAGGTCGGCGCGGGGGCTGCCCTTGCCCTCGCGCAGGCGCACCCGCACGGCGTCGTAGAGCTGGAGTTTTCCCCGCGCCGGGCCGGGTTCGAGGCTCGCGACCCGCCCGTCCGGCAGGCCGACCCGCGTGCCGTTCCTGCCGGCTTGGAGCACCACGGCGAGCGGCCAGCGCACGTCGTAGAGCTGGGGCCGGGCGGAGAGGAGCGCGCGCTGCCAGGCCGGCGGCACGGCAGGCTTGGCGGGCGTCCTGGCCGCCGCCTTCCCGGCGCCCTTCTTCGTCTCGGACGCGGGCGCCGGTTCCGCGGCCGGCTCCGGCGCGGGCGCGGCGGCCTCGATGCGCTTGATCGCTTCGGAAAGATTCAGCTCCGGCCCCTCGTAGCGGGCGCGGCCGGTGCCGCGCTCGTAGGTCGAGAGCCCCTCCTGAAGCGCGCCTTCGAGCGTGCTCTGCAGGCCGGCATTGACCGTGGCGCGCACGGTGTAGCTCGCGTCGGTGAGCGAGTTGAGCCCGGCGAAGGTGCGGGCCTCGCGCGCCAGATGATCGACGAGGTAGAAGCCGGAATCCTGGCGCGCCGCGTCCGGCGGCCTGATGCCGAGATCGGAGGCGAGCGCCGCGCTCATCTGCGCCTCGGTGATCGTGCCCTCTTCCTTCATGCGGCTGAGCACGTAGGCGCGCCGCTCCTTCGCCCGCTCGGGATACTTGTCGGGGCTGTAGTAGTTCGGCCCCTTCGGCAGGCCGGCGAGCAGGGCGGCCTCGGGCAGGGTGAGCGCACCCACCGACTTGCCGAACCAGGAGCGCGCGGCCATCTCGATGCCGTAGGCGCCGCGGCCGAGATAGATCCCGTTGAGGTAAAGCCCGAGGATCTGCGGCTTGGTCTGGAGGCGCTCCAGGCGCGAGGCGACGATCATCTCGCGGATCTTGCGCTCGTAGGTGACGTCGTCGCCGACCGAGAGGTTCTTGACCACCTGCTGGGTGATGGTCGAGCCGCCGGCCGGGCGCCCCGGCGAGGCGAGGTTGCCGACGAAGGCGCGGATCACGCCGCGCTCGTCGATGCCGTGGTGGCTGTAGAAGCGCTTGTCCTCGGCCGCGACGAAAGCTTGTCGGACGAGGTCGGGCACCGCCTCGATCGGCACGACGAGGCGGCGGCCGTGGGTCTCGAAGGTCTCGGAATAGGGCTTGCCGGCCGCGTCCAGGATCACGCTGGCGCTGGGAAGCTTGATGTCGCGCAAGGCTTCGGCCGAGGGCAGGTCCCTCACGGCGTTGTTGTAGAAGGCGATCACCGCCCCCGCGTCGAAGGGGGAATCGGCCGGGCTCTCGCCCTTGCAGAACTGCTTGTAGCTCGTGTTCAGCTCATTCAGATCGAGCCCGTGCAGGATCTTGGGCGCGTTGTCGCCGGCCACCGCGCTCGGATCCTCCATGGCGGTGGAGATCAGCTCGTCGAGGTTGATGTCCTCGATGTCGAAGGATTTGCGCATGTGGGCGCAGCCGTCGCGCAGGATCGCCACGACTTGCCCGCCGTCCGTGGCGGCATCGAACCGGGTCCGCACGGCGTCGGGCCGCGTCGTGACCTGGGAGAGGGTCAGCGCGGTCGCGAACAGCTTGATCAGGATGGCATTCATCGCGTGCTGGGATACCCCGGGGCGGGACGCGTCGGGAGGAATTCTTGAACAGCGTGTCGGCGCCGATAAGGCGGCGCACAACGCGGCTGATTTATGGACGCGCGGCCGCGCACGCCACGGGCCCGCGCGGGGCCGGGATGCGCCGCGGGCGGATTCGGGGCCGACACGACGAGAAGGGGCGACCGCCTCGCGCGATCGCCCCCGAAACCCGCCCGCGATGAGGGATGGCGCGCCGCCGGATCAGCGCAGGAGCTGGAGGATGCCCTGCTGCGCCTGGTTGGCGAGCGAGAGCGCCGAGATGCCGAGCGACTGGCGCGTCGACAGCGCCTGGGAGTTCGCCGCCTCCTCGTTGAGGTCGGCGTTGGTCAGGTTCGCCGCGCCGGTATCGAGGATGTTGACGAGCCGCTTGGTGAAGTCCTGCCGGTTCTGCACCACGGAGAGGTTCGAGCCGAAGGTCGAACTCGCCGTGCGCAGGGTGTCCGAGGCCGAGCTGAGGCCGGTCAGGGTGCTCTTGATGTCGGTGTCGAGCAGGAAGCTGCCCTGACCGTTCACCGTGTTGCCCGAGTTGCCGGTGATCGAGGCGAGGTTGAGGCCGGCGGAGGTCAGATCCTGGCCCTGCACGTCGATGTTGGCGGTGTCGCGCTCGTTGAAGGCGATGTGCAGCTTGTTCGAGGGGTCGCCGCTGCTGATCAGGTTGGTGCCGTTGAAGCTCGAATCCTTGGCGAGCTGCGTGATCTGCGTCAGCAGGCTGTTGTACTGATCCGCCAGCTTGGAACGGGTGTCCACGCCCGAGATCGTCAGGTTGGCGCTGGTCGAGGCCACCGTGTTGCCGGTGCCGTACTTGTTGGCCGTGGGGCTGCCCGAGCCGACGGCAAAGCCCAGCGCCGTCTGGTCGCCCGTCGTCGCGAACTCGACCGCAGCGCTGGCGTTCAGCACGATCTTCGTGCCGGTCGTGTCCTTGGAGAACATGGTCGAGCCGGCCGCACTGTTGAGCGCGGTGATCGCCGCGTCGATCGTGGAGTTGGAGGCGATCGTCGCCGCCTTGGTCGCACCGTTGACGTAGAAGTTGACGGTGGTCGAGGTGGTCGTGTTGGCGGCGAAGTTGGAGCCGGCGGTGCCGGTGGTGGTGATCTGGGTCGACAGCGCCTGGTTGGCGGTGGACTTGGCCGAATCGATCAGCTTCTGGATCGAGGTGATGCCCTGGTTGGCCGCCTGGATCGTCTGCACGCCGTTCGAGATCGAATCGAGCAGCGAACCGAGGTCGCCCGAACGGCTGGAGAAGGACTGCGCGGTGAAGAAGTTGACGGGGTTGTCGAGGGCGGAGGAGACCTTGAGGCCCGTTGCCAAGCGGTTCTGGGTGGTGGCCGTCAGCGCGGCGGTGTCCTGCAGCGAGAGCAGGTTCTGGCGGGTGGCGGCGGAAAGCGTGACGCTGGAAGACATGGGTAACAACCCCGTTCAGATCGATATCGACCCGGCATTAGGGTTAATTCACCACGATCTCGGTTGCCGTTGCGTTAACGATACCCTTTGAGCCTGAGATTTCTCGATCCGGAACGCGAAAACGGCCGGAGCGCGGGCCCCGGCCGTTTTCCGACGATGCGGTTGCCTTGCGCGTCAGCGCAGGAGCTGGAGAATGCTCTGCTGGGCGGTGTTGGCGAGCGAGAGCGCCGAGATGCCGAGCGACTGGCGCGTCGACAGCGCCTGGGAGTTGGCGGCCTCCAGGTTGAGGTCGGCGTTGGTCAGGTTCGCCGCACCGGTATCGAGCACGTTGATCAGGTTCTTCGAGAAGCTCTGCCGGTTCTGCACCACGGAGAGGTTCGAGCCGAAGGTCGAACTCGCCGCGCGCAGGGTGTCGGAGGCCGAGCTGAGGCTGGTCAGGGTGCCCTTGATGTCGGTGTCGAGCAGGAAGCTGCCCTGGCCGTTCACCGTGTTGCCCGAGTTGCCGGTGATCGAGGTCAGGTTGAGCCCGTCCGCGGTCAGATCCTGGCCCTGCACGTCGAGGTTCGAGCTGTCCTTCTCGTTGAAGCTGATATGCAGCTTGTTCGAGGCGTCGCCGTTGCTGATCAGGTTGGTGCCGTTGAAGCTCGAATCCTTGGCGAGCTGCGTGATCTGCGTCAGCAGGCTGTTGTACTGATCCGCCAGCTTGGAACGGGTGTCCACGCCCGAGATCGTCAGGTTGGCGCTGGTCGAGGCCACCGTGTTGCCGGTGCCGTACTTGTTGGCCGTGGGGCTGCCCGAGCCGACGGCAAAGCCCAGCGCCGTCTGGTCGCCCGTCGTCGCGAACTCGACCGCAGCGCTGGCGTTCAGCACGATCTTCGTGCCGGTCGTGTCCTTGGAGAACATGGTCGAGCCGGCCGCACTGTTGAGCGCGGTGACCGCCGCGTCGACCGTGGAGTTGGAGGCGATCGTCGCCGCCTTGGTCGCACCGTTGACGTAGAAGTTGACGGTGGTCGAGGTGGTCGTGTTGGCGGCGAAGTTGGAGCCGGCGGTGCCGGTGGTGGTGATCTGGGTCGACAGCGCCTGGTTGGCGGTGGACTTGGCCGAGTCGATCAGCTTCTGGATCGAGGTGATGCCCTGGTTGGCCGCCTGGATCGCCTGCACGCCGTTCGAGATACCGTCGAGCAGGCCGCCGAGATCCGACGAGCGGTTGGACAGGCCCTGGGCGGTGAAGAAGTTGACGGGGTTGTCGAGGGCGGAGGAGACCTTGAGGCCGGTGGCGAGGCGGTTCTGCGTCGTGGAGGTCAGCGCGGCGGTGTCCTGCAGCGAGAGCAGGTTCTGGCGGGTGGCGGCCGAAAGCGTGATGCCGGAAGACATGGGGCGATCCTTGTGGGTCTTGATGCCGCCCTTTTGGCGACACTCGAACCCTCCACCCCGGGCCTTGCCGAGACCTTAATCGAACCGGAGAATTTTCCGTCTATCTTCCTTTATGGGCAAGGATAGCGACAGACCCTGCCGTCATGGTTAAGAGAACCTCGCGGCCTCTGCTGAATTTCGTCGCTTCAAGGAACGGGTAACCATGGCCCTGCGCATCGAACTCAAGCCCCAGGAGCGGCTGATCATCAACGGGGCGCTGATCCGCAACGGCGACCGACGCTCGGTCTTCGTGATCGAGAACCAGTGCAAGTTCCTGCGCGAGAGCGAGATCATCACCGAGAGCGAAGCGGACACCGCCGCCAAGCGGCTCTGCGTCACGCTGCAATTCATCTATCTCACCGACAACCCGCCGGAGGCGGAGGATCTGTTCGTGCGCCAAGCCACCGAGATCCTGAAGGCCTCGCCGAGCATGGGGCCCTACATCCTCGCGATCCAGGACGAGTTGTCGGCGCAGCAGTATCATCGTGCGATCAAGCGCGGGCGCGAGCTGATCGCCTATGAGCGTGATCTCCTCGACCGTCTCGACGAGGGCACGGCCCAGGAATGACCCTTCCGCAGGGCCATCGCTCGAAGCCGCGCAAGTGGCTTCGCGGCGCGAAGAGCGCCGCGCGGAGCGGGCTTTTCAGGACGGATGTCCTGAAAAACATCGAGCGGAGCGAAAGCCTCAAGCCCGCGGAGGCGGGCGCCGGCGACTGAGGCTGGCAAGAAACCAGGGCCATCGCTTCAAGCGATGGCCCTGGACCATTCCGCGGGACAGGCGTGCAAGCGCTGCGGTAGAGTTCCTGCTTGCCGGCCGCCCGACCTGAACAGGGAGTCGAACCGACCATGAAGCGTCTCACCGCCGGCCTGACGGCCGGCTTGCTCCTCCTGCCGCACGCGGCGCTCGCCCATCCCGGCCACGGCGAGGCCGGCGGGCTGGCGCAGGGCTTCCTGCATCCGGTCGGCGGCGCCGATCACGTGCTCGCGATGGTCGCGGTGGGACTGCTGGCGGCGCTCTACGGCGGCCGGGCGCTCCTCGCGCTGCCGCTCGCCTTCCTGGCGATGATGGCGCTGGGCGCCGGGCTCGGGATGGCGGGCGTCGCGCTGCCCTATGCCGAGGTCGGCATCGGCCTGTCGGTGGTGGCCTTCGGCCTCGCCCTGGCATTGCGCGTCGCGGCCCCGCTCGCGGCGCTGACGGCGCTCGTCGGCGGCTTCGCGGTGTTCCACGGCCTCGCCCACGGCGCCGAGATGCCGGAGAACGCCTCCGGCCTCGCCTACGGCTTCGGCTTCCTCGCCGCCACCGCGGCTCTGCATCTCGCCGGCATCGGCCTGGGCCGTGTCGCCGTCAGCCCACGGATGTCCTCTCGGATCGTCCCGCGGGTCCTGGGCGGCGCGCTCACCGTGGCGGGCCTCGCCCTCCTCGTCCAGGGCGCCTGAAGCCGGGACGAGCCCAGCCTCGGGGAGCGGCGTCAGACGATGCCGCTCTTCTCGTAGGGCCAGGGCTTGCCGAGATGGGCGGCGACCCGGGCGGGATCGGTGCCGACCGCCTCCACCGCCGCCTGGACCTGCTCCACCGGAACCTCGAACCGGCGGGCCCAGAAGGCGCGGTCGTGCGGCTTGTCGAGAACCACCGTGGCGGGATCGCCGCTCACCGTGCTCCCCCCGTCGGACGTGTCCTGCACCATGTCCGGCCGCTCCCTGTCGCGCCCGCCCCGGCGGCGGGCCGCGTGAGAAACCGGCGGGCGGGGTGTGAAGGTTCCGGATCGGGATCGGTCAGGCCTCTCGCGCGGCCACCGGCACCGCCCGCGGACGCGCCGCGCGGGCGGGCGGCGCGGCGATGTGGAAGGCGGCCGGGCGCCGGAACAGGAAGTCCAGGCGGGTGCCGCGCACCAGCCGCTCGAAGGCGAGCGGCACCGTCACCGCCGCCGCGGTCACGATCAGGCTCGCGAGCCCGACATCGAGGGCGTGGTCGGGCACGGCGAGATTGAACTTGAGGATCAGCGTGCGGGTGAGCGCCATCGGCAGGAAGAAGCCGAGATAGATCACGATCGACCGCTCGCCGCAGGCGCGCAGGGCCGCGGTGACGGGCCCGCCCGCGCGGGTCATCAGGTTGGCGAAGGCGATGATGGCCAGCGCCCCGACCGTGCCGAGCCCGAGGCTGACCACCGGCAGGCGCGCCAGCGTCGGCACGGCCTCGATCCCCGTCGGCGTGAAGACGAGGACCGCCTCCAGCCCCGCCCATAGCGCGAGTCCGGCGAGCGCCGGAAGCACGGCCCCGCGCACCCGGTCGGCGAAACGGAAGATCCATTCGGCGAAGAGGGTCCCGCCCAGGAAGTAGACGTAGCGCTCGCAGAACTCGTCGAGGAGTTCGGGCAGGCCGCTGGTCGGCAGGATCTGCAGCACGGCGGCGACCGCGAGCAGCGCGAGCGGCGGCACCCGGCGGTGGAGCAGCTTCGTCACCACCGAGAACACCGCGAGCAGGTAGACGAACCACAGCGTCGAGTAGGGCACCACCAGCGCTTCCGCGAGGTGCAGGCCGAAGGCGGCGAGCTTCGCTTGCGTCCCCTCCGCCCCGGCGACGATCGCTCCGGCCTTGAACAGCGACTGGATCACGACCCACAGGCCGTAGAAGTAGGCGAAGTGGACCACGCGCCGGTCCGCGAACAGGCGCCAGTCGCGGTCGATCACCCGGCCGAGGAACAGGCCCGAGAGCAGGAAGAAGTCAGGAATCCGGAACGGCTTGGCGAATTCCACGACCCCGTGCAGGAAGCCCTCGCCGCCCAGAGCCTCGCCGGTGCCGAGCGTCGAGTGCATCATCACGACGAGGACGATGCACAGGCCCTTGGCGACATCGACCCAGGCGAGCCGGGCGGCCTCGTCGGGAAGCGGACGGATCGGCTGGGTGGCCGCGGTGGATGCTGCGCCCATGGGGTCGGGCCTCGTGCGGACGGGATCGAGCCCCGAGCATGGCCGCCCAAGCGTTAAGCGCCCCCCAGCGCCGCCCAAGCGATCTGGCCGCGCGGTTAACGCTTCCGCCAGGACGGATGGAGGATTGTCCGGGGATGCGGAAGCCGGCCCGCTCGAACGCTCACGCATCCTTCGATGGCTGCCGACCTGTCCGAGACAGAGGATACGCCCGGTTCGCCCCGATCGGTCCGCGCCTTCGAAGGGCCGTTGCCGGCCCTGCTCGGAAATCGCCCCTGAAAAATCGCTGATCCCATCCCGCGAGCGCAGGCGATGCTTCCGGCCGGGAAACCGGTCGAACGGATGCCGGCGGCCGGCGAAGGAGTTCGAATTCCTCCGCTCCCGATCTTCGTGGCACCACGCGAAGCCGGCACCTTTCGGGACGATGCTCTAACGCCACGAGCGCCCGCCGCTGCGCCGCGCGCGGGTCATGCGGGCGGGGGCGTGGAAATCGTCGGGCTTGCCCCGCACCCATTCGCGGAAGCGGGCGATCTCGGGATCCGCGCGCAGGGATTCGACCTCGGCGAGCCTGCGGGCGATCTCGGCCTCGCTATAGCGGGCGTGGATCGCCGAGTGGCAGATCTGGTGGAGCCGCACGGTCGCGCCGTGGGCGCCGCCCTTCAGCTTCGGCGTCAGGTGGTGGAGGCTCTGACGGGCATGGGCCGGGATCGGCCGCTCGCAGAGCGGGCAGACCGGCGCGCCCGCGGGCCTCGGCCCCTGCATGTCCGGATCCGCGTCGCGCCAGCGCCGGGAGCGCCGCCCCACCACGTTGCCCCTCCCCTACAACTCGCCCGGCCCCGCCGGGCGCGGGGGAAACGGTCGGGAGGCCGCGCGGCTCCGCGAAGGCGCCGCGCAGCGATCCCGCCGGCGCGCCTTGCCGCCCGAGACGGCCCGCGCTACGCCGGAGCGGACGCAGCCACGGACAGGCGGCATGAAGCGAACCTCCCTCGACCCGAAACTCTCCGTGGCCGGCCAGCCGAGCCTCGACGCGATCGCGGCCCTGGGCGCGGAGGGGGTCGCCCTCCTCATCAACAACCGGCCCGACGGCGAGGAGCCCGGCCAGCCCGGCGCGGTGGCCGAGCGCGCGGCGGCGGAGGCCGCGGGCCTGCGCTACCTCGACCTGCCGGTGACCGGCCCGACCCTCACTCGCGAGGCGGTGGAGCGCTTCCACGCCGCGGTCGAGGCGGCGCCGGGCCCCGTCGTCGCCCATTGCCGTAGCGGCACGCGCTCGCTCACGCTCTGGACGATCGGCGAGGTGCTCGCCGGCCGTCTGCGCCGGGACGAGGTGGCGGCCTACGGCGCCCGCCACGGCTACGATCTTTCGGGCGCCGAGCGCTGGCTCGACGCCAATGCGGGCTGATCGGGATCCCGCCCGGCGAAGGGCGCCGCGAGACAGGTCTTGAGGACACCGCAGGGGCCGCCCGCCCGCGCCCTTCAGTATCTTTTTCCGAGAACCGGAAGCCCCCTTTCGGGGCGCGTTCTACTGCCCCGGACACGGTGAGGATCAGCGGTCCGTTGCGGGTGGCCGCGACGGTGTGCTCGTACTGGACCGTGAGGGCGCTCGGTTGGCTGTAGAGGGTCCAGGGGTCGTCGCCGCCCAGCGACAGGAAGGGCTCGACGGTCAACACCAGACCGTCGACCATGATCCGGCGCTCGGAGGCTTCGGGCCAAGTCGCGATCTCGGTCGGCTCCTCGTGCAGCGACAGGCCGACGCCGTGGCTGGCGAGATTGCGCACCAGCGTGTGGCGCCCACGGCCCGGCCGATGCCCGCGACCGGCCTGCCGGCGCCGATCTGGCGCAAGCCCGTCCACATCGCCCGGCGCCCGTCCTTGCAGAGCAGAGCCGCTCGACCCGGGGCGGCACCGCGAAGGACGCTCCGGTGTCGGCGAAATAGCCGTCCTTCTCCGCGGAGACATCGATGTTGACGAGGTCGCCCGGTCCGATCCGGCGGTCACCCGGGATGCCGTGCGCGATTTCCTCGTTGACGCTGATGCAGGTCGCCCCGGGAAAGGCATAGACCGTCTTCCGGAGCCGAACGCGCTCCGGCCGCTTCCATGAAGGCCCGCCCGATCCGATCGAGTTCGCGCGCGGTCGTGCCGGGCTCGATGGCCCTGCCCATCACCTCCAGCGTGTCGGCGACGATGCGCCCGATCCGCGTCAGCCCCGCCAACTCGTCGTCGTTCGACACCGTCATGTCGGGTCCTCGCGCAGGTCGGCCCCCGCCCGATCGGAGACGGTTCCGACCCCACGCTTCTGCCATCTTTCGCGGAACCCGGCGAGGCCGTCGGCGCGACGGCGTCTCAATGCGCCGCCGGCGCGGCGCCGCCGAGCCGCACGTTCTTCAGGATCAGCGCCAGCGGCACGAGGCAGGCGGTCAGCACGGCGAGCACCCAGAACACGTCGATATAGGCCCAGTAGGCGACCTGGGTGGCGAGTTGCTGTCCGATCCAGGCGATGGCCTGACCCTGCGCGTCGGGGCCGGCGAACCCGTGCTGCTGGAAGTAGCGCGTCGCCTGCGACAGGGTCTGCTGATAGGCCGGGCTCGACGGATCGAGCGTATCGACCAGCCGGCTCTGGTGGAACTGGCTGCGATAGGCCAGCACGTTCTGCGCGAGCGACACGCCCATCGAGCCGCCGACGTTGCGCGCCACGTTGATCAGGGCCGAGGCCTGATCGGTCTTGTCCTTCGCCAGGCCCTCGTAGGAGGCCGAGGTCACGGACAGGAAGATCATCGGCAGGCCGATGCCGATATAGATCCGCGACCACGCGAAGAACGAGAAGGTCGTGTCGCCGTAGATTCGGGTCAGGTCGTAGAGGCCGAGCGAGACGATGAGCCCGCCGGTGGCGATCAGCCATTTCGGCTGGATGAAGGAGGAGACGCGGCCGATCACGAGCATCGAGATCACGGTCATGATGCCCCCCGGCCCGAGCACCAATCCCGACAGGGTGGCGGTATAGCCGTAATATTCCTGGGTGATCTGCGGAATGAACTGCGTGCTGGAGATCAGCACCGCGCCGGTGAACAGCATCACCAGGAAGCAGGCGCTGAACTGCCGGCGTTTGAGAAGCCGCAGATCGATGACCGGGTTCTTCGCGCTCAGCAGCCACGGAATCATGGCGAGGAACGAGATCGCCGTGAGCGCGCCGAAGACGTTCATCAGCGTCGAGGTGCCGAACCAGTCCTTGCGCTGGCCCTCGTCGAGGACGACTTCGAGCGAGCCGAGGAAGGTCGCGACCAGCAGGAAGCCGACGAGATCGAAGCGCACGCCCTTCCGGCGCAGCGCCCGCCGCTCGCGCTTGGCCGCCTCGCTGTCCTCGATCAGGAAGTACATCAGCACCAGGGCGATGACGCCGATCGGGCCGTTGATCAGGAAGCACCAGTGCCAGGAGGCGTTGTCGGAGAGCCAGCCGCCGAGCGTCGGACCGATCACCGGTGCGACCACGATGGCGATGCCGTAGAGCGCGAAGGCCTGCCCCCGCTTCTCCGGCGGGAAGGAATCGGCCAGGATCGACTGTGCGAGCGGCGCCATGCCGCCGCCGCCCAGCCCCTGGAGCACGCGGAAGAGCAGCAGCGATTCGAGGCTCCAGGCGAAGCCGCACAGCACCGAGGAGAGCGTGAACAGCGCCACCGACCACAGGAAGAAGGCCTTGCGGCCGTAGCGCTTGGCCAGGAAGCTCGACGCGATCAGCGTGATCGCGTTGGCGACGAGGTAGCTCGTCACCACCCAGGCGGACTCGTCCGGCCCCACGGCGAGCGCCCCCGAGATGTAGCGCAGGGCGACGTTCGCGATCGTGGTGTCGAGCACTTCCATGAAGGTGGCGAGCGCCACCACGAGGGCGATCGCCCAGGGGCTGTGCCCCCCGGGCGCCTTCGAGGGCGCCTTCGAGGGCGACTTGGCGTCCGCACTCACCGCACGTGCGCCCTCGGCACGACCGACATGCCGGGACCGATCGCGATGTCGCTCGGCCACGCGTCGACCACGATCTTCACGGGAATGCGCTGGGTCACCTTCACGTAGTTGCCGGTGGCGTTCTGCGCCGGCAGCAGGCTGAAGGCGGTGCCCGAACCCGGCTGCACCGAGGCGATCCGGCCGGTGATCCTGCGGTCCGGGTAGGCGTCGATCTCGATGTCGACGGGCTGGCCCGGCCGCATGTCGGTGATCTGCGTCTCCTTGAAGTTGGCCGTGACCCAGATGTCGTCGGGCACGAACATCGACAGGCTCTGACCGGCCTGGGCGTACTCGCCGACGCCGCCGGTGAGGCGCACCACGCGGCCCGCCTGCGCCGCCGCCACGGTCGTGTAGCCGAGGTTGAGCTGCGCTTGGTCGCGCTGCGCCTCGGCCTGGGCGAGCTGCGCCTCGGCACTGGCGCGCTGGGCCTGGAGCGAGCCGATCTGCTTCTGGGCTGCGACCACGTTCGCGTTGGCACTCGTCAGCGCCGCCTGCCGCTGCTGCAGGGTCGAGGTCGAGGATTGCGATTGCTGGATCGTGCCGGCGCCGCGCTCGGCGAGCGTCTTGTAGCGGTCGGCGTCTTCCTGAGCGAATCGCAGCGCCGCCTGCGCGGTCTCGACCTGGGCCTTCGCGACATCGACCTGGGCCTTCTGCACCGCGATCTGCGCATCGACGTTCTCGATCGAGGCCTGCGCCGCCTGCACCTGCGCCGTGGCCTGTTCGAGCGCGACCCGGTAATCGCGCGGATCGATCTGGAACAGGGTGTCGCCCGCCTCGACGTGCTGGTTGTCGGTCACCGGAACGGCGACGACGTAGCCGCCGACCTTGGGCGCGATGATGAAGCTGCGCGCATCGACGAAGGCGTCGTCGGTGGTCTCGTAGGGATGCAGTTCGACCAGCCAGTAGACATAGGCCGCCACGCCCAGGGCCAGCACGGCCAGGCCGCCGAGCACGAACCACCAGGGGTGACGCCGCAGCGCGTTCGGTCGCGTCTCGCCGTCCTCGCCGCCGCCGTCCTGCGTGCCCGAGTCCGGAGCCGCCCCGTCGGCCTCACGCCAGGCCTCATCGGGTTTGCGCGCCTCGGGCTTCAGATCGAGGCTATCGCGCCCGTTCTCCGCCGCGGACCGGCGCGCGGATGCGTCGGCCGGCTTGGCCCGCCGCTGATCGTCAAGCATCGGACATGATTGCCGAAAGAAGGTCGGCCCTGCGGAACCGGCCTTGGAGTGAGCCCGCCTCGATTGCCCAAGACACGAAAGGCCTCCGAAGTTCCATGTCGCCCGCCTCGGTTGCATTTCCGGAAGGCCGGCCGCCGAACGGACGGAACGCGAGCATCCATGCCGCGTTGCGGGATGGATGCGGGGCGCGCCCGCCAGCGGGCCGATCCGGCCGGCCCGCCCTTGCCGGAGGAGTGCGACATGGCTGGATCGTCCGACGCGTCCGGGGAAGCGGGCAGGCAGGCGCGTCCGTCCGGCGTCCCGCTCACCGGGCCAGCACGTCTCGACGCGATGAGCACGGTGCTCGCCCGCAACTGGTGGCTCGTGGCCCTGCGCGGCGTCCTCGCCATCCTGTTCGGCCTCGTCGCCTTCGTCATGCCCGCCGCCTTCGTGCTCTCGCTGGTGCTGTTCTTCTCGGCCTACATGCTGGTCGACGGAATCTTCGCCATCGTCGCCGCGATACGGGCGGCGCAGCGCCACGACCGCTGGGGCTTCCTGCTGCTCGAAGGCCTGCTCGACATCCTCGTCGGCGTCGCGGCCTTCCTCGTACCGGCGGCAGCGGTCTGGGTCTTCGTGCTCCTCGTCGCGGCCTGGGCTCTGGTGACCGGCGGCCTGATGATCGCCGCGGCCTTCCGGCTCCACCTGCATTACGGGCGCTGGTGGCTCGGCTTCGGCGGTGCCGTCTCGGTGCTGTTCGGGATCGCGCTGCTGATCAATCCCGGCATGTCGGCGCTGGTGCTGACGTGGTGGCTCGGCGCCTACGCGGTGGCCTTCGGCGCGCTGCTGCTCGTCCTCGCCTTCCGCCTGCGCGCCCGCCACGAGGCGGCGGGCCGCCCCTGAACCTTCACGCCGCCGGCACCCTGCCGGAGCCTCGCTCCGAAAACCGGATCGGGGTGGAGGCTCCAGGCCCTCGTTCCTGCGTCGGCTCTCTCCGGAAAACCGGCCGCTTGCGGGATACCTCCCCGCTCAGCGCCCCTCCACGGGAGGCCCGGCGGCGCTGTTGCGCCGGACGGTGACGCGGTTCGGAACCTGATCCGGCTCCGGCCGCCACAGCGGCACGAGGAAGCGCAGCCAAGCGCGGGTCTCCTCGCCGCCGAGGTTGCGCTGGGCGATGTCGCGGGTGAGCAAGGTCTGGACCGTGAACTTCTCGAAGGCGTAGCCGACCAGGGCGCCCATCGCGATCTGTCCGACGGGGCGGTAGCCCGGCCGGTTCGTCGGCAGGTCGGTCGAGCCGAAGGCGACGGCGCCGAACTGCCACTTGCCGAACCGCTTGGCCGCGGTCAGGTCGAGATTGAGGTAGTCGGAATAGTGCACGTTGGTTGGCGAGTTCTCTTGCAGCATCGTGCCGTAATGCAGGTTCGCCGTCAGGTTCCAGCCGTCGCCGACATAGCTGATCGCGAAGCGCTGGGCGATCGAGGCCGACCGGAGCGCGAACAGCGTGTCGCTCGGCCAGAAGCCGCCGAAGAAGTAGCTGACGCCGAGATTGTCGCCGATCTTCCAGGCGATCTGCGCGACCGTCAACGGCTGAGCGAGGCCTGCCTGCCAGGGGCCTTCCTGCGGGCTGACCGCGTTGAACGGAAACGACTGGAGGAACCGCAACTGCCCGCCCAGGACCTTCCAGGGTGTCGCCCAGAGGAACACGACGAGGTTGTTGTTGCCCTGGTTGTCCCGCGGCTGCGTCCCGCGCTCGGCGAAACTCGTCGTGAGATTCATCTGAACGCCCTCCGGGACCTGCCAGCCCGTCGGAAGGCCGCCGGTGATGCCCGGCAGCGCGGCGGAACGGGCCAGCGCCGAAGAAGGGGCCCCGACCAGACAGGCACAGAGGGCGATCCGCGCGAAGCACTGCGCTTTCTGTCCAAATTTCAATTCGCTCCCCCAACCCTTGTCCGCGTGAGCCGCCCGTCCTCGGCTCCAGCGCTCCTTGATCCAAGCACCCCCTTCATGAGGGGAAAGAAAGGGTGGAAACAGCCAAGCCAGGACGCATCGATTGATAGATTCGCGCGCTTGTCACGAATTCCGCAGAACAGAACAGATTAAAAATATCTTCGCCCTTTTATCGAGAGCGGGATTAAAAATCATACTTCAGACGTACCAACGGCAGAGCCGATTTGGAGTGCCCCCGAAGCGCCCGGCCAACGGCGCACCCGCTCCAAATGCCCGCCAAATGCTCGGCGGCGGTCAGGCCATGATCGCCCGCGCGGCGTCGGCATCGGCGAGCGGGCGGCCGAGCAGGCGCGCCCCTTGCGCGGCACGAAGGATCTGGGCGGCGTTGCTCTCGGCCGGGCGGCCGTCGGGAGCGAGCAGGCTGTTCTCGAAGCCGACGCGCACATGCCCGCCCAGGCCCGCCGCGACCAGGGCGCAGGCATTCTCGCGCGGGCCGAAGGCGCAGATCGACCAGAGCGGCAGCCCCTCCCCGGCCACACCTCCGGCCACGTCGAGGAAGGGCAGCAGATCGGCGGGGGCGGAGACCTGGCCGGGGGTGTAGCGGCCGAGCACGAACAGGGGGAAATCCTGGCCCTCGCCGAGCACGCCGCGACGTTTGAGTTCGGCGTAGCGCGTGACCTCGGCCGGCTCGTAGAGGATGATCTGCAGGAAGACGCGCTCGCGCCGGGCCCAGGCGAAGAACGCCGCCGCCGCACCTTCCGCGCCCGCGTCCGGCACGATCTCGCGCAACGCCAGCGACACCGCCTCGGGGCGCGCGGCGCGCACCACCGCCATCTGCTCCGGGCCTTCGTAGCGCCCGGCGGCCTCCGAAGTGACCTGCACCACGAGCCGGTCGCCCACCTCGGCGCGGATCGCGGCGGTGACCGTACGATACGCCTCGGCGTCGAGGAGATGGCGGCCCTGGGCGTCGCGGACATGGACGTGGATCAGGGCGGCGCCGGCTTCCGCGATCTCGGCGGCGGTGCGGGCGATCTCGGCCGCCGTCATCGGCAGGGCCGGATGGTCGGCCTTGGTGCGGCCGGCACCGTTGGGGGCGTTGGCGAGGATGAGCGGCGGCCAGCCGGCGGCGTCTTGCATCACGGGTTCGGTCTCTCGGTCGAAAAGAATCAGTCGCCGGCGCTCAACCCGAGCCGCCGCATGCGGTCGGAGAGCGTCTTGCGCGGCAGGCCGAGCGCCCGGGCGGCCTCGGCGATGCGCTGGCCGGAGGCCTTCAGCGCGTCCTCGATGACGAGGCGCTCCACCCGGTCGAGCAGGGCGTCGAGCCCCGGCGCGGCGCCGGCGGCGCCGGCGAGGTCGGGGCCGAGGAAGCCGAGCATGGCGCGCTCGGCGGCGTTCTTCAGCTCGCGCACGTTGCCCGGCCAGTCGGCGAGCATCAGCGTGCGGCGCAGGGAGGGCGGCACCTCGATCACCGGGCGCTGGTACTTCACCGCCGCCTGGACGAGGAAGAGCTCGAACAGGAGCGGGATGTCCTCGCGGCGCTCGCGCAGAGGGGGCAGCGTCAGGGTCACGACGTCGAGGCGGAAGAACAGGTCGCGGCGGAAGCGGCCGGCTTCCGAGAGCGCGCCGAGATCCTCCTTGGTGGCGGCCACCACCCGCAGATCGACCGGCACGCTCGCGTTCGACCCCAGCCGCTCGACCCGGCGGTCCTGGAGCACCCGCAGCAGCTTCACCTGAAGCGCGAGCGGCATGCTCTCGACCTCGTCGAGGAACAGCGTGCCGCCGCTCGCATGCTCGACCTTGCCGATGCGGCGCTTGCCCGCGCCGGTGAAGGCGCCGGCCTCGTGGCCGAACATCTCGCTCTCGAACATGCTCTCGGGGATGGCGCCGCAATTGATCGCCACGAACGGCTTGGCCGCCCGCGCTCCCCCCTCGTGCAGGGCGCGGGCGACCTGCTCCTTGCCCGCGCCGGTCTCGCCGAGCACCAGCACGTCGGCGGCGGCGGAACCGAGCGCGGCGACGTCCTCGCGCAGCCGCCGCATGGCCGGCGACTGGCCGACGAGGCAGCGCTCCACGGCGCTGCCGCGCGCATCGCCCCGGTCGAGGGCGTCGCGCAGGCGGCGGTTCTCCATCACCAGCGCCCGCTTCTCCAGGGCGCGGCGGACCACCTCGACGAAGGCGTCGTTGACGAAGGGTTTCTCGATGAAGTGGTAGGCGCCCTCGCGCATGACGGCGACCGCCATGGCGATGTCGCCGTGGCCGGTGACGAGCACCACCGGCAGTTCGGGATCGCGGCGTCGGATCGCGGCGAGCACTTCGAGCCCGTCGCTTCCCGGCAGGCGCACGTCGCTCACCACGACCCCGGAGAAATCGCGGCCGATCGCCGGCAGCGCCGCCTCGGCGCTGGGATAAGCCTCGACCGCCAGCCCCGCGAGCTGCAGCGCCTGCTCCATGGCGAGGCGGACCATCGCCTCGTCGTCGATCAGCACGACCCGCGGGTGCGGGGCGTCGGGCGGCGCGGGCTCAGGAAACATGGCGCATCCTCTCCGGGCCCATCCTCTCCGGAACGGGGACTCGCGCCGCCTCCGTCGCCGCTTCCATGGCAAGGTCGAAGGCGAGACCGCCGCCGGGCATCGGCCGGGGCTGAAGCGTGGCGCCGAACTCGCGGGCGATGGCGAGCGAGATCGGCAGGCCGAGGCCGAGCCCCTCCCCCGCCGGCTTGGTGGTGAAGAACGGATCGAAGATGCGCGCGAGCGCCGCGCGATCGAGGCCCGGCCCGTTGTCCTCGACGCTGAGCACGACGCGCCCCTCCCCCGCCCAGGCGCGCACCACAACCTCAGCCCCGGAGCGCCCCTTCACCGCGTCGAGGGCGTTGCCGACGAGGTTGACCAGCACCTGCGACAGGCGGATCGGCTCGAACACCACCCATCGCGCCGCCGGATCGAGATCGGTCGTCACCCGCGCGCCCGTGGCGCGGATGCGCGGCGACAGGATCGCGAGACTCTCGGACACGGAAGCGGCGACATCCACCGCCACCCGCTCCGTGCCCGAGCGGCGGGAGAAGCTGCGCAACTGTCCGGTGATCTTGCCGAGCCGGTCCACCAGGGAGACGATGCGGCCCAGATTGGCCTGCGCCTCCTCGTCTCGGCCCTGGCGCAGGAAGGCGAGCGCGTTGTCGGCGAGCCCGCGCAGGGCGGCGAGCGGCTGGTTCAGTTCGTGGGTGATGCCCGCGGCCATCTGGCCCAGCGTCGCCATCTTGGCCGCCTGGACCAACTCGCCCTGCGCCTCCCGCAGGTCGCCCTCGGCGCGGGTCCGCTCCTCGATCTCGCCCGCGAGCTTGAGATTGGCCGCGCTGAGGTCGGCGGTGCGGGCCGCGACCTTTCCCTCCAGTTCGCGCTGCGCCGCGCGATTCTCCCGAACGCGCCGCAAGTGCTGGCGCCCGTACAGGCCGATCAGGCCGAGCACGACCAGCGCCAGGATCGCGCCGACCCGGGCGCTGCGCCCGGCGATCGCCACCGGCGCGGCGTCGGCAAAGAGCAGCAGCGTCCAGCCATAGGCCGGCAGCGCCTGCGCCTCGAACAGGGCGCGGATATGGGGCGCCGCCTCCGAGCGGCTGACTAGGGGCACGCCGCCGACCGTCTCCGTCCGGCCGGGGCCGATCAGGGGATAGTCGCCACGCCCGTACTGGCGCGCCCGCTCCATGCCCACGCGGGCGGCACCATCGAGGGGCTTCGTCGCGCGGAACTTCAGGGCCGGGTCGGAAGCGAGGAAGACGATGCCGTTCCCGTCGGCCACCAGCACGCGGTCGCTGCCCTCGCGCCAGATCGCCTCCATCGGATCGAGGCTGACCTTGGTCGCCATCACGCCGCGCACCGTGCCGTCGACGATGACGGGGGCGCTGATGAAGTAGCCGGGCACGCCGGTCAGCGTGCCGATGGCATAGAAGCGCCCGGTGCGTCCGCCGAGCGCCTCGGTGAAATAGGGGCGATAGGAAAAGTCCTGGCCGACATAGGTCTGGGACGTGGCCCAGTTCGAGGCGGCGATGGTCAGGCCGGAGGGAATCAGCAGGTAGACGACACCCGCTCCGGCCTCGCGGCTCAGCCTTTCGAGATAGGCGTTGACGACCGCGACCTGCGCGGCATCGCCGGGCGCGGCCAGCAACGCCCGCACCCGCGGGTCGAGGGCGGCGGCGGCCGGCAGAAAACCGAAGCGCTCGATGGCGCCCTCCAGGCTCTGCGCGTAGATCTCCGCCCGCTGGCGGGCATCGCCCGCGAGGCTCTCGGCCACGCGCGCCTCCGCCACCTCCCCCGCCTTGAGCACGGCGAGGACGGCCGCGACCGCCAGGGCGGCGAGGATGAGGGCGCGCGCGGCCGTGGCGCGGGGGAAGGGCATCACTCTCATTGACCGGACGAGGCTTCCGTCACCCCCATCGTGAACGGCGGGCGATCAGGGAGCCTAGCATGGCAGCGTCGTGTTCTGGATTGCTTCGCTTCGCTCGCAATGACGGTCTGGGCCACTCTCCCGTCATTGCGAGGCGAAGCCGAAGCAATCCAGCAGCGCGACCTCGGCCGATCTCGCGCCACGGCGGCCACCGCCGACGCGACGGCCGCAAGCCTCAATCCGTCGTCAGCCCCTTCATCTCCACCTGCTCGAAGCGGTGCTGCTCGGCGGTGACCAGGGTGGAGAGGTCGCGCTTGAGGGCGTTGAAGGCGGCCGAGGCGCTGTCGCGCGGGCGCGGCAGTTCCACCCGCAGGTCGCGCTTGATCGTGCCGGGGCGGTAGGTGAGCACGACGATGCGGTCGGCCAGATAGATCGATTCCTCGATCGAGTGGGTGACGAACACGATGGTCTTGCCCGTCGCCGCCCAGATCCGCAGCAGTTCGTCCTGAAGCGAGCGGCGGGTCAGGGCGTCGAGCGCGCCGAAGGGCTCGTCCATCAGCATCACCGGGCTGTCCAGCGCCAGCACGCGGGCGATCGCCACCCGCTGGCGCATGCCGCCGGACAGGTCCTTGGGGAAGCGGTCGCGGAACTCGGCGAGCTTGAGCATGTCGAGGAGCTCGGCCACCCGCGCCTGGATCGCGGCGCGGCCCATGCCCTTGATCTCGAGGCCGAAGGCGATGTTCTGCGCCACGCTCATCCAGGGGAACAGGGCGTATTCCTGGAACACCATGCCCCGGTCGGGACCGGGCTCGGCGATCGCGCGGCCCGCCACGGTGATGCCGCCGCGGGTCGGATGGGAGAAGCCGGCGATGGCGTTGAGCAGCGTCGACTTCCCGCAGCCGGAAGGGCCGAGCAGACAGACGAACTCGCCGCGGTTGATGGTGAGGTCGATGTCCTTCAGGGCGACGACCTCGCCGCCGGGGACGGGGAAGACCTTGTCGACGCCCGTGACCACGATGTGGGGCGTGGTTCGGGATTCGGCGGCGGCGAGCGGTGCGTGGACCGGAACGGCGTCCTGGGTCACGGTTTCGAGGGAGCGGGGTTGCACGGACACGGGATGCCTCACGATTCCAGGCCGCGATGCCAGCGGAGCAGGTGGTTGTTCAGGCGGCTGACGCCCATGTCGATGAGAAGGCCGAGGGCGCCGATGGTCAGCATCCCGGCGATGATCTTGTCGGACCAGAAATATTCGCGCGCTTCGAGAATGCGGAAGCCGAGGCCGTTGTTGACCGCGATCATCTCGGCCACGATCACCACGATGAAGGCGGTGCCGATGCCGATGCGCGCGCCCGACAGGATGTAGGGGGTGGCCGCCGGCAGGATGACCCGCCGGAAGATCGTCATCCGGCTGGCGCCGAGGCTGCGGGCGGCGCGGATGTAGATTCCGTCGACGTGCCGCACGCCGGCGATGGTGTTCATCAGCACGGGGAAGAAGGCACCGATGGCGATGAGGAACACGGCCGGCGCGTTGCCGAGCCCGAACCACAGGATCGAGAGCGGGATGTAGGCGATCGGCGGGATCGGCCGCAGCACCTGCATCAAGGGGTTGACGTGGCGGTAGATCAGGTCGCTGGTGCCCATGAGCAGGGCGAGCCCGGCACCGACGAGGAAGCCGACGACGACGCGGTAGAGCGAGGCCAGCGCATCGTGCGGCATCTCGCCGGAGACGGCCCAGGCGAGCCAGGAGCCGTGCGCCGGATCGTAGGCTTCGAGCGGCGCGAGATAGGCCCACCAGCGCGCCGCCACCGCGGCGGGCGAGGGCAGCACCATCGGGTTGACGAGCCCGGCCGTGCAGGCGAGCTGCCAGATCACGAGGACGGCGAGGGGAACCGCGAAGCCCTCGGCCAGGGATTTGAGGCGGGAGGCGATCATCAAGCGACCTCCTCAGTTCGTGCCGGCGGAAGCCTTGGCGGCCTCCAGCAGGTCGAGCTTCACCCACTCGGCGGCCTTGGCGGGCTTGGACATCTTGCCGATGCCGTGCTCGGCCATCACGTCGGTGGTCTTCTGGATGTGGTCGGCGCTCATCTCCAGGGTGTAGGGCGAGTTGGCGAGCGCCTCCTGGAACTCGGCCGCCGTGACCTGCCCCTTGAACACGTCCTGGGTGACGAAGGTCTCGGCGGTCTTCGGATCGTCCATGAAGGTCTTCTGCGCCTTCACGAAACACTCCATGAACTTGCTCGCGACGGGCTTCCTCTCGCCGTAGAACTTCTCCGTCATCACCAGCGTGCGGATCGGCGAGCCGACCGGGGTGTCGTAGGGCTTGATCACCTCGACGCCGAAGCCGCGGGCGATGGCTTGGGCCGATTGCGGCTCGGTCTGCATGATCGCGTCGACCTGCTTCTGCATCAGCGCCTGGTTCAGGTCGGGATAGCCGAGATAGATCAGATTGACGTCTTTGGCTTTCAGGCCGTGCTTGGCCATCTCGGCGCCGAGCAGCACCTCCTGGATCGAGCCGCGGGTGACGCCGACCCGCTTGCCCTTCAGGTCGGCCGCCGACTTGATGCCGGAATCCGGCGTCGCGAGCAGGCGGGCGCCGCCCTTGGCGAAGCCGCCGACGATGTAGACGGGCGCGCCGTTGCCGCGGGCCGAGATCGCGGCCTCCGAGGCGGTGGCGCCGACATCGAGTTCGCCGGCCAGCATCGCCTGCATGATGTCCGGCCCCTTGGCGAAGATCTTGAGATCGACGGTGAGGCCGCAGGATTGGGCGATCGCCTTGACGTAGGAGACGCCGGCGAAGTGGGCGAGCTTGAGGTTGCCGACGCGGACCACCGCCTGCGCCGAGACGGGGCCGGGCGCGAGCAGGGCCGCGGCGGTGGCGGCGAGGGCCGCCAGACGAAGACGTGTGGGACGGAGGCGTTCGAGCAAGGCGCTGCTCCCTGATGGCCCGGCTCTGCGGCCGGTCTGATGGACATGCCTCTCTTTGCAGAGTGCATGCCAGCCATGCAGGAAGCACCTGACTTATGGTAAATCACTGTAACAAAAATATTTTTTCCGATTCCGCGGATGGCGTTCCAGGCAAGGGCCGGCGGATTTCCGCCAAGCGCCCGAATACGGCGGCGGATTTCCGCCGCCCCTGCGCGGGTCTCCGGGACGACGAGTCGCCGCCGGGCCGTGGCGGCGCGGGGCCGCTTTCAGTCGAGCGGCACGAGGACGATGGCGTCCCCTTCGAGCCGGGCCTGGACCGACTGGCCCCAGCGGGAACCGCCGAGATCGTCCGCGGTCTTGTAAAGACCGTCGATGGCGACGAGTTCCGGCTCGAACTTCCGGGCCAGGATGCGCGCGGCGGGATCGCCGACCGCCCCCGCGATCGCCCGGCCGCGCAGGGCGCCGTAGACATGGATCGAGCCCCCCGCGATCACCTCCGCCCCCGATGCGACGGAGCCCAGCACGGTGACGTCGCCGTCGAGATGCTGGATCACCTGTCCCGAGCGCACGGGCGCGTCGAGGACGAAGGAGCGCGGCCGGGGCGGCGCCGGGGGTGCCACCAGAGCCGGGGCGGAGGCCTGGACCGCGGCGGCGGGCGCCTCGGCGGAAGCGGACTCGGGCGGTGCGATGTCCTCGACCGGCTTGCCGCCCACCAGCGGCGGCGGGAAGCCCGGCCCGAGCGAGGTCGGCCCGATCCCCTCGATGCCGAGGATGGTGATCGAGCGCCGGTTCAGCTCCTCGCAGAGATGGGCGAGGTCCGAGCGCTCGAAGCGCAGGCCGGTCACGTCGAGGATGATCGCCCGCACCGAGAAGAAGGCGGGCGCGCGTTGCTTGAGCGCGTCGAGTTCGGCGAGCCACTGATCGACCGGCGGTACCGGCGCCAGCACCATCGCCAGGAAGGAGCGGCCGCGGAAGCGGATCGGAGGACGGTCGGTCACGGGCGGATTCGCGGCGAGTGGGTCATGTCGGACAGCTTATGGCAGATCGCGGGCCGCACCGCGCGGGAGTGGGGCCTCCTCAACAGCAAACGCGCGATCGCGCGGGCAGGACCATGTCCTGAAGCCCGCGCCGGCACGGCGCGTCCGCCACAGCCGCGGGACCGCGGCGATGGGAGGGGCAGCCGGGACACGGAAAATCCATGCGGCGGCCTCGCTGCCCCGCCTGGGGCCATGCCAGCTCGGACTTGCCAGCCCGGACTTGCCGGATCGAGCCACACCTTATATTGCGACGCGATACCGCCCGAATCCGTACCCTGGCGTCACGACCGTCGAGACACGGCCCGCGACACGGCGCTTCATGGCCGGGCTCCAAGTTTTCCGAACGTTTTCGAGACCTCCGATGAAGCTGCGCAACATCGCCATCATCGCCCACGTCGATCACGGCAAGACCACGCTGGTCGACAAGCTGCTCCAGCAGTCCGGCACCTTCCGCGAGAACCAGCGGGTCGAGGAACGGGCGATGGATTCCAACGACCTGGAAAAGGAGCGCGGCATCACCATCCTCGCCAAGGCGACCTCGGTCGTCTGGAAGGACACCCGCATCAACATCGTCGACACACCCGGCCACGCCGATTTCGGCGGCGAGGTCGAGCGCATCCTGTCGATGGTCGACGGCGTGATCGTGCTGGTCGACGCCGCCGAAGGCCCGATGCCGCAGACCAAGTTCGTGGTCGGCAAGGCGCTGAAGATCGGGCTGCGCCCGATCGTCGCCATCAACAAGGTCGATCGGCCGGATGCGCGCATCAACGAGGTCGTCAACGAGGTGTTCGACCTGTTCGCGGCGCTGGACGCCACCGACGAGCAGCTCGACTTCCCGATCCTCTACGGTTCCGGCCGCGCCGGCTGGATGGCGACGGCGCCGGACGGCGACCCGTCGCAAGGCCTCGCGCCCCTGTTCGACCTCGTGCTGGAGCACGTGCCCCAGGCCAAGGTCGAGGAGGGTCCGTTCCGGATGCTGGGCACCCTGTTGGAGGCCAACCCGTTCCTCGGCCGCATCATCACCGGCCGCATCGCCTCCGGCACGGTCAAGCCGAACCAGTCGATCAAGGTGCTCGCGCGCGACGGCAAGGTCGTGGAGACCGGCCGCGTCTCGAAGATCCTGGCCTTCCGCGGCCTGGAGCGCGCCCCGATCGAGGTGGGCGAGGCCGGCGACATCGTCTCCATCGCCGGCCTCGTGAAGGGCACGGTGGCCGACACCTTCTGCGACCCGCAGGTCGACGAGCCGATCCAGGCCCAGCCGATCGACCCGCCGACCGTCACCATGTCCTTCATCGTCAACGATTCGCCGCTCGCCGGCACCGAGGGCGACAAGGTCACGAGCCGGATGATCCGCGACCGCCTGTTCAAGGAGGCCGAGGGCAACGTCACCCTCAAGATCGAGGAGGCGGCCGACAAGGATTCGTTCTACGTGTCCGGGCGCGGCGAGTTGCAGTTGTCCATTCTCATCGAGACCATGCGCCGCGAAGGTTTTGAAATTGCCGTGTCTCGCCCTCGCGTCGTCTACGAGAAGGACGATTCGGGCCAAGTGCTGGAGCCCGTCGAGGAGGTCGTCATCGACGTCGACGAGGAGCACTCCGGCGTCGTGGTCCAAAAGATGTCCGAGCGGAAGGCCGAGATGCTGGAGATGCGGCCCTCGGGCGGCGACCGCCTGCGCCTCGTCTTCCACGCCCCCACCCGCGGCCTGATCGGCTACCAGGGCGAGCTCCTGACCGATACCCGCGGCACCGCGATCATGAACCGGCTGTTCAAGGCTTACGAGCCCTACAAGGGCGAGATGCCGGGCCGGCGCAACGGCGTGCTGATCTCGAACGACAAGGGCGAGGCGGTGGCCTACGCCATGTGGAACCTCGAAGACCGCGGCCCGATGATGATCGAGCCGGGCTGGAAGGTCTATCAGGGCATGATCGTCGGCGAGCACAACCGCGAGAACGACCTCGAAGTGAACGTGCTCAAGGGCAAGAAGCTCACCAACATCCGCACCACCTCGAAGGACGAGGCGGTGCGCCTGACCCCGCCGATCCGCATGACCCTGGAGCGCTCGCTCGCCTGGATCCAGGACGACGAGCTGGTCGAGGTGACGCCGAAGTCGATCCGCCTGCGCAAGGCCGTGCTCGACCCCAACGACCGCAAGCGCGCCGAGCGGGCCAAGGAAGCGCTGTCGGCTTAAACGAAGACGCTTCCCCGTTCGACGGAAACGAAGAGGCCCCGGTGCGGCGAACGCACCGGGGCCTTTCTTGCGTGGCATGAGCAGGTTGACGTCGCGGTGTCCGGATGGCTTCGCCCGCCGGCGCGCAATAACGGTGAGGGTCATCCTTTCCGTCATTGCGAGGCTTCGGCCGAAGCCATCCAGAGCGCCTGGCGTCCCGGAGAAGTCGCGCCCTCGGACCGCTTCGCCGATCCGAACGGTTGCCCGGCCTCAGGCCGCCCGCACCGTCTGGAGGAAATGGCGGACCTGGCCGTCGAGATGCTCGGACTGGCGCGACAGCTCCGAGGCCGAGACCAGCACTTGGCTCGCCGCCGCGCCGGTCTCGTCGGCCGCCGCGGCGACGCTGGCGACGTTGCCGGTCACCGCGCCCGTCCCGGCCGAGGCTTCGGAGACGTTGCGCACGATCTCCTGGGTCGCCACGCCCTGCTCCTCGACCGCCGCCGCGATCGATCCGGCGAGCCCGTCGATCTCGCGGATGCGCGCGGCGATGTCGCCGATGGCGGATACTGCCTGCCCGGTGATGCCCTGGACCTGCCCGATCTGGCCCGAGATCTCCTCGGTGGCCCGCGCGGTCTGGTTGGCGAGTTCCTTGACCTCGGCGGCCACCACCGCGAAGCCGCGGCCCGCCTCGCCGGCGCGGGCCGCCTCGATCGTCGCATTGAGCGCCAGCAGGTTGGTCTGCCCGGCGATGGTCGAGATCAACCCGACCACGTCGCCGATCCGGGCGGCGGCGGCGCTCAGATCCTGCACGAGCTGAGCCGTGCCTTCGGCCTCGACCACGGCCTTCTGCGCCAGCACCGTGGAGCCGGTCACCTGCCGGGCGATCTCCTGCACCGAGGCGCCGAGTTCCTCGGCCGCCGCGGCGACGGTACCGACATTGGCGGCGGCTTCTTCCGCCGCGGCTGCGGCGGCGTTCGACTGGGAGGCCGTCTGCGAGGCGGTGCCGGCCATGCTCTGCGCCGTGGCCTGCAACTCGGTGGCGGCGGAGGAGACCGCGCCGACGATGCCGCTCACCGCCCGCTCGAAGCCCTCGGCCATCTCGCGCATCGCCGCCTTGCGCTGCGCCTCGGCACCGGCCCGCGCCAGGGCGGTCTCCTCCTCCAGGGCCTTGGTGCGGATCAGGTTGTCCTTGAACACCTGCACCGCGCCCGCCATCGCCCCGACCTCCTCGCGGCGCTCGCGGTAGGGTATCTCGATGCCGGTGTCGCCGTCGGCGAGACGGCTCATCAGGCCGGTCATCCGGCGGATCGGGCGGGAGACGAAGCCGTTCAGCAGCAGGATGCCGAGGCCGGCGGCGACGAGCAGCGCCGCGAAGCCCGCCCCCACGGCGAAGCGCGACGCCTCGGCGGATTCGCGGGCGGTCCGTCCGCGAAGGTCCAGAAGCGCCGTCTCGACCTGGGCCATCTCGGCGGCGGCGGCGCGCACCGCGTCCATGGTGTTCTTGCCGGCGCCGGACGCCTCGAGCCGGCGGGCCTGCGCCTGGGTCGATTCCTCGCCCATCAGCGCGATCTCGCGTTCGGCGACGTCGCTCACCCACTGGCGGGCCGATCCGTCGAGCGCATCGAGCCGGCGGGTCTGCTCGGCATTGTCGGCCACGAGTTTGCGCAGTCGTGCGAGTGCCTCGTCATAGGCCTTCGCGCCGCCGTGATAGGGGTCGAGGAATTTCGGGTCGGCCGCGACGAGATAGCCGCGCAGGCCCGTCTCCCGATCGACCATGGCGGCCGTGAGCCGGTCGAGCTGCAGCAGAACCTCGTAGCTGTGGTCGCGCCAGCGGTTGGATTCCTCGATCGTGCCGAGGCTGCGCCAGCTCGTGAAGGCCGAGCCGAAGACCGCGAGGATGACGAAGGCGAAGACGAGAACGAGTTTGGCGACGATGGGAAGGTTGGCGATCGCTCGCATGAGACTGACCCGGATGAACCATGCGCTGCACGGCGGCGGCGCTTGCAACAAATGTTGGCTTCCGGTCGCTAAAAGCAGGTTAATCCGCACGCGCGCGAAAAAACTGCATGCCCCTGTCGCGCCGGGGCCGCACCGATGCCCAGGGCGCTCGCCCGGACCGTGCGGTTCGCCGGCCGATTCGCGGGGATCACAGGATCAGGCGATCCGGGGAAATCGGTTCGCTTAAGGACTGTTTCCGTCGGCGCATTCGGGCCAAGCCGCTGACAACGCCGAGATTTGTCGAACCCTGCCGATGTGATGGAAACATCTTGCCCGGCAATTCTTGCCCGGTGAGCGTAAAAATTAACTCGCCGGTAACCATCCGGACGGTCAATGGGCGTGTCGGTAAGGAAACGTCAACGCCCGTGACCAGCCCCGCTCCCACCCGCCCTTCACTGCCCCTGCGAGGCCGCGTCTTCCGCGCCGTCTCGCTGGCGCCGGAAGCCCCCCTCGCCGAGTGGCTCGCCCTTCTGGACGGTGCCCTGACGCGATCGGCCACGCTGTTCGACGACCGGGCCGTGATCCTCGACGTCGCCGGCCTCAAGCCCGCGCCGTCCGAGTTGGAGAGCCTGATCGCCGAGCTGTCGGCCCGGCGCCTGCGTATCCTCGGCATCGAGGGTGCGGACGCCCCCCTGAGCTCGAACCTCCCGCCGCGGCTCGCCGGCGGCCGCCCGGCCGGCGACGCCTTCGAGGCGCCGGCCTACGAAGAAGAGAAACCGGGCATGTCGTCCCTCACCATCGAGGGCTCGGTGCGCTCGGGCCAGAGCATCGTCCACCGGGAGGGGGACGTGACCGTGATGGGCTCGGTGTCCTCGGGCGCCGAGATCCTCGCGGGCGGCTCCATCCACGTCTACGGCGCCCTGCGCGGGCGGGCCATCGCGGGCGCCGCCCGCAACCCCCGCGCACGCATCTACTGCCGCAAGTTCGAGCCCGAGCTTCTCGGCATCGACCGCCTCGTCCGCACGGCCGAGGACATGGGCACTCACCTGCGCGGCCAAGCGGTCCAGATCTGGTCCGACGGCGGCGCGATCAAGATCGCAGCCTTGGGTTAAGGGGAAACGAGAATGGCCAAGGTTCTTTGTGTCACGTCCGGCAAGGGCGGCGTCGGCAAGACCACCACGACGGCGGCGCTCGGCGCGGCGCTGGCGCAGGCCGGCGAGAAGGTCTGCGTGGTCGATTTCGATGTCGGCCTGCGCAACCTCGACCTCGTGATGGGCGCCGAGCGGCGGGTGGTCTACGACCTCATCAACGTCACCAACGGCGACGCCAAGCTGCCCCAGGCGCTGATCCGCGACAAGCGCCTCGACAACCTCTCGCTGCTGCCCGCCTCCCAGACCCGGGACAAGGACGCGCTCACCGACGAGGGCGTCGCCAAGGTGATGGAGGAACTGCGCGACAAGTTCGACTGGATCGTGTGCGACAGCCCGGCCGGCATCGAGCGCGGGGCTCAGCTCGCGATGCGCCACGCCGACGTGGCGGTCGTCGTCACCAACCCCGAGGTCTCCTCGGTGCGCGACTCGGACCGGATCATCGGCCTGCTCGATTCCAAGACCGTGCGCGCCGAGCGCGGCGACACGATCGAGAAGCACCTGATCCTCACCCGCTTCGACCCCGCCCGCGCCGACCGCGGCGACATGCTGAAGGTCGACGACGTGCTGGAGATCCTGTCGATCCCGCTGCTCGCCATCATCCCGGAGAGCCTCGAAGTCCTGCGCGCCTCCAACGTCGGCTGCCCGGTGACGCTGAACAACCCGCTCTGCGCGCCGGCCCGGGCCTATATCGACGCGGTGCGCCGCCTGAAGGGCGAGACCGTGCCGATGGCGATCCCGTCCGACCGCAAATCCCTGATCAACAAGCTGTTCACACGGAGGGCCGCATGAGTGTTCTGACCTTCCTCAAACCGCGCGGCTCCGGCTCGGTGGCTCGGGAGCGCCTGCAACTGATCCTCGCGCACGAGCGCGCGGAGAACGGACGCCCCGACCTGATCATCACCCTGCGCGAAGAGATCCTGAACGTGATCGCCAAGCACGTCACGGTCGAGCGCGACAAGGTGCAGATCAAGCTGGAGCGGGGCGAGGGCGTCTCGACGCTCGGCGTCGACATCGAGTTCCCCGTCGACGCGGCGCTCAAGCCGAAGCGCAAGCTGGCCACCGCCTGATCGGAACGGTCGAACGACGAAGACCCGCGGCATCCTCCGATGCCGCGGGTCTTCGTCGTTCGGCCCCCTCTTCCGTGAGCGGGCCGAACGGGTCCGCTTCACGCCCGCCGCGTCAGCCGGAAGGCCGGGGCGTGGTCGGGCTGGGTCGTGACGACGGCGGCGGGAAGCACGGGGCGCGCATCGGCGCGCTCGATCCGGAAACGGCCGACGAGCCGGCTCAAGGCCAGCGTCGCCTCGGTGAGCGCGAAGGCCGCGCCGATGCAGACCCGCGGGCCGGCGCCGAAGGGCAGGTAGGCGAAGCGCGGCACCGGCGGGGCTCCGGGCAGGAAGCGGCCGGGATCGAAGGCGTCGGGATCGCTCCACAGGCGGCGGTGGCGGTGCAGCAGCCAGGGCGAGATCGTCACGCCGTCGCCGGGCCGGACCGCCTCGCCGGCCAGCACGTCGGGGCCGACGGCGCGGCGGGCCAGCACGAAGGCCGGGGGATAGAGCCGCAGGGTCTCCTCGATCACCGCGCGGGTGAAGGGCTTGTCCGGCGCTCCCGCCTCGGCGGCGACCCTTTCCTGCATCTCGGGGGCGAGCGCGAGCAGGGTGCAGGCCCAGAGCAGGGTGACGGCCGTGGTCTCGTGCCCGGCCAGGATCATGGTGGCGACCTGATCGCGCAACGCCTCGTGCGGGAAGCCCCGGCCGGTCTCGGGATCGCGGGCGGCGCGCAGCAGGTCGAGCAGGTCGCGCGCCTCCCCCTCCCGCCGCTCGTCGCGGTCGGCGATCATCCGGTCGAGGAAGGCGACCCAATCGTGCCGGAAGCGGGTCCGGGCGCGGTCGAGGGGCGTGGCGAAGCGCAAGGGCACGAGCACGTCCGTCAGGTGCGGGCGCCCGAGCCGCTCGGCGTAGGCTTCGAGGAAGCCGCGCAGGCGGTTGCCGTGGCGCTCCATGCCGACCGAGAACATGGTCCGCCCGGCGATCTCCAGGGCGAGCCGCTGGAGCGCGGCGAAGAGATCGACCGGCCCGGCCGCGGCCTCCCGCTCCAGGGCGGCGACGGCCTCGTCGCTCGCCGAGAGGATGTGGGGCACCAGCGTCTCCACCGCCCGCGGCGTGAAGGCGGGCGCGAGCGTGCGCCGCTGGTGGCGCCACGCCGCCCCCTCGCTGATGAGCAGGCCGTCGCCGAGCATCGGCCGCAGCATGCGGATGGTGATCGGGGTGCGGGCGTAGTTGGCGGCGTTGTCCACGAGCACGCGCCGCACCAGTTCCGGGTCGCTGACGGTGAAGCGCATGCGCCCGAGCAGGCGGCGGCGACGCAGGGGCGTCTCGTAGGCGGCCGCCGGCCAGCAGGCGATGCCGTTGACCCGCATCGCCGCGATGAAGCGCAGGGTCGGCAATTCCCGCTCCGGCGGCACCGGCACCGGCGGCACCAAGCGCGGCGCCGCGTCGGCCGGCGGGGCCTGCATGTCCATCTCTACGCTCCCTCGCGGCCCGTCGCCGACCGGTCTCGAAGCGTTCTAGGCGCTTGCCGCCGACCGCGCGAGGGCCGCGTCCGGTTCTGATGCACGCAGCGGACGGCGCCGCCCCGAGCGCGGAACGCATCGATCTGCACGCGCCCCCCGTCGGCCTCCTGCTCTCGCCTGCGGCCTCACCGCCCTGTGCCTCGTGCCCGCACGCGTCCCTTCCCACCGTCGCCGGCCGGATCGCCCCCTGCCAGCGGAAGAGCGGCGTCAGCCGCCGATCCGGGGCAGCACCGTGCGGCCGAAGGCGTCGATGAAGGCGTCCTGGCCGGCGCCGACTTGGTGGACGATGATCTCGGCGAAATCCATCTCGGCCAGTTCGGCGAGCCAAGCGGCGTGCCGGCCGAGATCGTGCGAGATCCGCACGCAGGCGTGCATGTCCTCGGGACGGACGAAGCGGGCGGCGGTCTCGAAGTCCTCCGGGCTGCGCAGCTCCCAGTTCACCTCGCCCTCGATGGCGTTGCTCGCCCATTGGGCATGGGCCTCCGCCAGGGCGCGGGCCGGATCGGGATCCCAGCAGACCTTGGTCTGGAGGAAGACCGGCTTGCCCGCACCGCCGCCCTCGCGAAACGCCTCCACGACCGGGCGCAGCTTGCCCGGCTCGATCCCCACGGTGACGAGGCCGTCCGCCCAGGCGCCGAGGGCGCGGGCGGTGGCGGGGGTGGCCGCCCCGCCGATCAGCATCGGGGCCGTCTTCGGCCGCGTGTAGAGCTTGGCCTCGACCACCGTGACGCGGCCGCGATGGGTGACGGTCTCGCCCGCGAGCAGCGCGCGGATGACGCCGGCGCATTCGGCGAGCCGGGCGTTGCGCTCCGCCTTCTCCGGCCAGGGCAGGCCGGTGATGTCCTCGTTGAGGCGCTGGCCGCTGCCGAGCGCGAGCCACAGGCGCTCGGGGAACATCTCGCACAACGTCGCGGCCGATTGCGCGAGCACCGCCGGGTGGTGCCGGTAGCCCGGCGCGGTGATGATGCCGAAGGGAAGCCGCGTGACGGCCAGCGCCGCCCCGAGCCAGGACCAGGCATGGCCCGACTGCCCCTGCGCTCGGCTCCAGGGTTTGAAGTGCTCGGAGGACATGGCGCAGGCGAACCCCGCCTCCTCCGCCGCCCGGACGTGACGCAGGAGGGCCGAGGGTGCGTGCTGCTCGTGCGAGGCGTGATAGCCGACGCGGGGCATGCCGGTCGTCATTCTCCCGCCTCGGCGCCCGCGATGCGGGGTGCCCGGCGCGTGTCCGTCTCGCGCAGGGAGCGGTCGGCGTAGGTGCCCCGCACCGCCGCGCGGCCGCCATGCTCGAACAGGTCGAGCATCAGCGCGCTGTGAATGAAGCCGAGATGGCTGAAGGCCTGCGGGAAGTTGCCGAGGAAGCTGTCGTCCTCCGCGGCCTCCTCGGCGTAGAGGCCGACATCGTTCTGCATCGCGCGCAGCGCGTTGAAGCGGGTGCGTGCCTCCTCCTCGCGCCCGAGCCAGAGCAGGGCGTCGACGAGCCAGAAGGCGCAGAGCAGGAAGGTGCCCTCGTGGCCGGGCAGCCCGTCGTCGTTCCTGTAGCGGTAGACGAGGTGGCCGTGGCTCAGGCGATCGATCACCGCGTCGACGGTGCGGGCGAAGGCCGCCTCGTCCACGGGGAAGCCGACCATCGGCGCGATCAAGAGGGCGGCATCGACATCGTCACTGCCGATGTATTGCGGGTAGTAGCCGTCGCGGTGCAGCCCCTCGCCGTTGACGCACGTCACGATCCGGTCGCGCTCGCGGCACCACTCCTCCCGCTCGCCGAACAGGCGGATCGCCCGGTCGAGGGCGACCCAGTTCATGATCGCCGCGTGCAGGTAGCGCTGCTCCGGCTTGCGCGGCTCCCACAGGCCGGCATCCGGCTCGTGCCAGTGCGCCGCCGAGATGTCGGCGAGCCGCGCCCCGTGCGTCCGCATCGCCTCCGGCATCGTGCCGCCCAGGCGCTCGTAGAAGTAGAGCAGGTCGAGCACCTGCCCGTAGGCGTCGGCTTGGTGCTGCTCGGCCGCCTCGTTGCCGTGGCGCACGGGGGCGCTGCCCTTCCAGCCCTCGAAGTGACCGACCTCGATCTCGCTGAGATCGGCCTCGCCGGAGATGCTGTAGAGCGGCTTCAGCCGGCTCTCCTCGCGCTCGCACAGTTCGGTGACGAAGCCGAAGAAGGCCTCCGCCTCCCGGGTCATCCCGAACTTCTTCAGCACGTAGAAGGACAGGCAGGCGTCGCGGATCCAGCAGAAGCGGTAGTCCCAGTTGCGGATGCCGCCGATCTCCTCGGGCAGGGAGGTGGTGGCCGCGGCCACGATCGCGCCGGTGGGCTCGTAGGTCAGCCCCTTGAGCACCAGGGCCGAGCGCATCAGTTCGTCCGCCAGCGGTCCGACATAGGCCGCCCCTTGCGTCCACAGCACCCAGGCGCGGCGGGTCTCCTCCATCAGCGCGCGGACGTCGGGGCAGGTCGCGGGCGCGGTGTCGCGATAGAGCGCGAAGCTCCGCTCCCCACCGCCCTCCAGGGTGAAGCGGGCCACCGCGACGTCGCCCTCGACGGTGAAGGCGGCATCGGAGACGAGGCCGGGGCAGCCCGCCGCGGTGACGCGGGCACCCTCGACGGCGAGCGGCGCGAAGCTCTCGGCAAATCCGGCGAGCGGGCGGTACTCGGCGATCATCGGCACGCGGCCGGACACGCCGGTGACGAGCCGCACCAGCCGCGGCCGGTCGGCACCGCCCTCCGGGCCGACCATGAAGTCGTGCAGGGTGACGAAGCCGGTCTGCGTGGTGAAGGTGGTCTCGACGATGTTGCTGCGACTGAGATACTGCCGCGCCGTCTCGAACCGCTCCGTCGGCCGGATCGTGAAGTGTCCGCCGCGGGCACGGTCGAGCAGGCGCGAGAAGGAGGGGTCCGCGTCGAAGCGCTCCAGGCAGGCCCAGTCGATCCCGCCGTCGCGGGCGACCAGGGCGCAGCCCTCGCAATTGCTCAGCAGGGCGTAGGCCTCGATCGGCTGGTAGGGGCGGGTGTCGGGCTCGGACATGGTCGTTCCTCGGGCGCCGCGTGCCGGCCCCTTGCTTCGGGATGGTTGGGGTTGAGGGCGCCGGTTCAAGCGTCGAGCCGGAAGGCCGGCTCCAGCAGGCCGCGGACGCCAACCGCGACGAGCAGCGTGCGTCCATGCTCCGGGTCCTGCGCGCGCTCGGCCGCGTCCATGCCCTCGTAGGCGGTCGTGACCAGCAGGCGGTCGAGGTCGCGGCCGGCGAAGGTCGGGCAGGTCGGCTGGCGCGCCGGGACGGGCACGGTGCGCACCCGCTCGCCCGTGGGGCTGTAGGCGTCGAGGCAGGCCGCGCCGAAGCGGGCGGTCCAGATCAGCCCCTCCGCATCCACCGCCGCGCCGTCGATCCCGCCCTCGCCGCCGCGATGGTCGTAATGGGTCTCGGGCTCGGCGACGGCCAAGCCGGTGGCGGGGTCGAGGGCGACGCGCCGCAGCACGCCTTCGTCGGTATCGACGAAGTAGCCGGTCGCGCCGTCGGGCGAGAAGGCGATGCCGTTGGGAATCGAGAGACCGGCAAACAGCCGCGTCACCCGCGTGCCGGCGACGTGGTAGATCGCGCCGCGCCCGGTCTCGGCGTCCCGGCCCATGGTGCTGATCCACAGGGCGCCGCTGGGGTGGACCCGGCCGTCGTTGGAGCGGGTCCCCGCATCCTCCGCCTCCAGCGGGCAGAGCAGGCTCAGGCGTCCGTCGGCGATCGTGCGGACGTAGAGCCCGTCGTCGGCCGAGAGCAGGTGCCGGCCGGAATCGATCGCGGCGACGTCGCTCGCCATGAAGGGCAGCGCATGGGTCCGAACGGCACCGGTCCGAACGGCATCGGCGCCTTCGCCCAAAGGACATTCGAACAGGCGCGATTCGAGGATATCGACCCACCAAGCGGTGTCGGTCGCCGGATCGTAGCTCGGCCCCTCACCGAGGTGGCAGCGGGTCGAGTCGAGAACAAGGGTCGGCGAGGCGGCCAAGGCGAGGGACTTTCCTTCCATGAATGATCGTTGACGCTTATCCGCGACGGAAGTTCCTGAACGTTCCAGTCCTCACGCCCGATCTGCCGCAGCATCGACTCCGTTCTACGGAGTTCTTTCATCCGCATCTCGCGTTTTATCGGCAAAGGGGCCCGGGCGCGCACGCGGTGCGGGCGCGCTTTCCGTCCAGCCCGCCTGGGCGCCGGACTCGGGTCAACACGGCAAGCCGTCAGGACGGATCGGGCGCATCGTCGGCGGGAGATGGCATCGGATCATCCCGCGCCATCGTCGGTCCGGAGCGCGGGGCCGGAGCCGGCTTCCGCTCACGCTCCGCCCTGAGTTCCCGCTCGGCCATGAGCCAGAGCTCGATCTCGAAGCCGTCCGGCCGGTGATGGCGCTCCCACAGCTCGTAGGCGCGCTCCCGGATCTGCTCGAAGGTGATCTCGACCGCCACGTCCATCGGATCCGTCTGCTTCCGCGAGCCTGTCGGCGCTTCGCCGCCGGCCCGGATCGAGGGTGTCTCTGCCGCGCGCCGCGCGGGACCTCACCCACATAGGTTGAGGACGGGCTGGATGAGCGCCGCAATCCTCGGATGTGCGACGCCGACCGTGTCTCGGTCAGTCCGGGGAAGCCTGGGGATCGCGCCGCGGCGGCGGAACCCGCGACGGCCCGCGCGGCGTTGCCGGAAGCCGACCCGGAACCCGCGCAACGGACCATCGATGGCCAAGCCCAGGACGACGCCTCGAACTGCCAAGCCCCGCGCCGATCGGGATGCGACCCGGGACCCGGGCGCCGCCCCGCTGGTCCCGACGGGCGCCCTGGCGGTCTCGCTGCTCGGCTTCGCGCAAGCCGCGCGGCCGCTGGTCCACGTGGCGCGCGACGGGCGGCGGCTCGACGAGATCGCCGCCGTGGTGCGGGCGCTGGCGCCGGAGCGGACGGTGGCGGTCTATCCCGAATGGGATTGCCTGCCCTACGACCGCGCTTCCCCGTCGCGCGGTGTCATGGGCGCGCGCACCGGCGCGCTGCGCTGGCTCACCGACGGCGAGGCGCTGCCGGATCTCGTGCTCACCACCGCGCCCGCCCTCCTGCAGCGCGTGCCGCCGCCGGAGACCTGGGGGCCGGCCCATGTCGAGCTGCGCGTCGGCGATGCCCTCGATCCGCAGGCGCTCACGGCGCAGTTGCGGCGGCTCGGCTACATCCTCGACGACCGGGTCGACGAGCCGGGCGAGGTCGCGGTCCGGGGCCGGACCATCGACGTGTTTCCGGCCGCCGCCCCCCTGCCCTGCCGGGTCGAGCACGACGGCGCCCGCATCACCGCGATCCGCTCCTACGATCCGGTGTCGCAGCGCTCCCGCGTCGAGACCGACCGGCTGGTGATCGATCCCGCCACCGAGATCGTCCTGGCGCCGGATTCGGAGGTCGCTCTGGAGCCCTTCACCGGCCAGGAGCACCGTCTCGCCCGCCTCTACCCCACCCTCGTGGGCCTGCTCGACTACGTGCCCGAAGCGCGCCTCGTGGTCGAGGCCGGGGTGGAGGAGCGCGCCGCCGCCTTCTTCGAGCAGATCGCCGAGGGCCGCGAGGCGAGCGCGTCCGCGGACCGAGACCCGGCGTCGGGTCTCTACCTCGCGCCGGACGCCTGGGCGGATCTGCTGAAGGCCCGCGGCCTCGCCGCGGCCACCGGCGCGGAGGCCGAGCGCGTCGCCCTGCCGTCCTTCGCCCGCGAGCGGCGGCCCGAGACCGCCTTCGCCAAGGCCCTGCGCGCGGCGCTCAAGTCCGGCGAGCGGGTCGTGCTCGCCGGCCCGAAGGCGCCGCTGCGCCGTCTCGTGCGCGCGGCGGCACGGATCGAGGAGCGGACCGTCCGCCTGATCGATGCCTGGGCCGAGGTCGTCGCGGCGGAGCCCGGGGCGATGCTGGCGATCGAGGCACCGGTCGAGGCCGGCTTTCGCGTGCCGGAGATCGGCGCGACGGTGATCGCTGCCGCCGACCTGCTCGGGCCTCTCGGCGCGGGCACGCGGCGGCGCGCGGCGGTGCTGCCGATCGGCGAGGTCGAACTGCGGGTCGGCGACGTCGCGATCGACCGCGATCACGGCCTGTGCCTGTTCGAGGGGCTGGAGGCGATCGCGACCGGGGACGGGGGCGAGGAGGATTCCTTACGCCTGCGCTTTGCCGACGACGCCATCCTGATGGTGCCGGTGACCCAGGCCGACCGGATCTGGCGCTACGGCTCGGAGGCCGAGGCCGTCACCCTCGACCGCCTCGACGGCGGCACCTGGGGCCGGCGCCGCCTGGAGGCCGAAGCGACCTTGGCCAAGACGGCCCGGGCGATGCTCCAGGCCGCGCAGCAGCGCCGGAGCGCGCACGCGCCGCGGATCGCGTCCCCGGAGCGCGAAATGGAGCGGTTCGCCGCCGGCTTCGGCTTCCCGCTCACCGGCGATCAGGCCCGGGCGGTCGAGGAGACCCTGGCCGATCTCGCCCGCGAGGCGCCGATGGACCGGCTGGTCTGCGGCGATGTCGGCTTCGGCAAGACCGAGGTGGCCCTGCGGGCCGCCGCCGCGGCGGTGTTCGCCGGGCGGCAGGTCGCGGTCATGGCGCCGACCACGGTGCTGGTGCGCCAGCATGTCGAGACCTTCCGGCGGCGCTTTGCCCGTTTCGGCATCGAGGTGGCGCACCTGTCGCGCCTCGTTCCCCCCGCCGAGGCCAAGCGGGTCAAGCAGGGGCTGGCCGAGGGCCGCGTGCGCCTCGTGGTCGGCACCCAGGCGCTGGCCGGGCGCGGCGTCGCGTTCCACGATCTCGGTCTCGCCATCATCGACGAGGAGCAGCGCTTCGGCGCCAAGACCAAGGCGAGCCTGCGCAAGGCGGCGGGGGATGCCCACATCCTCACCTTGAGCGCGACGCCGATCCCGCGCACGCTCCAGGCGGCGATGGTCGGGCTGCAGAGCCTCAGCGTGATCGCCACGCCCCCGGCGGTGCGCCAGCCGATCCGCACGGTGATCGCGCCGTTCGAGGCCGAGAGGCTCGCCGCGGCCCTGACCCGCGAGCACCGCCGCGGGGGGCAGAGCTTCGTCGTCTGTCCCCGGATCGAGGACATCGCGCCGATGGCGAAACGCCTGCGCGACCTCGTGCCGGGGCTCGGCCTCGTCACGGCGCACGGCGACATGAAGCCGGCCGAGATGGACGACGCGATGGTGCGCTTCGCCGACGGGGAGGGCGACGTGCTGCTCGCCACCAGCATCATCGAGAGCGGGCTCGACGTGCCGCGGGCCAACACGATGCTGGTCTGGGACGCGGAGCGGTTCGGCCTCGCGCAGTTGCACCAGTTGCGCGGCCGGGTCGGGCGCGGGCAGCGGCGCGGCGTCGTGTACCTGTTCGGGCATCCCGAGAAGCCGCTCAGCGCCTCCACCGAGAAGCGGCTGCGCACGCTGGAGGCGCTCGACCGGCTGGGGGCGGGCTTCGCCATCTCCGCGCGCGACCTCGACCTACGCGGCGCGGGCGATCTCGTCGGCGACGCCCAGGCCGGCCACGTCAAGCTCGTCGGCCTCGGCCTCTACCAGCACCTGCTGCAACTGGCGCTCCGCGCGGCCAAGGGCGAGGCGGCCGAGGATTGGAGCCCGGAGGTGCGCATCGGCCTGAGCGGTCGGGTGCCGGTGGACTACATCCCCGAGCCCGAGATCCGCCTGAGCCTCTACACCCGCCTGCTGCGCCTGCGCGCCGCGGAGGAGATCGATGCCCTGCGCGACGAGATCGAGGACCGCTTCGGACCGTTGCCGGAGGCGGTGGAGGCGCTGTTCACCCTCGCCGGCCTGCGGACCGGATGCCTCGGTCTCGGCATCGTTCGCCTCAGCGGCGGCCCGCAGGGCATCGCCGCCGATTTCCATCCGGACAGGACCGCACCGGTGATCCCGGTCTCGGACGGGATCACGGTGCGCGACGGGCGCATCGTCCTGCGCCGGGGCGGCGACGACGCGGTCGCGCGCGGCAGCCGAGCCGCCGCCTTCCTGCGTCATCTGGAAGAGGCGCGCGACCGGCGCGCCTGAGGGCCTGTTTGAGTGAGCGGGTTTGGCAGACTCAGCGCTCCTCATGCTGAGGCGCCGAGCGAAAGCTCGGCCTTGAGTCCCCCGGAACGGTCGATCCCACGGACACCGGTCTTCCGGGAGAGGCGTCGCGGCGTGCTTCGAGGCTGCTGGGCGCCTACACCTCCTAGCCCTGCAAATCCTCCCTCGGCCTGCCGTTCCTGCTCTGCCTGCCCGCCTCCGCCGTGGTGGCGCTGTTCGGGCTCATCATCGAGCGCGGGCTGATCCGCTGCCTCTACAACCGTCCGCTCGACACCCTGCTCGCCACCTGGGGCGTGTCGCTGGTGCTGATGCAGGGCGTGCGGCTGATCTTCGGCTCGGACACGAAAATACATCGCCGTGCCCGAGATCTTCCAGAGCAACGTCGAGGTGGGCTTCGCCAGCCTGTCGGTGTTCCGCCTCGTGATGCTCCCCATCACCGCGCTCATCGTCGCGGCGACCGCCTGGCTGTTCTACCGCCCCCGCTTCGGCATGCAGGTGCGCGCGGTGATGCAGAACAAGGAGATGGTCGCGTCCTTCGGCGTCAACGCCGACCGGGTCTACATGACGACTTTCGCGCTGGGCGCGGGCCTCGCCGGGGTGTGGCCGGCTCGCTGTTCGGCGTGCTCGTGACCGTGCTGCCGACCATGGGCACGGCCTACGTGGTGCAGGCCTTCCTCGTGGTGGTGGTCGGCGGCGATACGCTGATGGGCAGCGTCGCGGCGGCGGGGCTGACGGGCGAACTCCAGTCGGTCTTCGCCTTCGTCACCAGCGACACCTTCGCCCGCTTCCTCCTCTACGTGCGGATCGTCGTGTTCCTGCGCTTCCGCCCGCGCGGTCTCTTCGCCGTCGCCAAAGGCCGCCGGTGAAGCCCGTCGGCTTCACCCTCCTGCCCGTCACAAGAGTCTCACCCGCAGATGACGACGCGCGATCTCTACCACAGCAAGCCGGCACAATGGGCGGTCTACGGACCGTTCTTCGTAGGCATCACACCGATCCCGGCCGTCTCCCCCGCCGCCGCGATGGTGCGCGACTGGATCTGCGGGCGCTAGGGCGCCGCGGCGCTGGCGGGCGAGGGGCGGCAGGTGTTTCTGTTCCGCCGGGGCGGCTGAAGCCTGCCGCCTATCCGCCGAGCCGCTCCAGCGCGGCTCGATGCAGCCCCGGGTTGGCGGCGGCCACGACGCGGCCGTCGAAATCGGGGGTGAGCGGGCGGCCCTGCCAGTCGCTGATGACCCCGCCCGCTCCCTGGATCACCGGAATCAGCGCGAACACGTCGTAGACCGCGAGTCCCGCCCCGAGCACGAGGTCGCAATGGCCCGAGGCGAGCAGGGCGTAGGCGTAGCAATCGCCGCCGTGGCGGCGCAGGGCCACCGCGTCGGTCAGGGCCGCGACGGCCTCCGCTTGCGCGCCCTTGAAGCGGTCGGGCGAGGTGACGAAAAGGCGCGCCTCGGGCAGGCCGCGGGTGCTGGTGCGGATCGGCGTTCCCTCGAACCACGCCCGGCCGCCCGTGCCGTGCCAGCGCTCGTTCAGGATCGGCATGTCGATGACGCCGAGCACCGGGCGCCCGGCCTCCGCCAGCGCGATCAGGGTGCCGAACAGCGGCAGGCCGGCCACGAAGCTCTTGGTGCCGTCGATCGGGTCGAGCACCCAGGTGTGCTCCGCGGCAAGGTCGCCGCCCTCCTCCTCGCCGAGGATGCCGTGGCCGGGATAGGTCCGACGGATCTCGGCGCGCAGCAGCGCCTCGATGCCGCGGTCGGCCCGGGTCACCGGGCTCGCATCGGCCTTGGCCTCGACCGCGAGCGGCGTGCGGAAATGCGCCCGTGCCAGCGGACGGGCGAGGTCGGCCAGCTTCAGGGCGAAGGCGACGAGGTCTTCACGCATCGATCCGCTCACGCTGCCCTCCCGATGAACTCAGCCAAAGACGACATCGATGGCGTGCCGGGCGAAGCGGTCGGCGAAGGGCTCCGGCGGCGGCCGGTCGGTCACCACGGTGACCGGCGCGGCGAGGTCGAAGGTCTGGAGGTTGGCCTGGCGCCCGAACTTGCGGGAATCGGCGAGCAGCACCGACCGCCGGGTCTGCCCTCGCAGCGCCCGGCGCAGGACGGATTCGTGCTCCTCGTAGTCCATCCAGCCCTGCGCGAGGTCGCACGCCGCGATGCCCATCAGCGCGAGATCGAAGAAGTGGCGCCGGGCGTAATCCACGGTGTCGTAGCCGACCAGCGCGTTGTCCTTCGGCCGCAGCGTGCCCGGCGTCAGGTTCACCCGGGCCGGGCTGTCGGCGAGCAGCAGGGCGATGTCGATCGAGTTCGTCGTCACCGTGAGCTTGCGGGTGGTGAGCCGCCGGGCGAGGGCGAGCGTCGTGGTGCCGGTGTCGATGAAGATCGACATGCCGTCCTCCACCAGCCCCTCGGCCAGCGCCGCGACGCGCCCCTTCTCGCGGCTGTTGAGCTGGCTGCGCTCGACCAGCGGGCGCTCCTGATCGAGGCGCGGCAGCACCGCGCCGCCGTGGATGCGCCGCAACAGCCCGCGCTCCTCCAGCATCTTCAGGTCGCGCCGGATCGTCTCGTCGGAGACCGCCAGGGCGGCGGCGACGCTGGTGACGCCGACGCGCCCCGTCTGCGCGAGCTGCGAGAGGATCTCCTCGTGGCGATGATCGGTCAGCATCCCGGCCCCGGCCCCGTTCGCTGGCCAGGATAGCGCCGCGGCCGCGGAACGGTCGCGTACAATTTCGGCGCGTGCACAGGGTCGGCATCGCGGAGCAAGACCGCACGGTCCCGTGGGAGGGAGCCGGGCGGGCTTATACCAGTCGGCGATGAGGATCACGCATCGTCGGCTGCCCCCGCGCCAAGGGATGCGGTTTGGGGGCGGCGGCCATCCGCCGGATGCGCCGATCCCGACCGATGGTCGGGATCGGCGCCGCTTGGTCTTACGTCCCGACTGCGAAGAATCAGGCGTCGAGGGTCGGAGCGCGGCGGTGACGCGTCGCCTGCTCGTAGGCGTAGGCGTAGGCGAGGAGGGCGCCCTCGCTCCACATCCGCCCGACGAAGATCAGGTTGAACGGCGAGCCGGAGGCGTAGGCGCCCGCCGGCAGCGTCACCCCGGGCAGCCCCGCGATGTTGATCTCGCAGACCGTGGTCTCCAAGAGGGTGCCGGGCCCGTGCAGCGGCGGCAGTTCGGCCCGCATCTGCGGAAACACCAGGGCGTCGAGCCCCTGCTCCGTCATCACCCGGTCGAACAGCGTGAGATAGGCCTCGCGGGCGGCGAGGAAGTCGGAGAGGTCGGGCGGGATCGCCGGATCGGCGAGGCAGGCGGCGAGCCCGCGCAGGTTGGTGATCGGGTGCAGCACGCCACCGGGGGCGAACGCGTCCTCCGCCTTGGTGGCTTCCGCGAAGGCGGCGAAGCTCCCGATCGCCACGTCCGGCCCCATCCGCTCCAGGTAGAGCTGGAGGTCGTGAGGCGCGGATTCGAAGCCGCGGGCGTCGAAGTAGACGAGGCCCGGGGTCGGCTCGGCGATGGCGGCGAAACCGGTGCCGGCGAAGGGATCGGCCACCAGGGTCGCGCCGGCCGCCTCGAGCTCGGCTTGCACGCGGGCGTAGAGGGCGGCGGCCTCCTGCGAGAGCGGCAGGTCGCGCCAGCCGGGCCCGTACAGGCCGAGGCGCTTGCCGGCCAGCGCGCCCGCATCGAGCCCCGCCGCGTAGCCGCCCGCCGGGCGCTTGCCGATGCCGGCCACGGTCTTCGGGTCGGCGGCGGTATAGCCGGCCAGCACGTCGAGGGTGAGCGCGGCGTCGCGCACGCAGCGGGCGATCGGCCCGACCACGTCGCGGGTGCTGCCGGCGAGCGGCATCACGCCGGCATTCGGCACCAGGGCGAAGCTCGGCTTGATGCCCACCAGCCCCTGTGCCGAAGCCGGGTTCTGGATCGAGCCGCCGGTCTCCTCGGCCAGCCCGAGGACGGCGAGGCTCGCGGCCACCGCCGTGGCGGTGCCGGCGCTGGAACCGCCGGGAATCCGGTCGGGCGCGGCCGGGTTGAGGGTGGGCCCGGCCCAACTGTCGTTGGCGTGGCTGCCGGTATGGCTCAGCACCGGCACGTTGGTCTTGCCGAGGATGACGCAGCCGGCCGCGCGCATCCGCGCCGTCACCGGGGCGTCGGTCGCCGGGATCAGGTCGACGCCGCCGGCCTCGGCGCTGAGGAAGTGCCAGCCGCCGGTGCTCGGCAGGCCGGCCATGTCCATCGTGTCCTTGATGACGACGGGCACGCCGGCGAGCGGACCCAGCTTTTCGCCCGCCGCGCGGCGGGCGTCGATGGCGCGGGCATCGTCGAGGGCCTGCGGGTTCATCACGATCAGCGCCTTGTAGCGCGGGTTGTAGGTCTCGATCCGCGCCAGGAAGGCCTTTGCCAGCGCTTCCGCCGTCACGCTGCCCCCGGCAAACGCGCGCTGGACATCCTCGACCGTCATCTCGATCGGTTGCACCGCCAGCGCATCCTCGGCCGCGTCGGGGGCGGCGGCGGAAAGGGCCATTGCGTTCATCTCGATCTCACGCTCCACACACTTTGAAGACGTCGGGGCCGATCCCGTCCGATGGGATCTTTCCCGTAGGGACAACCGTCACCGGCCTTCGCGGCCGGCAAGGGCTTCCTGGCAAGGCGCATGCCACAAAAGCCACAAATCCCTCGAAACGTGTGTTCGCGGAGGATTCGCCGAACCAAGGGGGCGCGACAGATCTTTGCGCGATCGCGCACCGCACCGTGGGCGACGGGCGGCGAATGCCGCCAGCGTTAACCGGCCCTTAAGCGCCTCACCCCCTCGTCTTGAGGGCAGGACCACCGATCCCGGTATCCTGCGGCCGGCAAGCCGTGCCGGCGGAGCCCCCATATGCTGGATTCCGTCCGGATCTCGCTCAAGGTGCTGAACGCGGCCCAGCTCGCCCTGATCGCGGCGGCGGCGCTCCTGCTCGCCTGGATCGGGGCCGCCGTGCTCGGTGCCGGCCCGGCCGCGGACGGGGCGCGGCGTTCCGTGCTGGCAGGCGCGCGCGCCGTGGCCGAGGGCATCGACGCGGAGCTGCATGCCAGCGTCGCGGATGCGCGCGGCGCCGCGCTGCTGCTGCGCCCGAACGATCCGGCGCTCGCCGACGCCGAGCGCTCGAGCCTGCTCCAGCAATGGATCACGCTCGGCCCGCGCTATCACGATGCCGCCCTGATCGGCCCGGACGGGAGCGTGCGGGCCGCCGCGGACTGGCGCCGGCCGGGCGGCAGCGTCGCGCGCCAGCCCTGGTTCGCCCGGGCGCGCAACGCCGAGGTCGTGGTCGCCACCAACGGCGGCGACGAGGCGGCGCCCCTCGACATCATCCTCTCGCTCGGGACGCCGGGCCGCTCCGACCGGATCCAGCTTCGTGCCAGCCCCGCTTTCCTCATCGATATCGGCGACCGGGTGCGACAGGCGCTCGACCTGCCCGAGGCGGTCGTCTTCACGGTGAGCGGCGCCGACGGGCGGGTGCTCGCGGGCACGCCGTCCGCGCCGGAGGGCGCGCACGGCGCGGCCTCGGTCCCCGTCCGCGGCGGGCGCGAACTGGGCAGCCCCGGCTGGGTCGTGACCGCCTACGCGCCGCCGGCCGCGGCAGCGGGCCCGCGCCTGGACGGACGCTGGGTGGCGCTCGCGCTCGCCGTGGTCGGCGTGGCCGCCGGTCTCGGCTACGCGCTGGGCGGACGCGCCGCGCAGCCGCTGCAACGCCTGGCCGACGGTTCGGCGGAACCCGGCGAGGCCGCTTCCTCGCCGGTGCGCGAGATCGCGGCCCTGACCGAGGCGGTGGCCGGCCGCTGCCAGAGCAACGACGCGGCCCTGATGCTCGCGGGCACCGGCCTCGACCGCATCAAGGGCCGGCTCCGGACCTTCGAGAGCATGTCCGGCTGGACCTGCTGGGAGATCGATCCGGAGACGCGCCAAGTGGTCTGGTCGGATTCCGACAGCACCGGCACGACGGTCGCCGCCGACCACGCCACCGATCTCGCCGACCTGGCCGAATGGTTCGAGCCGGAGGACCATGCCCTCCTCGACCTCACCCTGAAGGCGGCGCGCGCGGCGGACGGGCCGCACGACGTGGTGCTGCGCGCCCGCGCCGACGGTGCCGAACCGATCCCCGAGGCGGAGCGGCGGGTGCTGGTGCGCTTCCTGCGGCAACCCGGGGACGGCAGCCGCATCCACGCGCTGAGCCGGACGATCGAGGACGGCCTGTCGGAGACGCCCTCGGGGCTGAACGAGCGGCGGCGCAACACCGTCCTGCGCCGCGTCACCGACGGCATCGTCCACGACTTCAACGACGTGCTGACCATCGTGCTCGCCAATCTCGGCAGCCTGCGCCGCCGCCACGGCCTGGAGCCCGAGCAGGCCCGCCTCGTCGAGGCGGCCCAGGCCGGCGCCCTGCGCGGGGCCGCCCTGACCCGGCGGATGCTCAACCTCGTGCGCGGCGAGGGCGACGTGCTGGCCGAGAGCGACGTCGCCGCCGCCGTCGAATCGACCCTCGCCTTCATGCAGGCCAACGTCCTGCGGGGCACGCCGGTCGTCAACCGCGTCCCCGGCGACCTGCCCAGGGTGCTGTGCGCCGAGCGCGTCCTCGAAATCGTCCTGCTCAACATCGCCTTCCACTTCCGCGATCACGGCCTGCACGGCTTCGCGGTCGGCGCCGCCGAGCACGCGACCGAGACGGAGACCGGGTTCGGCCTGCCGCCGGGCGCCTATGTGCGCCTGCTGGTCGCCAGCGGACAGCGGGTGACCGGCCCGGAGGCGCGAGCACGCCCCCCGCGGTCGCTGGAGGCGGTGCCCCGGCTTCTCGCCGAGGCCGGCGCCGGCTGGCGCCTCGTCTCGGACGGGACCGGCGAGGAGGCCTTCGTCGCCGAGATCTGGCTCAAGGCGGCCGAGCGGCGGGCGGAGGAGGCCCCGCTCTGGCAGTTCCCCTTGCGCGTCCTCCTCGTGGAGAGCGACAGCCTCGTCCGGGCCAGCGTCGCCGAGGCGCTGTCCGATCTCGGCCACCACGTCGTCCAGGCGGCCTCGGGCGAGCACGCCCTCGCCCTCCTGAGCGAGCGCGCGGATTACGACGCCATGGTCGCGGATCAGTCGATGCCGGTGATGACCGGCCTTCAGCTCGCCGCCACGGTGGTCGAGCGCCACCCCGAGATCCGCATCGTCCTGGCGAGTCCGCACGGGCACCTGCCGGCCACGGCGCGGCAATTCCTGCAACTGGACAAGCCCTTCCGCCCGGACGACCTCGCGGCGGTGCTGAGCGCGGCGTCCCTGCGGGCCCGGGCGGCGTGAGGCCGTTCTTCCGCTGTCGGTGAAAGCGGGACGGTGCAAGTGAAACCGGCCACCGTCGCGCCCTGAATTGCTTCGGCTTCGCCTCGCGATGACGGTGCGGGCCAACCCTCTCCGTCATTGCGAGCGAAGCGAAGCAATCCAGAAACGCGACGCAAGCCGGATGAGGCTGGCACGTCCTTCGGAGCCCATTCGTCGACCGGCAGGCAAGCGTCTGCGCCAGCATTGCGGATACCACCCAAGATGTGATCGGCGGCGAAACCGGCTTTTCGCGATCTCGGGAGGCTCTTGTTAACCGTGGGCCGGGATAAATCGGTGCGTATTGTGTGCGTATCCGAGGACCGAATGGGTGTGATTTCTCGCAACCATCTGCGAACTCCCGGGAATCTTGGCGTGCAGGCCCTCGGCTTCGCGGTGGCCATCGCCGCAGTTCCGGCCGGTGCGGCCGATCTGCCGGCCGCGGCCCCGTCCGCCGGCGTCGACTGGTACACCGGCGCGCAAGCGCAGGCGGTGGACGACAGTTGGGCGGTTTCCGTCGACGGCTCGACCAGTGTCACCTCGAACAGCTCGGCCTTCGGCTCGGTGACGGTGACCACGTCGCTGGGCAGCCCGCCGACCGTGAGCGGCGCGCGCGTGCGCGTCGAGGGCGCGGCCGGCACCTACTCCTATCCGGGCCAGGCGGTGGGCGCCCGCGTCACCGGCTACCAGCAGGAGGGCTCGGCGCTGGCCGGCTACGAGTGGATCTGGCGGGATGCGGCGCTCGCCGGCTATGTCGGCTTCAACGTCCGCAGCAACCAGCTCTCGATCTCCGATCCCGGCAACCCGGTCGTCGGCACCGGGATCGGCCTGAAGGTCGCCGGCAACTTCTACGCCACGCCGACCGACCGGACCATGGTCTCGGCCTACGGTTCCTACTCGACCAAGTTCAACGCCTACTATTCCCGCTTCCGCGTCGGCTACATGGTCGCCGACGGGGTCTATGTCGGCCCGGAGGCGCTGTTCCTCGGCGACGACTTCTTCCGTCAGTACCGGTTCGGCGCCCATCTCTCCGGCCTCACCTTCGGCCCCGTGCAGATGTCGCTCGCCGCCGGCTACGTGCGCGACCGCATCCAGGGCACCGGCTACTATTCGAGCATCGAGGCGCGGGCGAATTTCTGATCCGCCCCGCGGCGGACGCACGACGATGGGCGTATCGCGGATCGGAACCCGGCGGGTCTTCGGAAACCGGCACACCAAATCTTGCGCGATCTTTCCGTTCCGCCAGCAAGTCGTCGAATCTCAGCCGAAAGATCGCCGTCGCCGCGGAACGGCTTTCCGTTCCCATCAAATGCTATTTTCGTGCGGAATTTTTCAACCGGCCCGGCAATCTTTCCGCCGAGAGCACGAAACGCCGCAGTGCTAAATCAACCCTGATCGAGGAGGGATGCGCTGGGTTCGTGAACGCATCGGCAAATTGTCGTATTTTGGTGGTGGGCCTGTTCACGATGCGGGAGTGGCGAGTGTGATACGTGCGCTGCGGTGGCTGGCGTGGATGGGGACGACGGTCGCCGGCCTCGTCCTGCTGAGCCAGCCGGTCGGGACACAGAACCAGCTCGCCATGAGCCTCGCCGCCATGGCGGCGATGATCGTGCTGTGGCTGTTCCTCGACGGGCCGCGCACCCGCTTCGTGTTCCTGGCGCTCGGGAGCCTCGTCGTGCTCCGCTACATCCTGTGGCGGGTCACCGACACGCTGCCTTCGCCGGGCGATCCGGTCAGCTTCGGCTTCGGCCTGCTGCTGCTCACGGGCGAGCTGTACTGCGTCTTCATCCTGTTCGTCAGCCTGGTCATCAACGCCGACCCGCTCCGGCGCCGGGCGCCCCCGGCCGCGAGCGCCGCCGAACTGCCCACCGTCGACATCTTCGTGCCGAGCTACAACGAGGATGCGGCGATCCTGGCGATGACGCTGGCGGCGGCGCGCCAGATCAACTACCCGCCCGAGAAGCTCACCGTCTGGCTCCTCGACGACGGCGGCTCGGATCAGAAATGCGCCGACCCCAACCCGGAGAAGGCCAAGGCCGCACGCGACCGGCGGCGCGACCTGACGGCGCTGGCCGAGGAGCTCGGCTGCCGCTACCTCACCCGCGCGCGCAACGCGCACGCCAAGGCCGGCAACCTCAACAACGGGCTCGCCTTCGCCACCGGCGAGATCGTCGTCGTGCTCGACGCCGACCACGTGCCCTTCCGCTCTTTCTTGAGCGAGACCGTCGGCTACTTCGCGGAGGATCCGCGGCTCTTCCTCGTCCAGACCCCGCACGCCTTCCTCAATCCGGACCCGATCGAGCGCAACCTGCGCACCTTCGAGCGCATGCCCTCCGAGAACGAGATGTTCTACGCGGTGACGCAGCGCGGGCTCGACAAGTGGAACGGCTCGTTCTTCTGCGGCTCCGCCGCCCTGCTGCGCCGCACCGCGCTGGACGAGGCCGGGGGGTTTTCCGGCATCACCATCACCGAGGATTGCGAGACCGCCTTCGAGCTGCATTCCCGCGGCTGGACCAGCGCCTATGTCGACAAGCCCCTGATCGCCGGCCTGCAGCCCGAGACGCTCTCGGCCTTCATCGGCCAGCGCTCGCGCTGGTGCCAGGGCATGTTCCAGATCCTGCTCCTGAAGAACCCCGCGCTGCAGAAGGGGCTCAAGCCGATCCAGAAGGTCGCCTACCTCTCCAGCATGACGTTCTGGTTCTTTCCGATCCCGCGGCTGATCTTCATGTTCGCGCCGCTGTTGCACATCTTCTTCGACCTGAAGATTTTTGTCGCCAGCGTCGATGAGTCGATCGCCTATACCGCGACCTACATCGTCATCAACCTGATGATGCAGAACTACGTCTACGGCAAGTTCCGCTGGCCGTTCGTCTCGGAACTCTACGAATACGTTCAGGGCCTCTACCTGTCGAAGGCGATCGTTTCGGTGATCTGGTCGCCGAGGAAACCGACCTTCAACGTCACCGACAAGGGCATCAGTCTCGACCACAACCATCTCTCGTCGGCCTCGCTGCCCTTCTTCGCGGCCTACGGGCTCCTGGCGACCGGCTGCGCCGTGGCGGCGTGGCGCTACCTGTTCGAGCCGGGCGTGACCAACCTGATGCTGGTCGTCGGCCTGTGGAACTTCTTCAACCTGCTGACCGCGGGCGCGGCGCTCGGCGTCTGCGCCGAGCGCCGCCAGTCGGAGCGCACGCCCTCGCTTCCCATCAACCGGCGCGGCCTGCTCACCCTCGGCGGCCGGGCGGTGGACGTTTCGATCGAGCGGGTCTCGGCCGAGGCCTGCACCGTGCGGCTGCCGGCGGCCCTGCTCCCGGCGGGCGGCGCCCGCAAGCTTTCGGGCACGCTCAACGTCGTTCCGATGGCGGGAGCGCGGCCGGCCGGGGCTCTGCCGGTCATCCTGGAGGGCATCGACCGCGCCAGGGACGAGGCCTTCGGCCGCCTCGGCTTCGGCCGGCTGCGGCCGCAGGACTACGTCGCATTGGCCGGCCTGATGTACGGCGACGCCGAGGCGATGCGGCGCTTCCAGATGCGGCGGCGGCGCCACAAGGACATCCTCACCGGCACCCTGCAATTCGTCTGGTGGGGGCTCTCCGAACCCTTCCGCGCCGCACGCTACGCGCTCGCCGCCGACGCGCGGCCGGCCGCGGCGCCGGTGATCGATGGGACCTCGCCGATCTACGACGCGCCGGAGCAGGCCCCGACCGGAGCCGACCTCCCCCAGCCGCTGCTCCCGACCCCGACGCCGGGCCTCGCGCATCGGGCCGTGCCGCAGGGGCCGCGGGAGCCCGTGCCGGCTCAAGCTCCCCCACGACCTGCCGCCGCGCAGCCGGTTGCCGCGCAGGCCCCGGCCCGCGCCTCGAACGACTGGGTGCGGATGATGCTCGACTACGAGAACGAGCGCGCCCTCGGCGGACAGACCGGGCGCGGCGCGGGCACGGCGTGAGCACGATGACGGCGCCGCGGCCTTTTTCGCGCACGGGCGGGATTGGACGCGCCGTCCTCGCCCTCACGCTCGCCTGCGCCCTGACGGGAAGCCCGTCGGCCCGGGCGCAGAGCTTCCTCGGAACCGGCCCGGCCGAGCGGCTGACGGTGCCCCCGACCGGGGACGCCCTGCGCAAGCAGGCCCCGGCTCCGACGCAAGCCCAGCCGCAAGTCCAGGCCCGCCCCCCGGCCCCCGAGGCCTCCGACGCCGCGCGCCGCTCCCCGGTCCAGGCCACCATCGCCCCGGCCCGGCGCCTGCCGGCGGGCACCCGCGGCTTCCGCCTCGCGGGGGAAGAGGACACGCTGCAATACCCCGTCTACCTCACCGAGGGTCAGGTGCGCGGCGCGGCGCGGCTGCGGGTCTCCTATCTCTCGGCGATCTCGGTGGCGCCGGAATTCTCGGAGCTCACCGGTCTGATCAACGGCACCAAGGTCGGCTGGACCCGGATCCAGGCGCCCGGCGCCGTCAAGGTCGTGGAATTCGCGATCCCCGAGGGCACCCTCAAGGCCGGCTACAACGCCGTGACCCTGACCGCGAGCCAGCGCCACCGGGTCGATTGCTCGACCGGCGCCACCTACGAACTGTGGACGCAGATCGACCCGTCCCGCTCCGGGCTCGTGGTCCCCCCGGCGCCCGACCTCGACCTCAAGGCGCTCGCCGCCCTGGAGCCCGACGAGAGCGGGGCGCTTCCCGTCGGCGTGCTGCTCAACGAAAAGCCGACCCTGCCGCGGCTGGAGCGCATGATCGGCGCCGTGCAGGCGGTGGCCCTGGTCGGGCGCCTCGCCCGGCCCACGGTCGGCTTCGGGCCGCCGCTCGCCGGCCGCAACGGCGTCAACCTCGTCGTCGGCACCGCCGCCGAGATCCGCGGCACGGACGGCATCGAGGATCTCGGCCCGATCACCGGTCCGCGCCTCGCGCTGCTGCCGCCGCGGGGCAGCCGCGCGCCGACGCTCGTCGTCACCGGCCTCGGCCCCGACGACGTCCGCGCGGCGACCGCGCAGCTCGCCGCCACGGGCGACGCCGGCGGCACGGAACGCGGCGCCGCACTCGCCCCCCTGATCCGCGGCTACGAGGTGCAGGGCGGCGAGCGGCTCGAACTGGAGCGGCTCGGGGTCGCGACCCGCGAGTTCAGCGGACGCCTGCTGCGCACCCGGATCGAGCTGCGCTTCCCCGCCGATTTCGTCCCGGCCGACTACGGCAAGGCGATGCTGCATCTGGCCGGCGGCTATGCCGCGGGGCTCGCTTCGAGCGCCCAGATCGTCGTCGACATCAACGGCCGCAACGCCGCGAGCGTGCCGCTGCCCTATGCACGGGGCGAGGTGTTCGACGACAACGCAATTCCCTTGCCCCTGAGCCTGTGGCGGCCGGGCCTGAACAGCGTCGAGATCAGCGCGCAGCTTCCGAACGCCTCGGACAAGGTCTGCGACACCCTCTCTCCGGCGGCGCGCCAGCCGCGCTTCCTCTTCCTCGACCGCACCCGCCTCGAAATCCCGGCGCTCGCCCGGGCGGTCCGCACCCCCGACCTCGCCGCGGTCAAGGCAGGGGCCGTCCCCTTCGCGGCGCCGGGCCCACGCCCGCGCCTCGTGCTGCCGGTCGCCGACCGCGAGACCGCGGATGCCGCCGCGACGCTGGCCGCCCGCCTCGCCATCGCCGCCAAGCGCGTGATCGATTTCGAACTCGCGCCCGATGCCGGTCGTGCGGAGGGTGGCGCCAACCTCGTGGTGGCGCCGGCCCGCGCCCTCAACCCGGTGACGATCCAGACGGTGGGGCTCGACCCCGACGAGATCCGCCGCGTCTGGGAGGGGCGCGCCGAGACCGTCGCGACCCCCGGCCAGTTCGGCGCCGAGGGCGTGCTGACCCTCGACCGGCTGCGCCGCAACCTGCCGATGCGTTGCGCCCTGCCCCCCGCCGCCGTGCCGGTCAGCGTGGCCGCTGCGGCCCCTGTCGCGATCCCGGCTCCCGCGCCGGCATCGGTCTCGGCGCCGGCACCGGGCCCGGCCCGCGCATCGGAGACCGACGAGGAACTCGTGGCCCGCTGGGACCAGACCCTGTCGGGCTCGGCCTTCGTGCCCACGGTCCTGCGGGAGGGCTGGACCCGGCTCGCGAACTCGGCTCTGCGGCTGCGCGACGGCGTGACGGGCCTGACGGAGGGGCCGGCGGCCGCGGTGTCGGTCAATCCCCGCGCCTCGCTGATCATCGCCGAGGGCAATGGCGGCACCGAACTGCGCGACAGCACCGTGCTCGTCACCGCGCCGAACGCCTCGATGCTCAAGGCCTCGGTGTCCTGCCTCGTCGATCCGGTGGTCTGGACCCGCCTCGTCGGACGCGCCGCCTTCCTCGACGCCTCGGACGGCACCCTGACCACGGTCGAGCCGGATCACGTCGCGCTGATCGAGACGCGCTCCTGGTCGCTGCCGAACTTCCGCCTGGTCGCGGCGGCGTGGCTTTCCCTCAATCCCGCCTACTACGTCGGCATGACCCTGATGATGGCCCTGTGCCTCGGCCTCGCCACCACCGGCCTCGTGCGCCAGCTCGGCCGGAGGAATTCCTGATGGAACCCGCGCGCGCCCCGCGCCGCCCGCGCCTCGGCGCGGTTGCCCGCGCCTTCGGCCTCGCCGTTCTCCTGGCGGCTCTTTCGGCCACGCCCGCCCCGGCCCAGCAGACGGAGGCCACCACCGTGCCCCCTGCCACAGCCCTGCCGACCCCGCCGCGCCCCGAAACCCCGGCGCGGACCGATTCCGGCCCGGCGCTCGCCAACACGCTGGGCGACGAGGCGGCCTGGCGCGCCTATCGGGGGCGCTTCGTCACCGAGCAGGGCCGGATCGTCGACACCGCCAACGGCCTGATCAGCCACAGCGAGGGCCAGGGCTACGGCATGCTGCTCGCGGTCGCGGCCGGCGACCGGGCCGCCTTCGAGCGGATCTGGGGCTGGACCCGCGCCAACCTGATGGTGCGCTCCGACGAGTTGCCGGCCTGGCGCTGGGCACCCGACCAGCGGCCGGCAGTCTCCGACATGAACAACGCCACCGACGGCGACATCCTGATCGCCTGGGCGCTGACCGAGGCGGCGGAGGCCTGGGGCGAGCCGTCCTACCGCACCGCCGCGCGCCGCATCGCCGTCGAGTTCGGCCGCAAGACGATCCTGTTCAAGGATCCGCACGGGCCGGTGCTGCTGCCCGCCGTGTCCGGCTTCTCGGCCCGCGAGCGCACCGACGGCCCGCTGATCAACCTGTCCTACTGGGTCTTCCCCGCCTTCCAGCGGCTGCCGATCGTCGCCCCCGAATACGACTGGGCCTCGCTGATCCGCAGCGGCCTCGCCTTCCTGCGCCAATCCCGCTTCGGGCCGGGCAGCCTGCCGACCGAGTGGATCTCGGCCAAGGACAGCTTGCGCCCGGCCGATGGCTTTCCGCCGCTGTTCTCCTACAACGCGATCCGCGTACCGCTCTACCTCGCCTGGGCCGGGATCGGCCGGCCGGAGGATTACGCGCCCTTCAGGACGCTCTGGGGCGGGATCGAGCGCGAGCGCCTGCCGATCGTCGATACGCGGGACGGGCAGCCGGTCGAGTGGCTGAGCGAGCCGGGCTACACCGCGATCCCCGCGATCACCGCCTGCGCCGCGGACGGCACGCCCTTTCCCGAACCTTTAAGGACGGTGCAGGACAATCAGAACTACTATCCGACGACCCTCCACCTGCTCGCGCTGATCGCAGCCCGGATGCGCTATCCGTCATGCATGAAGTCCTGACGCCCCCGGAGCGTTCTCCGCCGACCGCGCCTGTCCGGCGAGAGGGTGCGCGGCGACGCGACGTCGCCAAGCCGTTCGCGATCGCGGCCGGCCTCCTGTTCGCGGGCTCCGGCATCGCCCTGGCCCAGGCCGGGGCGCAAGCCGCTCCCGAGCCGGCCCCGCGCGTCGTCTACGGCGACGGCACCCGTGCGCCCGCGATCGTGGTCGATCCCGAGACCGGCGGCACGCCCGGCATGGTCGACGAGAGCGCGCTGCGCTACTACGCCTCGCAGAAGCAGACCGCGCGGATGAAGGCCGAGATCGCGCGGCTGAAGCGGCTCTATCCGGGCTGGACCGAGCCTGCCGACCTCGAAACCCTGCAGCCGAGCCCGCCCGAGGAGGCGCCGCTGTGGGATCTCTTCACCGCCGGGCGCTTTCAGGACCTGCGCGCGGCGATCGCCGCACGCCGCTCGCTCGAACCGAACTGGCAGCCCTCGGAGGAACTCGCGCGCAAGCTGCGCCGGGCTGAGTTCCGCAACGGCATCAAGGCCGCCGCGGAGAAGAACGGCCCGGGCAAGAACGCCGACGAGGTGGTCGCCCTCTACCGCGCCGATCCCGGCGCCCTCGACCCGTCCGACGTCGAGAGCGTCTGGATCGTCGCCGACGCGCTCGCCGCGACGGGCGCGGGCGAGGACGCCTTCGACCTCTACAAGTCCGTCCTCGACGGCAGTGCCGATGCCGGCGCGCGGCTCGCCACGATCCAGAAGGCGATGAGCCACCTGAAGATGGATCAGGCCGAGCGGCTCATCGCCATGGGGCGGTCGGGTCCGGAAGGCGCCTCGGAGTTCGACGCGATCCGCCTCGACATCACCCGGGCGCGCATCGCCGCCTTCCTGCACGACGAGCCGGCCCAGACGCCGACGCTGGCCGACCTCACCGCCTTCCAGGCCTATGCCCGCAAGAGCGGCGATCCCGGCCAGACCGGCCTGCTCGGCTGGTACGCCTACAAGCGCCACCAGTTCCGGGAGGCGCTGGAGTGGTTCAAGCTCGCCATCGCCCGCGGCGGCGACGCCATGGTCGCCCACGGCCTCGCCCACACCTTGCGCGAATTGAACATGCTGCGCGAGGCGGAGGAGGTGGCCTATGCTTGGCGCGACCGCTTCGTCGGCAACGAGCTGCTGTTCATCGACGTGCTCGAACGCAAGCTGACGCAGGCCAACCCGCCCTTCATCGAGCCTGCCCGGATCGAGCGCTACGCCAAGGTCGTGATCGCCACCGGCTCCGGCGAGGGGGCGCAGGGACTGGCATGGTACGCCTACAATTCCTGCCAGTTCGATACGGCGCTCGAATGGTTCCAGCGCGCCGTCGCCTGGATGCCGAGCGAGGCCACGGTGTTCGGCTACGCCCTGACCCTGCAGCGACTCAAGCGCCAGCGCCCCTATCTCGAAACCGTCAACCGCTACGACGGCCTGTTCCCGAAGGTCGTCGACATGCTGTTCCGCGAGGATCCCGGCGGGCCGCCGCTGCCCTGCGCGACACCGCAGCCGCCCCCCCGCGCGCCGGCCCGGGCAGAGAAACCCGAGCCGAAACCCGAGGCGCCCTCCTACGGCCGGGTGCCCCGCCCGGACGCGGCCAAGGTCGGCGCCCAGGGCGACACGGTGCCGCCGGCCGTCCAGCGCAACGAGTTCCCCCTCGCGGTGCCCCTCGACAACCCCTTACGCTACCCGCCGGCCTCGCTGCAGCGGGCGCTCGCGGACCCGGCCGCGCCCGGAAGCTACGCCCGCGAACCGGCGACGGCCCGCCCGCCCCTGGTGGCGCGGCGCGTCAACGGCGCCGGCGCGATGCCCTACGAGCGCTACGGCTTCGCCCTGTTGCCGGGCTATAACGGTCTCGACAAGCCGGACGGCCTCGGCGCCCCGCCGCCGGGCACGCTGTGGCAGGATCAGCAGGCCGAGCGCGGTCGGAGCACGGCGCCGGAAACCGACCGCTTCTCCGTGCCCTCCCGTATCTCCTCGGGCAACGGGCCGAACGGGAAAGGCTTTCCGTGAGATC
>JAQIIU010000002.1:1450000-1462500 GCA_036946625.1 Methylorubrum populi
GCCCCTGCGCGAACTGGCCCGCCTTGCGGTAGGTCCAGAGATAGCCCGGCACGACCGCTTCGACCGTGGTCGGGGCGATGCCGAGCGCCTCGATGGTCCGCCCCTCCGCTCTGGCCGCCTGCGAAACCACGTTGTCGGTCTGGAGCAGGGTGACCTGATCGCGCGTCAGCTTGAGGTTGGCCGGCAGGAGCCCGAGGGTCAACGTGTCGATCAGCTCGAGCAGGCGCGCCTGGAGACGCGCCGCCGGCTCCGGCAGGTCGAGCACCGCGCGGCGGCGCATCGTCACCTCCAGCATGTAGCGCACGAAGTATTCGAGCGTATTCACCTCCGGCCCGCCGAGCTCATAGACGCGACCGCCGGGGACGAGACCGTCGACCGCGCGGGCCACCGCTTCGGCGACGTCTCCGACGAAGACGGGCTGGAAGCGGGTCTGCGCGCCGGCGAGCGGCAGGGCCGGCAGGAAGGTCGCGAGCGAGGCGAAGCGGTTGAAGAAGCCGTCGCCGGGGCCGAACATGAGCGAGGGGCGGAAGATCACCGCGTCGGGACAGGCCCGCAGCACCTCCGCCTCGCCGAGCGCCTTCGAGCGGGCGTAGAGCGAGGGCGAGTCCGCGTCGGCGCCGAGCGCCGAGACGTGGACCAGCGTGGCGCCCACCGCGGCCGCCGCCCGGGCGATCTCGCCGGCGCCTTCCGTCTGAAGCTTCGAGAAACGCTGACTGCCCGTTTCCTGCAGGATGCCGACGAGGTTGATGACGATGTCGGAATGCTCGACGGCGCGTCGGATCGAGTCCGGGTAGCGAAGGTTGGCCTGCACGGCGACGATCTGGCCGACCTTGCCGAGCGGCTGCAGGAACAGGGCGAGGTCGGGCCGGCGCACGGCGACGCGGATGCGGTAGCCGCGCTTGGCCAGCGACCGCACCACGTGGCGCCCGAGGAAGCCGGAGCCGCCGAACACGGTCACGAGCTGCGATTGCGGGCGGGTCGCGGCGCCGGGCGCGGTGTCGAGGCTGCTCATGGCCGATGGAGGCCCCTTTATCTCGGGTGACACGTCGAGACGGGCGGCAGAACAACGCCCGCACGGCCGACGAGCCACGGAGTGCGACCGTCGGCAGCACGCTCCTTAGACCAGTTTGAAGTCCAGGGCAGCCGGTCCGGTCAAGGAAAATCCGGCCCTCCCTCGTCGCGGTGGAAACGGCCCGCGTGCAGGAAGTGCAAGGTCAGGCCGATCACGCGCCTGTTCCACATCATCGTCGGGTGCGCCACCGGCAGAGCGACGTGATCGGTCATCCCCTCCAGACGCGTGCGCGCGACGGTGACGCGGCCGTCGTTCGGCCCCGGGAGAAGCAGCGAGGCGAGCGGATAGAGGCTGCGGCTGCCGGCGATGATGCCGAGAGGGTAATCGACCGGGCCGAAGAGGGCGGCCTGGACCGGGCTCCACACCGTGACGAGTTCGGTGCCGGCCGGGCCGAAGAAGCGGCGGTAGAGGGCGAACCGATGCAGGGCGTCGGCGATCTCGCTGCCGCCGTTCGGCGGCCCCAGCATCACTACGCGCCCGAGATGGGCCGGCCGGTGCCGGGTGAGGAGAACGCGGGCGACGAGGCCGCCCATGGAGTGGGTGACGATGTGGAGCCGCTTGACGTCGGCGCCGAAGGCCGCGACTTCGGGCGCCAGACTCTCGGCGATGGCCGCGAGCCCCAGGCGGCGGCCCGGATAATCGCGGTTGAGCGTGGCGTAGCCCGCCGCCGCCAGCCTTCGCTCCAGCGGGCGCAGGGAAGCGGCTCGGCGGGCGATGCCGTGCAGGAGGAGGACGCCTTCGGTCACGCTCATGATCGTACGGCCACGGGTCGGGTTGCGGCGGGCGCGTTTCGACCCGCCCGCCAATCCCTGGCATCGTCGTACCGATTCGCGGCCGGGGGAAGCCGCGTGTCGGGGGTACGACGTGGCCGCGAGCGATCGAAGGAAGAGAACCGGACACCAGCCTCCCCCTGCTCTACGCCGTCCTCTACGGCGGGTACGGTGCGCTCTCTCCCTTCCTGCCGGCCTTCCTGGAATCGCGGAGCCTTACGGCTGGCGAGATCGGCACGCTGCTCGCCGGAGCGATGCTGGTGCGCCTCGCCGCCGGGCCGCTCGTCGCGCGGCGAGCCGACCGGCGCGGCACCGTGCGGCGGTCTCTCGGCACGGGGTTCGCCCTCTCGGCAGCGCTGACCCTGGCCTTCCTCGGCGGCCAGGGCTTTCCCCTGTTGCTGGCGACGGCGCTCGCGCAGGCCGCGGCCACGGCGCCGCTCGCCCCTCTCGCGGACGCGGTGGCGCTGGCCGGGAACGGCGGGTGCGCCTATGGCCGCATCCGCGCCGCCGGCTCGGCCGCCTTCATCGCCACCACGATCCTGACCGGCCATCTCGTCGGCGCCTTCGGCCACGGCGCGGGCCTTTTCGCCTGCGCGGTTCTGTTCGCGGCGGGTGCGGCGCTGACACGGCGCCTCCGGGCGGCTTCCGCGACTGCTCCGGACGATGATCCGGTCGGAGGCTTCGGCGCGCTCGCCGCGGATGCCCACTTCCGCCGCCTCGTGCTCGCCGCCGCGCTGGTGATCGGTGCGCACGCCATGCACGACACCTTCGCGGTCATCGTCTGGCAGGCCGCGGGCATCGGACCGCGGACGGTCGGGCTGCTCTGGGCGGAGGCGGTCGCGGCGGAAGTCGCGGTGTTCCTGTGGCTCGGGCCGCGGCTGATCGAGCACGTCGGTCCTGCCCGGGCGCTGGCGCTCGCAGGAATCGCGGGCGCGCTGCGCTGGTCCGTGCAGGCGCAGACCGCGTGGCTGCCCGCCCTCGCCGCGATCCAGGCGCTGCACGGGCTGACCTTCGCACTGCTGCATCTCGCCTGCCTGCGGCTGATCGCGGAGCTCGTGCCGGATCGTCGCCGGGCGACGGCGCTGGCGCTCTACGGCACGTTCGGGCTCGGCCTCGCCTCCGCGCTGATGACACTCGCCTCCGGGCCGCTCTACGGCAGGTTCGGCACGAAGGGTTTTTGGATGATGGCGGTCGTGAGCCTGTCGGCCGTTCCGGTTGCGCGCGCTCTGATGCGCATCCGATAATCCGCTGTCTTCGTCCTCTTGGAACATATATGGAACATTCAAGAGGCAGCCCCCATGAGCCCATGCCCGTCGTCGCCGACATCCTGATCCCGCTCGCGCTCGATACCGCCTACAGCTACGCGGTGCCGGCCGGTCTCGACCTCGCGGAGGGCGACATCGTGCAGGTGCCGCTCGGGCCTCGCGAGACCATCGGCGTGGTCTGGGGTCTCGACGAGCGGGCGTCGGGCGCAAACCTGCGGACGGTGACGGGCCGGGTCGAGACGCCGCCGCTTTCGGCTTCACTGCGCAAGCTGGTCGACTGGCTCGCCCGCTACACCCTGGCACCGAAGGGCTCGGCGCTGGCCATGGCCCTGCGCCTGCCCGACGAGACCGCCCGCAACGAGGCACCGCGGATCGGCGTGCGCACCGCCGGCCGGCCGCCCGCCCGGCAGACGGTCGCCCGCGGCAAGGTGATGGCGGTCGCCGCCGACGGCGCCGTACGCGGCAAGAGCGCGCTCGCCAAGGAGGCCGGCGTGTCGCTCGGCGTCGTCGACGGGCTGATCGACGACGGCGCGCTGGAAACGATCGCGCTGATGCCCGAACCCGTGGCACTGCCGCCGGACCCGGACCATCCGCGGGTGCCGTTGTCGGAGGCGCAGGCGGAGGCGGCGCGGGCGTTGATCGCCAATGCCGCCCCATCTTTCCCTCCCCCCTCTGCGGGGGAGGATGGCCCTCGCGTCATCGAGGGTCGGGAGAGGGGAGCGCCGCTTCCGGACGATGCGGAGCCCGCCCCTCACCCGCCCGCTCCGCAGGCCCCCTCCCCTACCCAAGTCGAATCTGCTCGACTCCGGCAAGCTCTTGCGGATCCCGGGCAAGCCCGGGATCCGTCGGGGGGAGGGTCGAGGGCTGGTACGATTCTCCTCGAAGGCGTCACCGGCTCGGGCAAGACCGAGGTTTATTTCGAGGCGGTCGCCGAATGCGTGCGGCAGGGCCGGCAGGCGCTGGTGCTGATGCCGGAGATCGCGCTGACCGCACAGTTCCTCGACCGCTTCGCCGGGCGCTTCGGGGTGCGGCCGGCCACCTGGCATTCCGGCATCGGCGGCAGGCGCCGCGAGCGGCTGCGGGCGGGGGTCGCCGCGGGCGAGGTTTCGGTGGTGGTCGGCGCCCGCTCGGCCCTGTTCCTTCCCTTCAGAAATCTCGGCCTGATCGTGGTCGATGAGGAGCACGAGACCGCCTACAAGCAGGAGGACGGCGTCCACTACCACGCCCGCGACATGGCGGTGGTGCGCGGCAAGATCGAGGGCTGCCCGGTGGTGCTCGCCTCGGCCACGCCCTCGATCGAGTCGCGGGTCAACGCCTCGACCGGGCGTTACCGCCACGTCGCCCTGCCCGGCCGCTTCGGCGGGCGTCCGCTGCCCGACATCGCCGCCATCGACATGCGCCTCGACAAACCGGAGCGCGGGCGCTTCCTGTCACCGCCGATGGTGAACGCGGTCAAGAGCACGCTGGCGGCGGGCGATCAGGCCCTGCTGTTCCTCAACCGCCGGGGCTACGCGCCGCTCACACTCTGCCGCGCCTGCGGCCACCGATACCAGTGCCGCAACTGCTCGACCTGGCTGGTGGAGCACCGATTCCGCCGGGCGCTGGTCTGCCACCAGTGCGGCTACGCCGAGCGCAAGCCGGAGGCCTGCACCGAGTGCGGTGCCTTCGACCATCTCACCCCCTGCGGTCCCGGCGTCGAGCGGATCGCCGAGGAGGTGACCGAGCTGTTCCCCGACCAACGCATCGTCGTGCTGTCGAGCGACTTTCCCGGCGGCGCCGAGCGGCTGCGGCAGGAACTGGAGACGGTGGCGGCGGGCGAGTGCGACATCGTCATCGGTACGCAGCTCGTGGCCAAGGGCCACAATTTCCCGCACCTGACCCTCGTCGGCGTGCTCGACGCCGATATCGGCCTGACCTCCGGCGATCCGCGGGCGGCCGAGCGCACCTTCCAGCTTCTGCAGCAGGTGACGGGCCGGGCCGGCCGCGGCGAGCGGCCGGGACGCGCCCTGGTGCAGACCTACCAGCCCGAGCATCCGGTCATCGCCGCGCTGCTCTCGGGGGATGCCGACCGCTTCTACGAAGAAGAGACCTATGCCCGCGAGGCGGCGGGGCTGCCGCCGTTCGGACGCCTCGCGGCGCTGATCGTCTCCGCCGAGGAGCGGGAGAAGGCCGAGGCGCACGGTCAGGCGCTGGCGCGGGTCGCCGATCCGCCGCCCGGCGTCAGCGTGCTCGGACCGGCGGAGGCGCCGCTCGCCCTGGTGCGCGGACGTTGGCGCTTCCGCCTGCTGGTGAAGACCGAGCGCGGCATCGACGTGCAGAGCTATCTGCGGGATTGGCTGGCCAGGGGACCGAAGCCGAGGGGGAACCTCAAGGTCGCAATCGACGTGGACCCGCAGAGCTTTTTATGATCGGGTCCGTTCGCCGTCGGCCCGAGGTCGCCCGCACTCTCCTGCGGTCAGCCTCCTGCCCCGGCTCCATTCGAGGAGCGCCGCGCCTTGCTGACCTACGAGAAGAAGCCCGATTCCGCCATCGCCGAGATCGTCGTAGACGGGAAGATCACGGACGAGGAGATGAACACGGTCATGGCCGCGATGAAGGCCGACCTCGACAAGGGCGGCCGGCTCAGGCTCTTGGAAGACATCCGCAGCTTCGAGGGCATGGAGCCGGCGGCCTTCTTCAAGGACCCGCGCTTCGGCATCTCGATGATGAAGGGTGTGAGCCACGTGGCGCTCGTCACCGACGCGACCTGGCTGCGGGCGGTGGCCGAGACCTTCGGTTTCGTCTCGCCGGTGCAGATCAAGGTGTTCGAGCGCGCCCGCCTCGGCGAGGCGCGGGCCTGGCTCGAAGCCGGCGCGTGACCGCGAGCAACGCGCGTCCGGATCGCGGACGCGCGTTCGATCGACAAAAGGCGGACCTTCCCGGGTCCGTCCTTCACTCGTGACCTCGGATCGTCCTACTCGGCGAGCGCGGTCCGGACCGTGTTGCGGCGGGCGGTCCAACGGCCGGTACAGAGCCCGCCGGAGACGCGCCACGTCCCGGCCCCGGCGCGGGCCTGGAGCCGGCCCGAGGCGGTGCCGTTCGCGGCCGCCGTCGCGACGTTCAGGCCGACGCCGCCGTCCGGGCCGACGCGACCGGTCACCGTGGTGCCACCGGAGGATGCGGTCGTGATCGGACGAACCTGTCCGTCCCGCACCGCGAGGTCGTAGGTGTACCGAGCCTCGCAGAGCCCGCTTTCGGTCACGAGCTGCACCGACCACGTCCCGTCGAAATCCCCGGCCACGGCCGGCGAGACGAGCGCGGCGGCCAGAGCAGCGGCGAGGGGGAATTTAGGCATGGACCATCCAGCTCAGCGACGAGGGTCAAGCGCACGGATGCGCCGTCGCCCGCGCCCCGCACCGTCGATCTGTGAGATGCCCGCACTCTACGCGAACAAGAGGCGAGAATATGACGGCAATCGATAGCAGGGTTGCCGGCAAATCGCGACCGTTCGTGGAACAAATGACGCGCCGATAGAGGAGAAGCTCCGCTATCTGTGCTCTTTCGGCATCGGACTGTTGCAAGCTCAGCCTTAAAACTTTTCAAGATGCGTGCCAAGAAAACGAGAGTAGGGCCAAGATCGCGCCTTTGTCAGCATCCGCCGGCATCGCCGCGCAATATGTCGGTTGCGACATCAGCGGTTGGACGATGGACGGCGCGACCTTCGCAGTTCGGGCATGCCGATGCGGGCGCGCCAATCCCTGTCGGGCTGCGCGGCCGGTCATGAACATGCCCGGATCGGCGACGACTCGACGATGCCGGCTTACGGCGGCCGTCAGGCGGAGGGTTCGGCGAGCCGCGCCCGGTGACGGTCGAGGGCGTCGAGCCTGCGCCGAAGCCTCGACCTTGGCAGCGACATCGACGCCGATGACTTCGCCTTGCGCATCGCAACAGGCAACGCGGCGCGCGTGCGCGGCGTGCTCAGGAGCAGGCTTTGCAGGCCGTCGAGGCAGTGCTCGCCTCGGGGGAAAACTTTACCTTCGAGGCGGGCATGTCTCATCCGGGCAAGATCGACCCGGCCTGCTGAAACGGGCGCGGGAACGCGGCTTCTTCGTGAGCGCGTCCAACCCGGTTCAAGAACGTCGATGACGGCTGCGTATGGACGCCGCGGGTCGAACGATGCCCGAATCGGGTTCATCGCGATTTTCTGCCGCCGATGGGCGAGGCTCCGCAGTGGGTTTCCTTCGCCCAAGCCTTACGGGCGGCCGCTCATCCGCGAAGGCAGCGTGGATCACAGCTTGATCCCGAGCCACCGGTTCAGGCGGGTGACGAGCCAGACCGTGCCGATCGCCACGCACACCCCCCAGCCGACCTCCAGCACCCGCGAGCCCGCCATCCTTTCCACCGGCCCGAGATGCGGCACGAGCAGGATGATCGTGGCGGTGATCCCGGCCAGCCGGCAGGCGCTCGCGACGTTGACGAGCCAGCAGGCCAGGATCGCGAGCACCACCGTGGCCGCGTAGACCGGCAGGGACGGGCCCAGGGACAGATAGGCGGCGAGCCCGATGAGCCCGCCGATGGCGGCACCGGTGAACTGGTCGCGGGCGGTGGAACGGGTCGCGCCGAACTCGGTCTGCGCGACGGCGACCGCGGTGATCGCCGCCCAGAATCCCTCGCGCAGACCGAGCACCTGCGTCGGCAGGTAGGCGACGATGGCCGCGACCGCCGACATCACCCCGTGCGCGAGGCCGCCGGAGAAGCGGCGGCGCAGCGGCAGGCGCTTGCGCAGCCGCGTGACCTGATCCCGCAGCCAGCGGATGCGGCTGGTGTCGCGGTCGGCCCGGCGCGTCTCCTCGACGGCGGTTTCCTGCCGCTCGGCGCCCGCTTCCTCCTCCGCACGGCGTAGCGCCCGCTCGGCCCGCATCCGCTCTTCCCTCTCTCCCGACACAAGCCGCGGCGCGCAAGCGACCGGCAGCCGGGCGACCCCATCAACGCATTCAGACCCGGCGCAAGACCGACGCCCCGGGTGAAATTTCCGTCGAACCCCGCCCGCGCGGCCGGGTTGTCCGGGCACCCCCTTACAGCCCACCGCACCGGAGTACGGCCCATGGAATCCTTTCCCAAGCCCCCCTTCCCCGATCAGCCGCAGCCAATGCCCGGCTCGACCCGCGCCATGGACCCGAAACCCGACCACGGCGAGACGAGCTACAAGGGTTCCGGCCGCCTGGAAGGCAAGAAGGCCATCATCACCGGCGCCGATTCCGGCATCGGCCGCGCCGTGGCTCTCGCCTTCGCCCGGGAGGGCGCGGACGTGCTGGTCTCCTACCTCGACGAGGAGGAGGACGCCGCCGAGACGCGCCGCCTGATCGAGGAGGCGGGTCGCAAGGCCGTGCTGGTGCCGGGCAACATCGGTGACGCGGCCCACTGCAAGCGGATCGTCGAGCGGGCGGTCGAGGCGTTCGGGCGGATCGACGTGCTCGTCAACAACGCGGCCCATCAGGCGACCTTCACCGATCCGGAGGAGATCTCGGACGAGGAGTGGGAGAAGACGTTCCGCGTGAACATCCACGCGATGTTCTACCTGACCAAGGCCGTGCTCCCGCACATGGGCGAGGGCTCGGCCATCATCAACACCACCTCGGTCAACGCCGACGCGCCGAGCCCGCAACTGCTCGCCTACGCCACCACCAAGGGCGCGATCCAGAACTATACCGGCGGCCTCGCGCAGATGCTGGCGGAGCGGGGCATCCGCGTGAACTGCGTCGCCCCAGGCCCGATCTGGACGCCGCTGATCCCCTCGACCATGCCGGCCGAGAAGGTGAAGCAGTTCGGCTCGCAGGTGCCGATGAAGCGGCCGGGCCAGCCCAGGGAACTCGCCCCGATCTACGTGATGCTCGCTTCCGACGAGTCGAGCTACGTCTCGGGGGCCACGGTGGCGGTGACCGGCGGCAAGCCGATCCTCTGAATTCTTTCGGAACGTGGACCGATGCGTCCGGCCGCATCGATGGCTCGCGCGCAAAGGACTCCCCGCCGCCTCGACCCTGAGCGGAATCGGTCTCGCCATGGTGGGTGCCGAGGCGGCGCCGGCCCTGGGCCGACGGATCGGCCGGCGGCATCGAGGGCTGGAACGGTGAACGGGAGGGCGCGCGAAGAAAACCCCCGGTTAAGCCTAAACCCCTATGACCGGGCCATCGAGCCTGGTGATGAAAGGAGCGCCGATGACCAGGGACCAACTCGCGACCGAACTGAAGCGCATGGCCTCCTCGCAGGTCAGCGACATCGAGCGCGCGGTCAAGGCGGGCCACAAGACCATCGCCCTGAACGAACTGGCCGATCTCGACCGGCAGCTCAAGGCGCTGGCCGCCGCCCTCAAGGCCAAGCCCGTCGTGCGCGCCTGAGGTCCGATCCGGAAACAAGCGACGACCAACCCTGACGAACCGCAGCGGCCCCGCCCCTCCTCGCGGCGGGCCGCTCCTCTCCGCCATGGCGGCCGCATCACCGTTGCGCGAATGCGGTGATTCTTGCGGCCAACCGCCGACGCCCGCTATCGTGACGAGGCACGCTCAAGCAAAAGCCATCGAATCTGCCGATCGAGGCATCGAGGAGTTTCGAAGTTGCACCTGCGATCGGCCGTTCTGCACAAGGATATTCCGACACACTACGCCAACCTGATGATGCAGTACATGGTGGCGCGCAGTCTCCAGAGCAGAATCCCCTACCTGCAACTCTCCAATTTCGACCTGCCCTACTGGAATATCTCTCATCCTGAAATCCCGCAATCCGAATCCGACAAGGCCTGCATCCTCTGGAGCGAGCAGCACGTCGATTTCGAACGGATCGCCTATCTCGCCGATACCGGGATCTTCTCCCGCTTCAACTGGCGGGGCTACGGCGAGCGGATCGAGTACTTCCCGCCCAAGGATGTGTGCCGGAAACTCTTCGTGCGCTTCGATATTCAGACGCGATCCCTCGGAGACGACGTCCTCCTCTGCCCCGTTCGGGGGGCGGAGATCCTCGACGCCATCCATCCGGGCTACACCGTCGTCCCGGTCGACTTCTACGCCGACATCGTCGAGGAGACCGGGTTGATCCCCGTCTTCATCGGGCAACTCGGCGACAATCCCTACACCCGCGCTCTGAGGGACCGCTTCCCGAAGGCGGATTTCATCCCGCACCAGGACGCCCTGATCGACTTCCAGACGATCCGCTCGGCCGCCAACATCGTCGTGCCGGTCAGCACGTTCGGCTGGCTTGCCGCGTGGCTATCCCATGCCAGGACGATCATCCTGCCGGTCTTCGGGATCTTCGATCCGAAGCCGTTCCCGCTCCACGACCTGCTGCCGCTGAGCGACCCCGCCTACCGCTTCTACGCGTTTCCGCCGCAGGCGGCCGTGCCCCTGTCGGCCCTGCTGGAGGCGCACGGAGAGATCCGGGGCCAGTGGCGAAGGGTTGCGCCGAGCGATCTGGCGCGGCCCTGAACGCCTCGGACCCGATCCCGTCGGGATGACGGATCCGGACCCCGCTCGGATGCCGCGGGAACCCGCCGATCCGGCGTCCGCCGCGATCGAGCGGAGAACGGGATCAGCGGTCGCGGCCCAGCAGGACCAGCCAGCCGATGCCGAGCATCGCGACCGTCATCCCGATGATGACGAAGGCCGGCGTCCCGAGATCGATCAGCCGCGGTGCGAGCTGCGTGGCGAAGGCCGCCACCACGAGCCCGACCGCGACCCGCGCCGCGCCGCGCTCGATGCCGCGCACGAGCTTGTCCATGCCTTTGAGCTCGATCTCGACGGTGACGCGCCCCTGCTTGAGGCGCACCAGCATCAGGTGGATCAGTGTCGGCAGCTCCGAGGCCGCACCGTAGAGGCCGGTGCCGAGCGACTCCGCCTTGCGCATCAGCCCGCGCAGGGAAAACTGCGAGCGCATGCTCGCCCGCACCGTGGGGCCGGCGGCGGCGAAAAGGTCGAAGTTCGGGTCGAGCTGGCGCATCACGCCGTCGGCGGTGACGAGCCCCTTGAACAGGATCGCCAGATCGGTCGGCATCGCGAGATCGTTCTCGCGGGCCATGGTCATGAAGTCGGTGAGCACCAAGCCGAGGTTGAGCGGGATCGCCGAGTGCGTCTGGACGAAGTTCTGGGCGGATTGCTCCAGCTTCGTCAGGTCCGGGTTCGAGGTACCGGTCCAGTCGAGCAGCGTCGCCATCAACCCGTCGACGTCCTGCTTGAGCATGGCGCCGATCAGGACGAGCAGTTGCTGGCGCCGCTTCTGCGACAGGCGCCCGACGATGCCGAAATCGATGAAGCCGATCCGGTTGCCCGGCATCACCAGCAGATTGCCGGGGTGGGGATCGGCGTGGAACACGCCCTCGATCAGCGCCATGCGCAGGAAGGCATCGCACCCTTTCTGCGCCAATGCCTTCTTGTCCGCATCGATCGCCCGGAGGGCGGCGGCGTCGTTCGGCGAGATCCCGTGAATGAACTCCTGCACGAGCACGCGCTCGGAGCACCACTCCCAGAAAATCTTCGGGATGACGATGTCGTCGCGGCCCGAAAAAATCTCGGCGATCATCTCGCAGTTACGGGCTTCGTTGAGCAGGTCGAGTTCGCCGTTGAGTCCGTTGGCGAGATGACGCATCTGCTCCTGAGGCTGGTAGCGGGCCATTTCCGGCCATTCCGCCTCGACGATGCGGGCGCCGTGCGCCATCAGGCGCAGGTCCGCCTCGATGACCTTGCGCAGCCCCGGCCGCAGCACCTTGACCACGACCTCCTCGCCGGAATGGAGGCGCGCCCGGTACACCTGGGCGATCGAGGCCGAAGCGATCGGGGTGAGATCGAATTCGGCGAAGACCTCCTCCGGCGGGGCACCGAGATCGGCCTCGAGTTGCGGCCCGATCTGCACCCATGGCACCGGCTTCACTTGGCTGTGCAGCTTCTCCAGTTCGTCGGTCCAGACTGGCGAGAGCAGATCCGGGCGGCTCGCCAGGATCTGGCCGAACTTGATGAAGGTCGGCCCCAGCGTCTCGATGGCGCGGCGCAGCCGCTCCGGCTGCGACAGTCGCGTGACGTCGACCCGCGGCGTGCGGCGGGGAATCAGCGGGATGTTGTGCAGCCCGAGCCGGTCGACGATCTTGGTCAGCCCGAAGCCGATCAGGACCGAAGCGATTTCCGAAAGGCGCTGACGGTCGCGCGCGGCGACGAAGGCTGTCTTGAGCATGATGGTCTTGCGTGTCGCGCGAAGCGTCGGGCTCGGCAAGACCGACCCTCGCCGGGGCATTTCGCCATCGCCCGGGCATGGGGCTTTTTTAGGATCGGCGTTGATTTCGCAGCCGCGCACGCCGTCCCGTCAGAACGATCAACGCCCGCAGCCGCTCGACCGTATCAGGGGGCGGTGGCCTCGGCATGAACGTCGATCAGAACC
>JAQIIU010000002.1:1470000-1690000 GCA_036946625.1 Methylorubrum populi
CGAACCGGGCACCCCGGCGCTGTCGGACGACGACGTGACGGCCCAGGTCGAGGAGGAGCGGCGCCTCGCGGCGGAGGCCGGCCGCCGCACCGCCCTCCCCCTCGCGCCGCAGATCCTGCTCTCGCGCACCCTGCAGCAAGGCTCGGCCTTCACCGGCTTCGGCGGCGGGAGCGACGGCGGAACCGGAAAGGGCAAGCTCGGCGAGGACAACAGCCCGTTCAAGTCGATCGAGGTGCTCGTCGTCCCCGAGAACGTGACGAAGCTCGCCAAGGTGGAGTTGCGCTCCGGCGAGGCTCCGCTCGTCGAGGAGCGTGACCTCGCGCTCAAGCGCGGCGAGACGCTCGAGGGTTTGCTGAAGGCCACGGGACAGGCGTCCGATGCCGCCCTCGCGGGCATCGTGGCTGCGCTCGGCGGCAAGACCAAGGTGACGGCCCTGTCGGAGGGCCAGCAGTTCCGGGTGCAGATCGCGCCCGGCCCGAAGCCCGGCGACGGGCGGCAGGTGACCCGGGTGGTGCTGTTCGGCGAGAGCGGGGTCCAGGCGATCGCGGCGATCAACGACCACGGCAGCTTCGTGTCCGTGGCGCCGCCGGTGGACGAGTCGCGCGGCCGCGGGCGGGAGCAGACCCAGGCCGATGCGCCGGACGGCGAGGACGACGAGGACCAGGGCAGCGGCCCGCGGCTCTACCAGAGCCTCTACGAGACCGGCGCGCGCCACGAGATGCCCCGCGCGACGATCGAGGATATCGTCCGGATCTTCAGCTACGACCTCGACTTCCAGCGCCGCATCTCGGCGGGCGACGGGATCGACCTGTTCTACACCTATGACGAGGAGGCCGGCCCCGCCGCCGCCGAGCGGCCGGAACTGCTCTACGCCGCGCTCAACCTCGGCGGCGAGTGGCGCAAGGTCTACCGCTTCCAATCGCCGGACGACGGATCGATCGATTATCTCGACGATCAGGGCCGCTCGCTGAAGAAGTTTCTGATCCGCAAGCCGATCGCCGACGGCATCATGCGCTCCGGCTTCGGCTATCGGCGCCACCCGATCCTCGGCTATGCCAAGCTCCACACCGGCGTCGACTGGGCCAACCCGATCGGCACGCCGATCATGGCGGCCGGCAACGGCACGGTCATCAAGGCGGAATGGGATTCCGGCTACGGGCGGCGGGTCGAGATCCAGCACATCAACGGCTACGTCACGACCTACAACCACATGTCCCGTTTCGCCCGCGGGGTCACCGCCGGCGTCCGGGTGCGGCAGGGACAGGTGATCGGCTATGTCGGCTCGACCGGCCTCTCCACCGGCGCGCACCTGCACTACGAGGTGATCATCAACGGCCATTTCGTCGACCCGATGAAGATCCGCGTGCCCCGCGGGCGCGAGTTGGACGGGCGGCTGCTCGCCGAGTTCAAGCGCCAGCGCGAGCAGATCGAGGCGACGATGCAGAAGTCGAAGACCGCCACGGCGATGGCGCAGCGCGACGCGATGCGATGAGAGACCTGCCTCCCAGGCGGCGGGAAGAAGCGGAGCGATCTCCTGCCAGAGCGTCGGGAAGGATCGGTTTGGCCATCCTCTCCAACGCCCCAGACAGCGTTTTGTTAGGCGCTCTGAGCTCGACTTTGGCCATTCATGCGGCGTGGCAGAGCGCATAGGCCCAGGGCGCTGGCAAACGGAAGCGGGGTTTTGTTCGGGCGCGTCGGCGCAGTGATGTTGCCAAAGTCCGCTCGCGCCAGATCGCACAGCGCACGGCGGCCAGAGCGTCGGCGAAGGTCGGGCGCGGTTTGGAGTACCACGCGGCCGTCGCGACGCGTTGGCGTTGGCGAGCCGAGAGGCGTGCGGCCAGCAGTGTGACGATCGAGAACAGGGCGAGCAGGCAGGGTGTGGTGCGGGCAATCGCCGTATCGGACCACTGCCGCTGCGTCTCGACCCCAAGATGGGCACGCGCTTCCTGGAAAGTGACCTCGATGGTCCAGCGCCGCACGAACCACCCTACGATCTGTGCGGGCTCGCGCGTCGGATCAGTGCAGAGCAGGGCCTGGGGCGGGAAGCGCGCCTCGGGATCGCGGATGAGGACCCAACGGATCGGTACGACGGGCAAGCCACCGTGCCGCCACACCGCGGTGTCCGAGGCGATCTCGATCGTGCGCTCGCCTGCCCCATACCAGCCGGGCACCACGACCGCGTGCCAGCGCGTGTCCTCCGCCGCGAGGATCGCAGTGAGCGTCGGCAGCCGCGCGCCTTTGGTCCGCGGGCGCCCGATCGTGCCGGGCGGGCGCGGCGGGGCGGGATCGTAGAGAGCAGCATCCAGCCGCAGGCGGGTGATCGCCGTGATGCGAGCGCGGCGCATCGCGTCGAGGAACAGCAAGGCCGAGAAGCCGCTGTCGCCCACCACGACGAGGTCGCGCCCCGGCAGCCAGCGTCGGGCCTGGAGGGCAAGTTGGCGTCCGACATCGAGCAACGGCTTGTGCCGACGGCTCCGTTCGCGACAGGCGCGCTCTGACGGCACCAGCGCGGTCAGAAACGGCAACGCCCAGACGCGCCCCGCCCAGGGGATCGGGGCGAGCACCATCAGGCTCATCCAACGCAGCCCGCTCGCCTTGACGAAGTGGCTGTCGGAGGAGCGAACCGGATCACGGTAGATGCCCTTGGCGGCGATCCGCTTGCCGCGGCGGCGCTCGATCGTATCGTCCAGTCCCAGGACCACGGGGCCACGTTGCGCAAACGCATCGACGAGGAGCCCGAGCAGGATACGGCTGCCGGAGCGCGGGCACCACGCCGCCCGGCTGAGGATGCGGTGGACGTTCACAAACCGCCGCTCCTGCGCGCGGCCGATGATGCGCAGGACGCTTGTCACCGTGCGCTGCCCCGGCGTGAGGATCGCGCCGACCAGCAGGTTCTGGGCGTGTCGCCACGAGCGGTGGACGAACAGCGGTGCGAACGCCAGGATGATCTCGGCGAAGCGGGTGGGCAGGGGGAGCATGGCGGTGTCTCTTGGCGGGGACGCCACCAGCCTATCCGTCACGCCCGCTTCGTCACCTCACACCCTCGATCACCCGTCCGATTGGCCAAAGTCGAGCTGAGAGCCTGTTTGACCGGCCGACGTGTCTTCGTCAGGCAACGGCAAGGCGAGAGGAAGGTCCTACTCCCATCCCTACCCTCATCCTGAGGTGCCGGAGCGCAGCGGAGGCCTCGAAGGGTGCTCCAGATCCCGCGCGATTCCTGGAGCATCCTTCGAGGCCGCTCACGCGGCACCTCAGGATGAGGGGCGAGATGGGAGCACTGCAGTCAAACAGGCTCTCAGTCGCTCGACCGTGACATTCAGTTTGATCGATAAAACAATGACATTACGAAGGCACTTGGATTAAATATCAAACCCTGCGATCAAGAATAAAAAATTAAATTTCCGATTTATTTCCGTTCGCTAAAGTCTCTTTGTTTCAGATGGAATTTCTCCAAATCTTCTCCTGTAAACGCTTTCAAAATCTCCGAGATTGATAAAACCCCAAATGTTGGCGATCGATGCGACGGTCTGTCCCTGCCCCGCTGCAATCAGGTCGCGGCGCACACCTTGGAGACGTTGGTCGCGCAGATAAGCACTCGGTGTATAGCCGCGAAATCGCCGGAACGCCTCGGTTAGCGTGCGCAGGCTTATCCCGGTGGCCCGGGCGACGTCTGTCATGGTCGGCAACTGCAAGGCATGCTCGGTCATGAAGCGCTCGGCCGCCACGACGTAGCGCGGCGCCACGGTGCTTTGAGGCTTCTCCAGGTCCAGACCGGCCCGCGCGGCCCATTCGTTCAGAAGATGGATACAGATCGTCTGCTCCAGATGCCTTCCCGGCCGAGCTGTCGCCAGACCTTGCGCACGCCGCAGACGTGGAAGTTTTCCTCGAACACGCGTCGGATCTCGACCATCGGCGCGGCGTCCGAGCGAGGCCACCAACACCACCCCCATCGACGTCCCGGCCAATACGTCCGACAGGTAATGGCCGCCCGCGCCGAGCGTCGCGACGATGACCGCCGCGTTGACTCGCTTCGAGCCGCGCGAGGGACGGATCGACGAGCGGCCTCGCCAGCGTGGCGACGAGAACGTGAAGCACCGCCGCCGCGGTGGTGAAGGCGGCGAGATAGGCGCTCGACAGCGCCATGGCCCGCAGCTTCGGCTCCGGCTTCACGGCACCGGGAACGCACGCGAGCGCGAGCAGCCCCGCCACCGCGCCGAGCCACGCCGATCCCGGCCGCCGCGAGCCAGAGGATGTCGAGGCCGGGGAGAACGCCGACGAGCGCCCAGAAGCCCGGGCCGGGCGCGGCGAGGCCCGCGGTCAGCGCTCGAAGGCGGCGCGGTCGGGCCGCCCGCCCGGTCTCCCGCGAGCCGGCCCGGCGTTCCTCATCGAGAGCATCCGCCGGTCGCTCCGTCTCGCGACCAGGACGGCCGCCCCGGACGGGAAGACGCGGCAGCGTGCGTTTGTCCGGTCCGTCGTTCGGCAGGTCGCCCGCTCGGCCCGTCGGCAAGCTGGACCCGCTCAGACGGAGGGCCTGGCCGATTGCACCGGCCCCGCATCGGCGGGCAGCCGGTTCGCATTCGCGGCGGGCATGAAGCTCTCGACCCGATCCCGGCCCTCGTTCTTGGCGGCGTAGAGGGCGAAGTCGGCGGCCCTCAGCAGATCGCGTGCCTGGATGCCGAGTTCCTGCGTCCGGCCGCGGGCGGCGGTGACGCCGACGCTGACGGTCACGGTCGTTCCGGCGGGCCGACCGGGATGGCGGATCGCGAGATCGGCGACCGCCGCGCGAAGCGCTTCCCCCGCCGCACGCACCGTCGGCTGGTCCGTCTCCGGCAGCAGAACCACGAACTCCTCGCCGCCGTAGCGCGCCGCCAGCCCGCCCCAGACCTCGACGGAGGCCTGGAGTGCCGCCGCGACCGTGACGAGGCAGCGGTCGCCCTCGGCGTGGCCGGCCGCGTCGTTCAGGAGCTTGAAGTGATCGATGTCGATGAGGATCACGCCGAGCCACGCATCCTCCTGCGCGGCCAAGCGCCACGCCTCCTCCAGCCGCTCGGAGAAGTGACGGCGATTGGAGAGCGCGGTGAGCGAGTCGGTCTCCGAGAGGATGGTGAGGCGCGCATTGGCGCGGGCGAGCGCCTCGGCCTGGAGTTTGACCCGCAGCCCGATGAGGAAGGTCTTTCGCGCCTCCCACTCCCGGGAATAGCTGAGCTTCAGCGGCACCAGGATCAGCCCGGCGACCAGCAGGGGCAGGCCGCTGCGCTCCGGGCCGCCCAGGCCGAATCCGACGACGAGGCCGGTATAGAGCGCGAGCGAGGCCCCGCAGAACCACAGGCTGTGCCGGAACGGCAGGGGTGCGATCAGGCCCACCACCAGCGGAACGATGGTGGCGATGATGACGTAGACGTCCGCGTGCGGGGCCGGCGCGAGCCGGGCGCTGTTGAGGACGACGGCGATGTCCACGAGGACGGTGGCGAGCGCGGCGGCGGAGATGCGGACCGTCGATGGCCGCCCGCGCAGGGAGACGATCGCGGCCAGGGCGACCGGGCAGAAGACGCCCAGAGTCATCGCCAGCGGCACCGCGAAGCCCTGGGGGCCGAACACGTCGCGATCCATGACGAGCGAGAGGACGTTGAACAGGGTGAAGACGGCGAGCCAGGAGCGTACGTAGAAGCCGCTCTGCCGAGCCGTGTCGGCGCGGAACTGCGCTTCGAGCGCATCCGGCAGCCTGAGCTGATACCAGGGGCGGCTCAGGCCGGCTTCGATAGGCGATGGCATCGGTGCTTCAAGTCGGGCCTCTGCTGGCTGCAACGTTAGCGTAGCAGGCCGTCCCTTCTCAATACGGAATGTCAACCTGAAAGCGCAGCCGCAGGCGTCAGCGTCCGTGCGGTGCCGAGACCGGATCGCCGGCCTCTCCGCAGCCGCGCCGGGCCGCCGCCCGGTTGACGATCCCGAAGCGCAGGACCGCTTCCTCCAGGTAATCGATCGCCCGGACGAGGTGACGGCGCGCCCGGTCCACCTCGTCCGCCTCCGCTTCGCCCGGCATCTCGGCCAGGGTGACGGCGGCGGTCAGCACGCGGTCGCGCCCGTCCTCGATGCGCCGGTCCCGTTCGACATGGCCCCGCACATCCGCATCGAAGGCGGCGATCACCGCCCAGGGAAAGTCGTCAGCCCGGGCGGCTCCGGGAAAGGCGGCGGCGAGCCGCCGTGCCTGCGCGGCGGCTCCACGGACGAGATCTGCCAGGCTCACCGCCATACACGCCATCCTTTCGAAAGAGCCGAAGACGATACCCTCAAAGCCATCCGTCCCCCAGACGGATCGGCGGCTGGCCGATCAGGGTCCCGGGCCTCCACAAGCCGCTCGCGGGACGGGTCCGCGCTGGCCCGCCCACTCCTGCCATGCATCGCCCCTTATTGCGCCTCATTGCCTCCACACTTGCCGAAGATTTGCACATAGCTCACTGAGAGCGGCGAATTCAGTATCGGTTGATGACATGATTGATTTCGAGCGTTTGCCGTCCTGGGCCCGTCGGCGCTTGAACCGGCATTTCGCGCAGGGCGGCAGCGGGCGCGTCGTGCGCTGGATCTCCCTGCCGCCCGGACGCCGTGACGGACTCGCGAGCGAGATGGGCGAACGCGATGGCGGCCTCGTCGTTTCCTTCGTGCCGCGGACGGCGGCCCTGGCGGCCTCTTCCCGCGTGTTCGCCGCCGAATGAGCCGCAGCGGACCGACCGGCGACGCGGAGGATCGGGCCGACCCGAGGCCGTGACAGGGGGCCGCACCCGCGATCCGGCTTCGCGGGCGGCAAGACGACGCATCTGAGTCGACGCCGACGAACGCGGCTCGTGGCCGGATGTGCAACACCGGCATGAGCACGCGGCATGCCCTCGGCCACGAAAAGGGCATAACACCTGCTTTAGCATTTCGGCGGATGCTTCCCCCGTCGGTCCCCGAAAGGGAGGGCCGAGCGGCGCGGCGGCGGTACGTGCGGAACGGACACGCGAACCTCACTGCCGACGTTGCCGCGGAAGCGCGTCGGAAATGCATGGTGTTTCGATGAGACGAACGGGATTGCTCGAACTCGGCGTCGTCGCCCTCGCTGCGGCCGGGATCGGCCTCTCCGGCACGCCCGCCCGGGCCGGCGAAAGCGTGAGCGGGCATGCGAAGGTGCTCTCCGGCGACACGCTGGTCGTGGGCGGACGGGTGGTGGGCCTCTCCGGGGTCGCGGCACCGGGCCTCAAGCAGACCTGCCTGAACGCCAGGAGCCAGAGCTACGCCTGCGGCGTCCACTCGGCCAAGGCGCTGGCCGCCCACCTGAAGGACGCCACGGTCACCTGCCAGATCCGCGGCGCGGATGCCTACGGGCGCGCCCTCGCCGTCTGCCACCGGGACAAGGAGGATCTGAGCGCCTGGATGGCCGAGAAGGGTCTCGCCATGGCCGAGCGGGGCGAGAAGGCGGCCTATGTCGGCGCCGAGACCGTCGCCTGGGGCAAGCGCCTCGGCCTCTGGGCCGGCTCGTTCGAGGATCCCACCGGCCGGCCGCGGACGAGCTACACGCGGTCGAACGCAGTGGCCGACGCCCAACCCGAGACACACTGAGAGCGGCGCAGGCGCCGACGACGGTGCCGACTTTCGCGGGCGCCGGTTGTGCCTCCGGCGGCGGCCGCCGCCTTGGGTGCCGCGCCCGAGCGCGGGCGCCCGGTCGGGCTTGCGAGCCTTCGGCTCGGGGCGTCCTCGACGGGCTGGGATGGTGCGCATCGGCACGCGGCCCGCTCGTGGGACGTCGCGCCACTGCTTGCGGTCGGCCCGGTCCGGTGTCACCTAGACGATCACCCGCGATGCGAAGGGCAGTCCGTTCCCGCCGCCCCCGACCGCAGGGTCCGGTCCGGAGATGCGCCAGGGAGTGATTGAGAAGCCATGCGTCGTTCGATCGCCGTCTCCGCCCTGCTGCTCCCGGGCCTGCTGACAGCCCTTCCCGCTTTCGCGCAGAGCGCGGGCGAGCAGCGGATCTCGCCGACCGGCCGCACCATCAGTTCGACCGGCCAGACCATGCCGCCGGCCCTGGGCCCGCCGCAGGGCCAGATCACGCCGACCTCCCAGGAGCAGATGCTCAAGGCCCAGCGCGCGGCGCAGGAGCGCGACAAGGCCTGGGATGCCAAGATGAACCGGACCATGGGCTCGATCTGCAAGGGCTGCTGAACCGCTGGGCCCCGGCATGATCCGGTTCGAGGGCGTCACGAAGCGCTTTTCCGGCTCCGACCGCCCGGCGGTCGACGCGCTCGACCTCACCGTCGCGGAGGGCACGACCTGTGCCCTGATCGGCCCCTCGGGCTGCGGCAAGTCCACGACCCTGCGCATGGTCAACCGCCTCATCGAGCCGGAGGCGGGCCGCATCCTTCTCGGCGGGCGCGACCTCGCCGTCACCGACCCGATCGCCCTGCGGCGCGGCATTGGCTACGTGCTCCAGGGCGTCGGTCTGTTTCCCCATCGCAGCGTCGCGCAGAACGTGGCGACCGTGCCGGACCTGCTCGGCTGGCCCCGCGCCCGTGTCGCCGCGCGGGTCGAGGCGATGCTCGACCTCGTCGGGCTCGATCCCACCCGCTTCCGCGACCGGCGCCCCGACGCGCTCTCGGGCGGTCAGCGCCAGCGGGTCGGCGTGGCTCGCGCCTTGGCCGCCGACCCGGACGTGCTGCTGATGGACGAGCCGTTCGGCGCCGTCGATCCGGTCGCACGCGGCAGGCTGCAGGTCGAGATCGGCGCCATCCTGCGCGACCTGCGCAAGACGGTGATCCTCGTCACCCACGACATCGGCGAGGCGCTGCGGATGGGCGATCAGGTCGCGCTGATGCGCGACGGCCGCCTCGTCCAGGCCGGCGCGCCCGATCGGCTGCTCGCGGCACCGGCCGACGCCTTCACCGCGGATTTCCTCGGCGAGACCCGCACCCTGCGGCGCCTGGAGCGGCTGCGGGCGGGCGACTTCGCGCAGGCCGGCACACCGGACGCTTCGGCCCCCAGGATCGCGCAGGAGGCCAGCCTGCAGGAGGCGCTCGACCGGATGCTCGCGACCGGCGCCGGTCACCTCGCCGTGGGGCACGGCATGCTCTCGCTCGACAGCGTGCGGGCAGCCGCGCGGACCCTGCCGAACGCGAAATGAACCTCAGCCCTTGGTCTTTTTCGGATCCCGGTTGCCCGCCGCGCGGATCAGGCCGGCGAGCCCCGCCTCGATCACGACTTCCGCCGCCGCCGAGGGCGAGAACCAGCGCGCCTCCCGCTGCCCGCGTTCGGGAAACTTCTTGAGCTGCTTGCGCACTTCCAGCGGGAAGACCTTCACTTGGCAGAGCACCGCGTCGCGGTTCTTCAGGCGCTTCTCGTAGAGATAGAAGCCAAGGGGGCGCTTGCCGACATGGCCGACGATGCCGGCCTCCTCATAGGCCTCGCGCGCGGCTGCCTCGTAGGGCTTGCGCCCCTTCATCGGCCAACCCTTCGGGATGACCCAGCGCCGCGTCTCGCGCGAGGTGACGAGCAGGATCTCCGTGCCGCCCTCCGGCGTCCGGCGCATCGGCAGCACGCCGACCTGGGGCCGCGCTTCGCGGCTGATCTCGATCGGCCCGGCCGTCATCCTGCTGAAACGCCCCGCGGCCGGTGCAGTTCGCGCGCAGCTCCTGCCGCCGGGACGATCCCGCGCGAGCGAGGACGGGGACAGAGTTCCTTGAAGGCTGGATGACGGGAAAGCCCGTCGCCGTGACCGAGGCTGCCGCCGCATGCCGGCGCCGGGCGAGGGAATTCGCCGGAGCATCGTCCCGGATACCGGCTCCGGGACGATGCTCTCGATTCCTGATTTCGCATCGTCTTTTCCCGAAAGCCGGCAACCACCTTCGGGACGATGCTCTAGCGGAACCGCAGACCGGTCCTCAATCGGAATTTAACCGGCAAACGAACTTCAGCCCGCCGCGCAGAGGTTCTCGATCAGAGCGTTGAGATCGGCTCGCATCGCCTGGATCTCGGGCTCGGACATGTTGAGCTGGCACATCACGGACTGGCGCACCGCAACAGCCTCGGCCCGCAGGGCGCGGCCCTGATCGGTCAGGGAAATCTCGACCTCGCGCTCGTCGGACTGGCGGCGGCTGCGGTTCAGCAGGCCGCCCGTCTCCAGCCGCTTGAGGACCGGCGTCAGCGTGCCGGAGTCGAGGCGCAGGCGCCGGCCGATCTCGGAGACGGTGATGCCGTCGGCCTCCCACAGCACCAGCAGGACGAGATATTGCGGGTAGGTCAGCCCCATCCGCTCCAGCATCGGCCGATAGGATTTCGTCATCCGGTGGGCGGCGGCGTAGAGCGCGTAGCAGAGCTGATTGTCGAGCAGCAGGGGGTCCTTCAGCACCTCGGCTGTCTCATTGGGAGCATTCACGGTTCAAAATCCTGCCGTTCGACAACGCCTTCCGGCCGGCCACGCCAGAAAACCGGGCGCGTGCATCCGGCGATCCCCACCCCGCCGCGCCCGGGCACGATAACGGATGAAAGACGGCGAGACATATGCACAATTGTCCCAGTGCCGGTTATCCCCGCGCTTTCGCCACCAGCGGTTCCGCGTTCCGTTCCTACACTCATTGCTGCAAAGCAAAAAGGCGGCCTCACGGCCGCCTCTTGCGTCGATCGGTCGATTGTCATGCTCGCCGCACACCGCGGCGGGAACCGCCTCAGGCGGCGTCGGCGGTCTCGACCGAGGTCGGGCCGGAATCCTTGCCGCGGGCGTCGACGTCGCGGTCCACGAACTCGATCACGGCGAGGGGGGCGTTGTCGCCGTAGCGGAAGCCCGCCTTCATGATGCGGCAATAGCCGCCCGGCCGCGACTGGTAGCGCGGGCCCAGCACCGTGAAGAGCTTCCTGACCATGTCCGCGTCGCGGATCTGGGCCATGGCGAGGCGGCGGGCATGGACGCTGTCGGTGCGGCCGAGCGAGATCAGTTTCTCGACGACCGGACGCAGATCCTTGGCCTTCGGCAGGGTGGTGACGATCTGCTCGTGCTTGATCAGCGCGGCGGACATGTTGGCGAACATCGCCTTGCGATGCTCGGCGGTGCGGTTGAAGCGGCGGCCGCGATAGGCGTGACGCATGTTTTGGCCCTTTCCTTTGTCCTGCGGCCGCCGTGCCAAGGGCCGACCGGTGCCGCGCGTTGCGGCTCTTCGTTTCCGCGTAACCCAGCGGCGGGATTCCTTTTGGAGTGCCCCCGGCTTCGCTGGGGCGGGAGTTCGAGCCGGCCCTTCAGGCGCCGGATCGGATCGGCCAAACAAGCGGCGCCGTGCAGCGCCGCCCAATCAAGCCCGAGGCGGCTTCGCCTCTCAGTAATGCTCCTCGAAGCGCTTGGCGAGATCCTCGATGTTCTCCGGCGGCCAGCCGGGAACGTCCATGCCGAGGTGCAGGCCCATGCCGGCGAGCACTTCCTTGATCTCGTTGAGCGACTTGCGGCCGAAATTCGGGGTGCGCAGCATCTCGCCCTCCGACTTCTGGATCAGGTCGCCGATATAGACGATGTTGTCGTTCTTCAGGCAGTTCGCCGAACGGACCGACAGTTCGAGCTCGTCCACCTTCTTGAGCAGGGCCGGGTTGAAGGGGAGCTGCGGCGCGAGCGGCGCGGCCTCCTCCTTGCGGGGCTCCTCGAAGTTCACGAAGACCTGGAGCTGGTCCTGGATGATGCGGGCGGCGTAGGCCAGCGCATCCTCCGGCGACACCGCGCCGTTGGTCTCGACCGTCATGGTCAGCTTGTCCTTGTCGAGATCCTGGCCCTCGCGGGTGGTCTCGACGCGGTAGCTGACCTTGGTCACCGGCGAGTAGAGCGCGTCGACCGGGATCAGGCCGATCGGCGCGTCCTCGGGGCGGTTGCGCTCGGCCGGGACGTAGCCCTTGCCGGTGGCGACCGTGAACTCCATGCGGATCTCGGCCCCGTCGTCGAGGGTGCAGATCACGAGATCGGGATTCAGGATCTGGATGTCGCCGACGGCGCCGATGTCGCCGGCCGTGACGAGGCCGGGGCCGGTCTTGCGCAGGGTCATGCGCTTCGGCGTGTCGGTCTGCGAGCGCAGCGCGATGGTCTTGATGTTGAGGACGATGTCGGTGACGTCCTCGCGCACGCCGGGGATCGAGGAGAACTCGTGCAGCACGCCGTCGATCTGCACCGAGGTGACCGCGGCGCCCTGAAGCGAGGAGAGCAGCACGCGGCGCAAGGAGTTGCCGAGCGTCGTGCCGAAGCCGCGCTCCAGCGGCTCGGCGACGACGGTGGCGACCCGCTTGGGATCGTCGCCGGCGGACACCTGCAGCTTGTTCGGCTTGATGAGCTCTTGCCAGTTCTTCTGAATGACCACGGTCCTACCTCTTGCCAAACCCGCGCCGCCGGCGTCCCGGACAGCGCTTCGGCCGGCCCTTGAGCGCTGCGAAAGCGCCCGGACCGGTCCCAAAAATCACGGCTGTTCGCCGGCCACCCAGAGGGCGGGGACGAAGCTGTAGCCCGCGCCGTCGCGAGCCACGGACCCGAGCGCCGGGAACTCCAGGTGCGAGCCGGCGATGAAGGTCTTCTCCGTCGCCACCTCGTCGAGCACGCGCTTGCGGGTGGCCCGCGCCCGATCCCCGTCCACGTCGAAGGCGACGCCCGCCTCCGGCTGCTTGAACTGGATCGCCGGCATATGCACCACGTCGGTCCACATCAGCAGGGACTTGTCCCCCGACACGATCCGCATGCCGCAATGGCCCGGCGTGTGACCGGGCAGCGGGACGGCGGTGATGCCGGGCACCAGTTCGCCGCCCTCGTGCCTGCGCAGCCGCGCACCGTAGGGTGCGACCGCCTTGCGGGCGTTCTCGAAATACGGCTTCGCCTCGTCCGGCGCCCGGGAGAGCGCCTCGTCGGGAAGCCAGTGCGCGGCTTCCGTGGCATGCACCACGAGCTCCGCGTTCGGAAAGGCCGCGCCGCCATCCGGCTTCACCAGCCCGCCCGCATGGTCGGGATGAAGGTGGGTGAGGAGCACGGTTTCGATCTCTTCCGGCTTGACGCCGGCCAGGGCGAGGGCCGCGGGCACCTGGCCCATGGTGGCGGGGCCGAAATGGCCGTAGCCCGAATCGATCAGCACCGGCTTGCGGCCGGCGCCGGTGACGAGGAAGGCGTTCAGCGTGACGACCGGCGCCTCGGGGCGGAAGCCCGCACGCTGGAGCGCGCCGGCCTCCTCCTTGGAGATGCCCGTGACGAGATCGAGAGAGCCCTGAAACCAGCCGTCGTTGAGCGCGGTGACCGTGAGGTCGCCGAGGTTCCAACGCAGCGCGCCGGGAAGGGGCTTCGATCCGTCCGCCATGGGCTTCTCCGTTCGAGGGGCTCCGGTTCGTCCGATCAGACGCGACGGCGCTTGCGCGGGCGGCAGCCGTTGTGCGGGATCGAGGTGACGTCGCGGATCGAGGTCACGGTGAAGCCGGCGGCCTGAAGTGCGCGCAGGGCCGACTCACGGCCCGAACCGGGACCGGACACCTCGACCTCGAGGGTGCGCATGCCGTGCTCGGACGCCTTGCGGCCGGCATCCTCGGCGGCGACCTGGGCGGCGTAGGGGGTCGACTTGCGCGAACCCTTGAAGCCCATCGCGCCGGCCGACGACCACGAGATCGTGTTGCCCTGCGCGTCGGTGATGGTGATCATCGTGTTGTTGAACGAGGCGTTCACGTGCGCCACGCCGGAGACGATGTTCTTGCGTTCGCGGCGGCGGACGCGGGTCGGTTCCTTGGCCATTTTTTCGCTTTCGTCCTTCAGTCACGCCCGTACTTCCAGGCGCTCGGGATTCTTTTGTCACTTGGGCACGGCTGCCTTGCAGATCCGCCCCGTTCAACCACCCACGCCGAGGGACACCCGGCGCGACGGAAAGAAGGCCGAGCGAAGCCGGCCTTCCAATGCCAAGAAATTACTTCTTCTTGCCGGCGATCGGCTTCGCCTTGCCCTTGCGGGTGCGGGCGTTGGTGTGGGTGCGCTGGCCGCGGACCGGGAGCTGCTTGCGGTGACGCAGGCCGCGGTAGCAGCCGAGATCCATCAGGCGCTTGATGTTCATCGAGACTTCGCGACGCAGGTCGCCCTCGACGATGTAGTCGCGGTCGATGGTCTCGCGGATCTGGAGCACCTCGGCGTCGGTGAGCTGGTTCACGCGGCGCTCGGCCGGGATGCCGACCTTCCCGGTGATCTCCTCGGCCTTCTTCGGGCCGATGCCGTGGATGTACTGGAGCGCGATGACGACGCGCTTGGCGGTCGGGATGTTGACGCCTGCGATACGGGCCAAGATGATCTCTCCATGGGGCGGGCCGCAGGCCCGCCGTCACACAAGGATAAGCGCGCGTCCGGTGGAGGCCGGCCCCTGCGCGCTCGCCCGAAACGACAAATCGGCCCGCAAGCGTCCTCCGTGAGGCGCCCTCGGACCACATCCCGCTTGGACGAAGGGGGCCCGCCTAGCGCGGGCCGGCCTCTTTGTCAACGCCCTGTTGACCGGATCGGCGGCGGGGAAGGACGCGGTTGCTCCGGGCACCCGCGCGCCGCTGGATGGCTTCGCTTCGCTCGCCATGACGGAGAGGCAGGCCCACACCGTCCATTGCGAGGCGAAGCCGAAGCCATCCGGCATCGCGCTCATCGCCTCAACAACAAAGCCCGCCCCGTTCGAACGAGGCGGGCTTTCTGAAAAGTGGCGGCAGGGCCGATCAGGAGGCCGCGGTTGCGCGAAAACCGTCGAGCAGGCCGGTGACCTCGCCCGTCACCGCGTCGATCGGCTTCATGCCGTCGAGCCGCTTCAGCAGGCCGGTGCCGGCATAGTAATCGGAGAGCGGCGCGGTCTGGGTCTTGTAGGCCTCGAGCCGGGCCTTGAAGACCTCCGGCGTATCGTCCTTGCGCACCGGAAGCCCCTTGGCCGCGGTCTCCTCGGCGCGCTTGGCGATGCGGCCGACGAGTGCGTTCTCGTCGACGACGAACTCCACCACCGCGTCGAGGGCGATGCCCTTCTGACCGAGCATCGCGTCCAGAGCCTTGGCCTGCTCGACCGTGCGCGGGAAGCCGTCGAGGATGAAGCCGTTCCTGGCGTCGGCTTCTTCGATGCGATCGGCGACGATGCCGACCACGACCGCGTCCGGCACGAGGCCGCCGCTCTCCATGATCGACTTCGCTTCGAGACCCACCGGCGTCCCGGCGGCGACCGCCGCGCGCAGCATGTCACCCGTCGACAATTGCGGAATGCGATAGCGCTCCACGATGCGCTCGGACTGCGTGCCCTTCCCCGCCCCCGGCGGTCCGAGCAGAATGATCCGCATAACGTCTCCCCATCCTAAAAGGCCCGGCGCCGGGCTCGTTCTTCATGGGCGGCGCCAGCCAGTCCCAGGCCGCGCCATCGTCACATCTCAGTTGATGCGCAATTCCGGCGCGCGCGTCCACCGAACCTTTGGCGAAGGCGCCGGTTCAGCGGCGCCGCGTCGTGGAGGCGCCCCGGAGCTTGGCCTTCTTCACCAGCCCCTCGTACTGGTGCGCCATCAGGTGCCCGTGGATCTGCGCCACCGTGTCCATGGTGACCGAGACCACGATCAGGAGCGAGGTGCCGCCGAAGCCGAGCGCGGTCGAGGTGTAGGACGCCACGATCTCGGGCACGAGGCAGACGAAGGTGAGGTAGGCCGCACCGATCACCGTGATGCGGGTCAGCACCTTGTCGATGAAGGCCGCCGTGCGCTCGCCGGGGCGGATGCCGGGAATGAAGCCGCCCTGCTTCTTCAGGTTGTCGGCGGTCTCCTGCGGATTGAAGACGACCGCGGTGTAGAAGAACGTGAAGAAGATGATCAGCGCGGCGTAGGCCACCATGTAGAGCGGTCGCCCGTGGCCGAGATAGGCCGTCAGGGTGCCGAGGAAGCCGGTCGAGCCCTGGCTGGCCGAGAAGCTCGCCACCGTGGTCGGCAGCAGCAGCAGCGAGGAGGCGAAGATCGGCGGGATCACGCCCGAGGTGTTGAGCTTGAGCGGCAGGAACGAGGACTGGCCCTCGTACATGCGGTTGCCGACCTGGCGCTTCGGGTAGTTGATCAGGAGCCGGCGCTGGGCGCGCTCCATGAACACGATGAAGTAGATCAGCGCGACCGCCGCGACCGCGGCGCCGAGCAGGATGGCGGGCGAGAGCGCGCCGGTGCGGGTCAGTTCGAGCGCACCGAAGATCGAGGCCGGCAGGTGGGCGACGATGCCTGCGAAGATGATCAGGGAGGAGCCGTTGCCGATGCCGCGGGATGTGATCTGCTCGCCGATCCACATCAGGAACAGCGTGCCGCCGGTCAGCGTGATCACGGTCGAGAGGATGAAGAACGGACCCGGGTTGATGACCGCGTTCGAGCCCTGGAGGCCGAAGGCGATGCCCCAGGACTGGACCAGCGCCAGCACCACCGTGAGGTAGCGGGTGTACTGGTTGATGACCTTGCGGCCCGATTCGCCCTCCTTCTTCAGCGCCTCCAGGCTCGGCACCACCGAGGTGAGGAGCTGAACGATGATCGAGGCCGAGATGTAGGGCATGATGTTGAGCGCGAAGACCGCCATGCGCTCGACCGCCCCGCCCGAGAACATGTTGAACATGCCGAGCACGCCGCCGGCCTGGTTCTGGAAGTTGCGCGCGAACTGCTCCGGATCGATGCCGGGAATCGGGATGTAGGTGCCGAGCCGGAACACGATGAGCGCGCCCAGGGTGAACCAGATGCGCTTCTTGAGCTCGTCGGCCTTGGCGATGGCGCCGAAGTTCAGGTTGGCGGCAAGCTGCTCGGCGGCTGAGGCCATGTCTCGTATCCCAGGAATTGCCGTCGGGACGCGCTTCGAACGGTCCCTGAAAGCGGAAGCGGCGGCCGCGTGCGAGCACGGGCCGCCGCTTCGGCGTTCGACTTAATGGCGGGCTCAGGCCGACGCAACCGCGCCTTCAGCCGCGCCGCGGTGTGCGACGCCGGCAGCGAACACGGTGGTCACCGAACCGCCGGCCTTCTCGACGGCCTCGACGGCCGACTTGGAGGCGCGGGTCACCTCGAAGGTGAGCCTGGCGGTCAGCTCGCCGACGCCGAGCAGCTTCACGCCGTCCCGGGCGCGGGCGATGATGCCGGCCTTGACCAGGGCATCGACCGTCACGGGCGCGTTGGCGTCGAGCCTGCCGGCATCCACCGCCTGCTGGACGCGACCGAGGTTCACCTCGTTCAGGTCGTGGGCGTGGATGTTGTTGAAGCCGCGCTTGGGCAGGCGACGATGCAGCGGCATCTGACCGCCCTCGAAGCCCTTGATGGACACGCCGGTGCGGGCCTTCTGACCCTTCACGCCGCGGCCCGCGGTCTTGCCCTTGCCGGAGCCGATGCCCCGGCCGACGCGCATGCGGGCCTTGGTGGCCCCTTCGTTGTCGCGGATCTCGTTGAGCTTCATGGGTAAGCCCTCCTCACGCCGCGGCGTCGTCGAGGACGCGCACGAGGTGCGCGACCTTGCGGATCATGCCGCGGACCGAGGGAGTGTCCTCCAGCTCGGAAACGCGGTGCAGCTTGTTCAGCTTGAGGCCGATCAGCGTCGCGCGCTGGGAAGCCTCGCGGCGGATCGGCGAGCCGATCTGCTCGATGCGGACAGTCTTGGTTGCCATGCCGCCCTCCCCTTACGCGACGGCCGCTTCGGAGGTGTCGGCCGGGTCGGCGTCACGGCGACGGGCCTGGAGGGCCGACACCTTGAGACCGCGACGGGCCGCGACCGAGCGCGGGCTGTCCTCGTTCTTGAGCGCGTCGAAGGTGGCGCGCACGAGGTTGTAGGGGTTGGACGAGCCGAGCGACTTGGCGACGACGTCCTGCATGCCGAGCGTCTCGAACACGGCGCGCATCGGGCCGCCGGCGATGATGCCCGTGCCCTGCGGGGCCGCGCGCAGAATCACCTTGCCGGCGCCGTGGCGGCCGTTGACGTCGTGATGCAGGGTCCGGCCCTCGCGCAGGCTGACCCGGATCAGGCCGCGCTTGGCGGCCTCGGTCGCCTTGCGGATCGCCTCCGGCACCTCACGGGCCTTGCCGTGGCCGAAGCCGACGCGGCCCTTCTGGTCGCCGACGACGACGAGCGCCGCGAAGCCGAAACGACGGCCACCCTTCACCACCTTGGCGACGCGGTTGATGTGGACGAGCTTGTCCACGAACTCGCTGTCGCGCTCCTCGCGGTCGTCGCGGCGACGACCCTCGCGTTCACGTGCCATTTGTTTTCCACTTCATCTCACTGGCGCGGGCCCGAAGACCCGCTCGCTCGATATCTCCCCTCCCGCAAGGGGAGGAGAGCGTGCTTGGAGCCGCTCCCGATCACGTTGCGATCGGGAGCGGCTCCAAGCTCTCGATGCAACGCGCGCTCTCACGCCGAACCGGTGTCCACTTCGGCGCGAGAGCGCTCTAGAAGTCCAGGCCACCCTCGCGGGCGGCGTCGGCGAGAGCCTTGACGCGGCCGTGGAAGATGTAGCCCGAGCGGTCGAAGACGACCTTGGTGACGCCCGCGGCCTTGGCGCGCTCGGCGACGAGCTTGCCCACCGCCTCGGCCGCCGCCTTGTCGGCGCCGGTCTTGAGGCTGGCCTTGAGATCCTTGTCGAGGCTGGACGCGGCGGCGAGCGTGCGGCCCGCGGCATCGTCGATGACCTGGACGTAGATCTGCTTGGACGAGCGGAACACCGACAGCCGCGGACGGCCGTTGGCGGAGGCTCGGAGGGCCCGACGGACCCGCGCCTTGCGGCGCAGGAGGGCTTCGTTCTTGTTCGACATGATCGCCCCCCTTACTTCTTCTTGCCTTCCTTGCGGAAGATGAACTCGCCGGCGTACTTCACGCCCTTGCCCTTGTAGGGCTCGGGGCCGCGGTACTCGCGAATCTCCGCCGCGACCTGACCGACGCGCTGCCGGTCGATGCCCGCCACCACGATCTCCGTGGGCTTCGGGGTCGTGATCGTGATCCCGGCCGGGATCTCGTACTCGATGTCGTGGCTGTAGCCGAGCGAGAGCTTGAGCGCCTTGCCGGCCATCGCGGCGCGGTAGCCGACGCCGGTGATCTCGAGCTTCTTCTCGAAGCCCTTGGAGACGCCCTCGACGAGGTTCGCCACCTGGGCGCGCGAGGTGCCCCACAGGGAGCGGGCCTGCTTCGACTGGTCCTTGGGCTGCACCGAGACGGCGCCGTCCTTGAACTCCACGACGACCTGGGGCGGGACGACGAACTGGAGTTCGCCCTTCGAGCCCTTCATCTTCACCGTCTGACCCGTGACCGTGGCGGTGACGCCGCCGGGTACGGGGACGGGCTTCTTGCCTACGCGAGACATGTCGCTGGTCCTCCGGATCAGAACACCTTGCAGAGCACTTCACCGCCGACGTTGCGCTCGCGCGCCTCGTGATCGGCCATGACGCCCTGCGGGGTCGAGATGATGGTGACGCCGAGGCCGTCGGCGACGCGCGGCAACTCGCCAACCGACGAGTAGACGCGGCGGCCGGGCTTCGACACGCGCTTGATCTCCCGGATGACCGGACGACCATCGTAGTACTTGAGTTCGATCTGGAACTCGGTGCGGCCGTTGCCGAGCTCCGACACCGCGTAGTCGCGGATGTAGCCCTCGGACTTCAGAACGTCGAGAACCGAGGCGCGCAGGCGCGAACCGGGGGTCTGGACGACGTTGCGGCGACGGCTCTGACCGTTGCGGATGCGGGTGAGCATGTCACCCACGGGATCGTTCACCATGGATGCCTCCCCTTACCAACTGGACTTCACGAGACCGGGGATGAGGCCCCGGTTGCCGAGCTCGCGCAGAGCGACGCGCGAGATGCCGAGCTTGCGGTAGTAGGCCCGCGGACGGCCGGTCATCTCGCAGCGGTTGCGGATGCGGGTGGCCGAGGAGTTGCGCGGCAGTTCCGCGAGCTTCAGGCGCGCCTCGAAGCGCTCCTCCATCTCGCGGGACTCGTCGTTGGCGATGGCAAGCAGGGCCTTGCGCTTCTCGGCGAAGCGCTTCACCAGCTCCTTGCGGTGGTTGTTCTTCTCGACTGAGCTTTTCTTAGCCATGTCTGTCTCCAGTGTCCGCGTCTAAGCGACGTTGCCGCCGCTTACTGCCGGAACGGGAACTTGAAATGGGCGAGGAGAGCCTTGGCCTCTTCGTCCGTGGTGGCGCTCGTCTGGACGACGATGTCCATGCCCCAGGTCTGCTCCGCCTTGTCGTAGGAGATCTCCGGGAACACGAGGTGCTCCTTGAGGCCCATGGCGTAGTTGCCGCGGCCGTCGAAGGAGCGCGGGTTCAGGCCGCGGAAGTCGCGCACGCGCGGCAGCGCGATCGTGATCAGGCGGTCCATGAACTCGTACATGCGGGCCTTGCGCAGGGTCACCTTGCAGCCGATCGGCATGCCCTCGCGGACCTTGAAGGTCGCGATCGCCTTGCGGGCGCGGGTGATGACCGGCTTCTGGCCGGCGATGAGCGCGAGGTCGTCCGCCGCGACGGAGGCCTTCTTCGAGTCCGCGGTGGACTCGCCGACGCCCATGTTGATGACGATCTTCTCGATCTGCGGAACCTGCATCGGGTTCTTGTACCCGAACTGCTCGATCAGCTTCTGCCGGACGACCTCGTCGTAGTGCTTGCGCAGACGCGGGACGTAGGCGTTCTTGTCGGCCTCAGCCATCGATCTGATCCCCCGTGGTCTTGGCGAAGCGGACCTTGCGGCCGTCTTCGAGGATGCGGAAACCCACGCGGGTCGGCTTGCCGTTGGCGTCCTGGAACGCGAGGTTGGAGAGCTGGATCGCAGCCTCCTTCGAGATGATCCCGCCCTCGGCGTTCTGGGTCTGCTTCTGGTGCTTCTTGACCAGGTTGACGCCGCGCACGAACGCCTTGCCGTCCTTCGGCATGACCTGCACGACCTCGCCGGAGCGACCCGCGTCGCGGCCAGTGAGAACGACGACCGTGTCGCCCTTCTTGATCTTGGCGGCCATCACAGCACCTCAGGAGCGAGCGAGATGATCTTCATGTGGTTGCGGGCGCGCAGCTCGCGCGGCACCGGCCCGAAGATACGGGTGCCGACCGGCTCCTTCTGATTGTTGATCAGGACGGCGGCGTTCTTGTCGAAGCGGATCACCGAACCGTCGGCACGCTTCACGTCCTTTGCGGTGCGCACGACGACCGCCTTCATGACGTCGCCCTTCTTCACGCGGCCGCGCGGGATCGCCTCCTTGACGGAGACGACGATGATGTCGCCGACGCCGGCATACTTGCGCTTCGACCCGCCGAGCACCTTGATGCACATCACGCGGCGCGCACCCGAATTGTCGGCGACGTCCAGATTCGTCTGCATCTGGATCACGGAAGTGACCTTTCCTTGTTTCAGGCGGGTTTCCGCACGCGGACGGTATTGCCCGGCGGACGACGCCTGATGGAGATCTGATGTCCCCGGATGTAACGAACCGCGCAAACGGCACGTCTCAGCGCCGGCGCGGTCACCGCGTACGATAAGGGGTGCGAACACCCCAAGGACTGTCGCGAAGGCGTGCCCGATACTACGGACGCGCCCTGCGTGCAAGCCTCAAGGCGCGTGATTTTACGGCCGATCCGTCAGGCTGCGACGGGCTCGATCGCCGCCGACGCCTCGGCCATTCCGGCCTCCAGCGTCCGCAGGTCGTAGTCGCGCTGAAGGTTGACCCAGAACTCGGGCGCATGTCCGAACAAGCGAAGCGGGCGCGGAACTCTCGCTCCGCGCCCGCTTCGCATCCCGTGCCGGGAAAAGATCTCAGGCCGCCGTGCCAGCCGCCTCGGCCGCGGCCGCCTGATCCTCGACCAGCTTCCAGGTCTTGGTCTTGGAGTAGGGACGGGACTCCTCGATGAACACCGTCTGGCCGACCTTGGCCGTGTTGGCCTCGTCGTGCGCATGGTAGTTCTTCGAACGGCGGACCGTCTTCTTCATCACCGGGTGGGTGAAGCGACGCTCCACCTTCACGACGATGGTCTTGTCGGTCTTGTCGCTGACGACGACGCCTTGAAGGACGCGCTTGGGCATGTCGAACCTCCTCAGGCCTTGGCCGCATCCAGCGTCTTCTGACGCTGCAGCGTACGCACGCGGGCGATGTCGCGGCGGACCTCGCGGACGCGGGCGACGTTTTCGAGCTGGCCCGTCGCACCCTGGAAGCGCAGGTTGAACTGCTCCTTCTTCAGGTTGATGAGCTCGTCGGAAAGCTGATCCGCCGACAGAGCGCGCAGATCAGACAGTCTCTGTTCGGACTTCATGATCTCTTCCTATCAATCAGCGATGCGCTGGATGACGCGGGTGCGCACCGGCAGCTTCGCGGCACCGAGGCGAAGCGCCTCGCGGGCGATGTCCTCGGCAACGCCGTCGACCTCGAACATGATCCGGCCCGGATGAACGCGGGCCGCCCAATACTCGGGGGCACCCTTGCCGGAGCCCATGCGGACCTCGGTGGGCTTGGCGGTGACGGGGAGATCCGGGAACACCCGGATCCAGACCCGGCCCTGACGCTTCATCTCGCGGGTGATCGCGCGGCGGGCCGCCTCGATCTGGCGCGCGGTGATGCGCTCGGGCTCCAGGCACTTGAGGCCGAACTGGCCGAAGTTCAGCTCGAAGCCGCCCTTGGCCGCGCCATGGATGCGTCCCTTGAACTGCTTACGGAACTTGGTCTTCTTGGGTTGCAGCATGGCAGCCTCTCAAGATCTCTGCTCGAACCGTCAGGCGTGCGACGGCTCGCGGCGGCCGCGGCCACCCCGGTCGTCGCCGTCACGCTCGCGGCGCCCGCCGGAACGGCCACCCTCTTCCTGCGCCTTCTTGTCCTGCGCCATCGGGTCGTGTTCGAGGATCTCGCCCTTGAACACCCAGACCTTGATGCCGCACGTCCCGTAGGTCGTGAAGGCGGTGGCGGTGCCGTAATCGACGTCCGCGCGCAGGGTGTGCAGCGGAACGCGGCCCTCGCGGTACCACTCGGTGCGGGCGATCTCCGCGCCGCCGAGACGGCCGGCGCAGTTGATGCGGATGCCCTCGGCGCCGAGACGCATGGCCGACTGCACGGCGCGCTTCATGGCGCGACGGAAGGCGACGCGGCGCTCGAGCTGCTGCGCGATCGACTCTGCCACCAGGGTGGCATCGACCTCGGGCTTGCGCACCTCGACGATGTTGATCGTCACGTCGGCCTTGGTCATCGTGCCGACGAGCTTGCGCAGCTTCTCGATGTCCGCACCCTTCTTGCCGATCACCACGCCCGGACGGCCCGAGTGGATGGTGACGCGGCACTTCCGGTGCGGGCGCTCGATGACGATCTTCGAGACGGCGGCCTGCTTGAGCTGCTTCATGAGGGCGGCGCGGATCGCCACGTCCTCGTGCATCAGCTTGGCATACTCGCCCTTCTCGGCGAACCAGCGGGAATCCCAGGTCCGGTTGATGCCGAGACGCAGGCCGATCGGATTGATCTTCTGACCCATGGGTAAACTCCTCAGGCCGCTTCAGCGCGCACTTCGCGAACCACGATCGTGAGGTTCGAGAAGGGCTTCAGGATGCGCGCGCCGCGACCGCGGGCACGGGCGTGGAAGCGCTTGAGCACCAGCGCCTTGCCGACGAAGGCCTGGGACACGACGAGATCGTCCACGTCGAGGTCGTGGTTGTTCTCGGCGTTGGCGATCGCGCTCTCCAGGCACTTCTTCACATCGCGGGCGATGCGCTTGCGGGAGAATTCGAGGTCGGCAAGGGCCGTATCGACCTTCTTGCCGCGAATCAGCGCCGCCACGAGGTTGAGCTTCTGGGGCGACACGCGGAGCATCCGCGCGACGGCCTTCGCCTCGTTCTCGGGGAGCGCGCGGGGGGTGGCAGGCTTGCCCATCTCAGCGCCTCTTCGCCTTCTTGTCGGCCGCGTGACCGGGGAAGGTGCGGGTCGGCGAGAACTCGCCGAACTTGTGACCGACCATCTCCTCGGTGACGTAGACCGGGATATGCTTGTGTCCGTTGTGCACACCGAAGGTGATGCCGACGAACTGCGGGAGGATCGTGGAGCGGCGGCTCCAGATCTTGACGACCTCGTTGCGGCTGGAGCCGCGGGCGGCGTCGGCCTTCTTGAGGAGGTAGCCGTCGACGAACGGCCCTTTCCAGAGGGAACGTGCCATGGCTGTTACTTCTTGCGGTTATGGCGGCTGGACAGGATGAAGGTGTCGGTCCGCTTGTTGGACCGGGTCTTCTTCCCCTTGGTGGGCACGCCCCAGGGCGTGACCGGGTTCCGGCCGCCCGAGGTACGACCCTCGCCGCCGCCGTGCGGGTGATCGACCGGGTTCATGGCGACACCGCGGTTGTGCGGGCGCTTGCCGAGCCAGCGGTTGCGGCCGGCCTTGCCCAGCGAGATGTTCATGTGGTCCGGGTTCGAGACCGCGCCGACGCTGGCGAAGCACTGGCCGTGCACGAGGCGCTGCTCGCCCGAGTTCAGGCGCAGCGTCACGTAGCCCTGGTCGCGGCCCACGATCTGAGCGTAGTTGCCGGCGGAGCGGGCGATCGCGCCGCCCTTGCCGATCTTCAGCTCGACGTTGTGGACGATGGTGCCCACCGGCATCGAGCCGATCGGACCGGCATTGCCCGGCTTCACGTCGACGCTCTCACTCGCGACCACCTTGTCGCCCGGCGACAGGCGCTGGGGGGCGAGGATGTAGCTCTGCTTCCCGTCGGGGAAGGTGATGAGCGCGATGAAGGCGGTGCGGTTGGGATCGTACTCGATCCGCTCCACCGTCGCGGGAACGCCGAGGTTCTCGCGACGCTTGAAGTCGACGTTGCGCAGGACCCGCTTGTGGCCGCCGCCGCGGAAGCGGACGGTGATGCGGCCCAGGTTGTTGCGGCCGCCCGAGGAGCTCTTGCCCTCGGTCAGCGCCTTTACCGGCTTGCCCTTGTAGAGCTCACGGCGGTCGACGAGCACGAGCTGGCGCAGGCTCGGCGTGACCGGTTTGAATGTCTTCAAGGCCATCGGCTTGATCCTAGCTTTCCAAGTCTCAGAGCCCGGTCGTCACGTCGATCGTGTCGCCCTCGGCCAGCGTCACGATCGCCTTCTTCACGTCCGAACGCTGCCCGCGCTGCCCGCGGAAGAACTTCTTCTTGCCCTTGGTCGTGAGCGTGTTCACGCTCGTGACCTTGACGTCGAACAGCTTCTCGACCGCATCCTTGATCTGCGGCTTGGTGGCCTTCGGGGCGACCCGGAAGACGACCTTGTTCTGCTCGGTGAGGTTGGTCGCCTTCTCCGTGATGACGGGGGAGACGATCACATCGTAGTGGCGCGGATCGGCACTCATTTGAAACGCTCCTCCAGCGCATCGACGGCGGCGCGCGTCAGCACGAGCGTGTCGCGGCGCAGGATGTCGTAGACGTTGATGCCCTGGACGGGCAGCACGTCGATCTTCGGGATGGCGCGGGCGGCGCGGCCGAAGTTCTCGTCGACCTCGGAGCCGCCGATGATCAGCGCGCTCGACAGGCCGAGCCGCTCGAAGCGCTCGACCATCGCCTTGGTCTTGTGGCTGTCGACCTTGATGTCGTCGACGACGATCAGGGTCGAGGCCTTGGCCTTGGCCGAGAGGGCGTGCTTGAGGGCGAGCGCACGGACTTTCTTGGGCAGGTCGTGGCTGTGGTCGCGCACCACCGGACCGAAGGCCCGGCCGCCGCCGCGGAACTGCGGAGCGGACGCCGCGCCGTGACGGGCGTTGCCGGTGCCCTTCTGCTTGTACAGCTTCTTCGTGGTGCGATCGACGTCCGAGCGGTTCTTCACCGCGTGGGTGCCGGCGCGCCGCTTGGCGAGCTGGTAGCGCACCATGCGCTGCAGGATGTCGGCGCGCGGCTCGAGGCCGAAGATCGCCTCGTTGAGCTCGACCGAGCCGGCGGAGCCGCCGTCGAGCGTGGTGATATCGAGTTTCATCACGCGTTCTCCTCGGACGCAGGAGCCACAGCCTGGGCCTCGGGGGCCGCCTCGACCTGAGCCGCGTTCCCGTTGGCCGAACCGTTCTCACGGAACTTGCCCGGCAGCGGCACCTCGGCGGGCAGCTTGCGCTTGACCGCGTCGCGAACCTGGATCCAGCCGCCGGCGACGCCGGGGACGGCGCCCTCGACCAGGATCAGGCCGCGCTCCGGATCGGTGCGGACGACCTTGAGGTTCTGCGTGGTGACGCGCTCGACGCCCAGATGGCCCGGCATCTTCTTGTTCTTGAAGGTCTTGCCCGGATCCTGGCGGCCGCCGGTCGAACCGATCGAGCGGTGCGAGATCGACACGCCGTGGGTGGCGCGCAAGCCCCCGAAGTTCCAGCGCTTCATGCCGCCGGCGAAGCCCTTGCCCGTGGTGGTGCCCGTCACGTCGACGAACTGGCCCGGGATGAAGTGGTCGGCCGTGATCTCGGCACCCACCGGGATTAGCGCGTCCTGCGACACGCGGAACTCGGCGAGCTTCTTCTTGGGCTCGACCTTAGCGACCGCGAAGCGGCCGCGCTCGGCCTGCGACACGTTCTTGACCTTGGCCTTGCCGACGCCGACCTGAAGGGCGACGTAGCCATCCTTCTCGGTCGTGCGGTGTGCCACAACCTGGCACTGATCGATCTGGAGCACGGTGACGGGCACGTGCTCGCCAGCGTCCGTGAAGACGCGGGTCATGCCGACCTTCCGTGCGATGACGCCTGAGCGCATAGGTCACTCCCCTCGCGCGATGAAACGGTAAGCTCTAAATCCAGCGCGGACTTAGAGCTTGATCTCCACGTCCACGCCAGCGGCGAGGTCGAGCTTCATCAGCGCGTCCACGGTCTGCGGCGTCGGGTCGACGATATCGAGCACCCGCTTGTGCGTGCGCATCTCGAATTGTTCGCGCGACTTCTTGTCGATGTGCGGCGAGCGGTTCACCGTGAACTTCTCGATATGCGTCGGCAGCGGGATCGGGCCCCGGATCTGCGCGCCGGTGCGGCGCGCGGTCGAGACGATCTCCTTGGTGGACGCATCGAGGATGCGGTGATCGAACGCCTTGAGGCGAATGCGGATGTTCTGACCGTTCATGACCTGACCTCGGCGGAAACGTTGGAAGGGCGGGCGCGAGGGCCCGCCCCTCTGACGTCCCCTGTCGATGATGCTTCGCGGTGGCGGTTAGTCGTTGATGGCTGCGACGACGCCGGCGCCGACGGTGCGGCCGCCCTCGCGGATGGCGAAGCGCAGCTTCTCCTCCATGGCCACCGGCACGATCAGCACCACGTCCATGGTCACGTTGTCGCCCGGCATCACCATCTCGGTGCCCTCCGGCAGCGTGCACACGCCGGTCACGTCCGTCGTGCGGAAGTAGAACTGCGGGCGGTAGTTGGTGAAGAACGGCGTGTGGCGCCCGCCCTCCTCCTTCGTCAGGATGTAGGCCTCGGCCTTGAACTTCGCGTGCGGCTTCACCGAACCCGGCTTGCACACCACCTGGCCGCGCTCCACGTCCTCGCGCTTGGTGCCGCGCAGAAGCACGCCGACGTTGTCGCCCGCCTGACCCTGGTCGAGCAGCTTGCGGAACATCTCGACGCCGGTCACCGTCGTCTTCGTCGTCGGGCGGATGCCGACGATCTCCACTTCCTCGCCCACCTTGACGATGCCGCGCTCGACCCGGCCCGTCACCACCGTGCCGCGCCCCGAGATCGAGAACACGTCCTCGATCGGCATCAGGAACGGCATGTCGATCGGACGCTCCGGCTGCGGGATGTAGGCGTCCACCGTCGCCATCAGCGCCAGGACCGCCTCGCGGCCGATCTTCGGCTCCTTGTCCTCGAGCGCCATCAGGGCCGAGCCCTTGGTGATCGGGATGTCGTCGCCGGGGAAGTCGTACTTCGAGAGCAGTTCGCGCACCTCCAGCTCGACCAGCTCCAGAAGCTCCTCGTCGTCGACCATGTCGACCTTGTTGAGGAACACCACCAACGCCGGCACGCCGACCTGACGCGCCAGCAGGATGTGCTCGCGGGTCTGCGGCATCGGGCCGTCGGCGGCCGACACCACCAGGATCGCGCCGTCCATCTGCGCGGCGCCGGTGATCATGTTCTTCACGTAGTCCGCGTGGCCGGGGCAGTCGACGTGGGCGTAGTGACGGTTCGTCGTCTCGTACTCCACGTGCGCCGTCGAGATCGTGATGCCGCGCGCCTTCTCCTCCGGCGCCTTGTCGATCTGGTCGTAGGCCGTGAACGTCGCCCCGCCCGACTCCGCCAGAACCTTCGTGATCGCCGCCGTCAGCGACGTCTTCCCGTGATCCACGTGTCCGATCGTGCCGATGTTGCAGTGCGGCTTCGAACGGGTGAACTTTTCCTTACCCATGAGGGCCTCCTAATCGTCGGTGTCGTTGATCGAGGATGGTCCGGCGTACGCCTCAGGCGTACTTGGCGATGACCTTGTCGGCCTCGCCGCGCGGCACTTCCTCGTAGTGATCGAACTGCATCGTGAAGTTGGCGCGGCCTTGGCTGAAGGAGCGCAACTGGTTCACGTAGCCGAACATGTTGGCCAGCGGCACCATCGCGTTGATGACGTTGGCGTTGCCGCGCATGTCCTGGCCCTGGATCTGGCCGCGGCGGGAGTTGAGGTCGCCGATGACCGAGCCGGTATACTCTTCCGGCGACACGACCTCGACCTTCATCACCGGCTCCAGCAGCACCGAGCCGCCCTTCTGCAGCGCCTCGCGGAAGGCTTGGCGGGAGGCGATCTCGAAGGCCAGCGCCGAGGAGTCGACGTCGTGGTAGGCGCCGTCGACCAGCTCCACCTTGACGTCCACCACCGGGAAGCCGGCGAGCACGCCCGCGCCGAGGACCGAGTTGAGGCCCTTCTCGACGCCGGGGATGTACTCCTTCGGCACCGCGCCGCCGACGATCTTGGACTCGAACGAGAAGCCCGCACCCGGCTCGTTCGGCTCGACCACGAACTTCACCCGGGCGAACTGACCGGTCCCGCCGGTCTGCTTCTTGTGGGTGTAGTCGATCTCCTGACGCCGGGTCAGTTTTTCGCGATACGCGACCTGAGGCTGGCCGATATTCGCGTCGACCTTGTAGGTCCGGCGCAGGATGTCGACCTTGATGTCGAGGTGGAGCTCGCCCATCCCCTTGAGGATGGTCTGGCCCGATTCCTGGTCGGTCGAGACGCGGAAGGACGGATCCTCGGCGGCGAGCTTCGAGAGCGCGATGCCGAGCTTCTCCTGGTCGGCCTTCGACTTCGGCTCGACGGCGATCTCGATGACGGGCTCGGGGAACTCCATCTTCTCGAGGATCACGGCCTTGTTCGGGTCGCACAGCGTGTCGCCGGTGCGGGTGTCCTTGAGGCCAGCGAGCGCCACGATGTCGCCCGCGGAGGCTTCCTTGATGTCCTCGCGGTTGTTGGCGTGCATCAGCAGCATGCGGCCGACGCGCTCCTTCTTGTCCCGCGAGGAGTTCAGCACGCTGGTGCCCGACTCGACCTTGCCCGAATAGACGCGGCAGAAGGTGATCGTGCCGACGTGGGGATCGTCCATGATCTTGAAGGCGAGCATGGAGAAGGGGTCTTCGTCCGTCGGCTGGCGCTGGACGGGCTCCTCGGTCTTGAAGTCGAGGCCGTCGACCGCGCCGCGATCGACCGGGGACGGCAGGTAATCCACGACGGCGTCGAGGAGCGGCTGCACGCCCTTGTTCTTGAAGGCCGAGCCGCACAGCACCGGGTGAAAGGCGCGCAGTTGCACGGCGCGGCGCACGAGCTTGCGCAGCCCGTCCTCGTCCGGCTCGACCCCGTCGAGATAGGCGGTCATGGCGTCGTCATCGAGCTCGACGCAGGCCTCGACCAGCTTGGTGCGGTACTCGACGGCCTGATCCTTGAGCTCGGCCGGGATCTCCTCCTCGGAGAAGTTGGCGCCGAGCGCCTCACCCGACCAGACGATCGCCTTCATCTTGATGAGGTCGATCACGCCCTTGAAGCTCGACTCGGCGCCGATCGGCAGTTGGAGGCAGACCGGCTTGCCGGCGACGCGGCCGATGATGTCGGCGACGCACTTGAAGAAGTCGGCGCCGATCTTGTCCATCTTGTTGACGAACACGACGCGCGGCACGTCGTACTTGTCGGCCTGACGCCACACGGTCTCGGTCTGCGGCTCGACGCCCTGGTTGCCGTCGAGCACGCACACGGCGCCGTCGAGCACGCGCAGGCTGCGCTCCACCTCGATGGTGAAGTCGACGTGGCCGGGGGTGTCGATGATGTTCAGGCGCTTGTCGCGCCAGAAGCAGGTGGTCGCAGCCGAGGTGATCGTGATGCCGCGCTCCTGCTCCTGCTCCATCCAGTCCATCGTGGCGGCGCCCTCATGGACCTCGCCGATCTTGTGGGACTTGCCGGTGTAGTAGAGGATCCGCTCGGTCGTCGTGGTCTTGCCGGCATCGATGTGGGCCATGATGCCGAAGTTGCGGTAGTCCTCGATCGCGTGCGTGCGGGGCATCGGGGTCTCTCCGGGAGATAGCGGGCTCGGAGCGCGGCCCGGTGGCCGCGCTCGACAGGCGAATTACCAGCGGTAGTGCGAGAAGGCGCGGTTGGCCTCGGCCATCCGGTGGGTGTCTTCGCGCTTCTTGACGGCGTTGCCGCGGTTGTTGGCGGCGTCGAGCAGCTCGGCGGAGAGGCGCTCGACCATGGTCCGGTCGTTGCGGCCGCGGGCGGCCTGGATCAGCCAGCGAATGGCCAGAGCCTGACGGCGCTCGGTGCGGACCTCGACGGGGACCTGGTAGGTCGCGCCGCCGACGCGGCGGGAGCGGACCTCGATCGCCGGGGCGACGTTGTCGAGGGCGGCGCGGAACACCTCGATCGGGTTGGCGCGGGCGCGGCTCTCGACGAGATCGAAGGCGCCGTAGACGATCCGCTCGGCGGTCGACTTCTTGCCCTCGTACATGATCGAGTTCATGAACTTGGTCAGGACGACGTCGCCGTACTTGGCGTCCGGGATGATCTCGCGCTTCTCGGCAGAGTGACGACGGGACATCTTTTTCGACTTTCGAAGAATATGGTCTTAAGCACCCCACGCAGGCCGCCTTACCTCGGCCGAGGCGGCAGCATCCTTGTGAGGCCGTGGAAAGATCGTGGCCTGAAGTCCGAAAAACTTACTTCGGACGCTTGGCACCGTACTTCGAACGACGCTGCTTGCGGTTCTTGACGCCCTGCGTGTCGAGCACGCCGCGCAGGATGTGGTAGCGCACGCCCGGAAGGTCCTTCACGCGGCCGCCGCGGATCATGACCACGGAGTGCTCCTGAAGGTTGTGGCCCTCGCCGGGGATGTAGCCGATCACCTCGAAGCCGTTGGTCAGGCGCACCTTGGCGACCTTGCGCAGAGCCGAGTTCGGCTTCTTCGGGGTCGTGGTGTAGACGCGCGTGCAGACGCCGCGCTTCTGCGGGCAGGCGTTGAGCGCCGGCACCTTGTTGCGCGCCTTCTGCGCCTTGCGCGGCTGGGCGATCAGTTGGTTGATCGTCGGCATCCTGTGCCCTCTTCATCCGGCCGCACGGGGCGGCCACCGTCTGAAACCTGTCGAAGCCCCTTGCGGAGCGGTCGGTCCACGGGCAAACCCGCGGCAAAACGAATAGCGCCAGAGGCCGGCCAGGGCCTTTGGCGATGGTGAGGCAGAGGATCACGCCGTGGACGGCGCGGTCTTACCCGCTGATCTGACGAACACGCCAGGGTGTGGTGCCGGTATCGGTCTGACGACGGTCGCCGAAGCCCCTGGCCTCGACCCGAAAGCGACTCTCGATCCACCGGAGTGGCGCGCTTCTACGCGGGAGGGTCGGCTCCGTCAATGCCCGCAGAGGATAAAGTTCGGTGAACGGCCTTCCGTTGCGCAGCCAAGCTATCCGTCGGCCGCGTCGTCGCTATTCGGCCGCGTCCGAGAGGCGAAACGCCTCGATCCCGCGCCGCTCCGGGTTGATTTCGGCGAGCGCGCGCTTGGCCGTTTCCAGCGGATGCTCGGCCTCGATTCGGACCGAGGCGAGGTCCGGACTCTTGTAGACGGTGACGACGGTGTCCATCACCTCGGTCAGCGTCGTGCGCTTGTCCTCCGGCGCGGCGATCAGGAGTTGCAGGCCCCACGCCCGGAAGAGATCGACCAGCGACTGGCTGTTGCGCACGTCGAGCTTGGAGAAGGCTTCGTCCAGAAGGCAGAGGCCGAGGCCCGGCGTCTCGTCGCCGGGGCGGTCGCCGGGATAGTAGGCCGAGGCCATGGAGGCGGCGATCGCCACGTAGAACGGCGCCTGCGCCTCGCCGCCCGACCCGCGCAGCGCCCGGCTCGACAGGGTGGTGCGGTTGCCCGCCCGGTCGCGCATGCCGATCTCGTAGACGAAGTAGTTGCGGTAGTCGGCGAGCCGCGCCGCGCTCTCCTCGCCCTCGATCAGGGCGGTGATCTCGGCGAGCGCCGCCGCCAGCGGGCTTCGGTCCAGACCGTCCTCGGGGCCCGGCAGCACCGCCTGCGCCGCGTCGGGCGAGCGGGCGACCTCGGTGGCGAGGGCGTGGACGGCGGCGTAGCGCCGGTCCACCTCGGCCTCGAAGGCGTAGGTCTGTCCCGTGAAGGTCTGGGAGGCGAGGCGCTCGTTGAGGGCGTCGAGGCGGGCGCGCATCCGCTCGAACTTGTCGGCGAGCCGGGTCAGCAGGTCCTCGGTCATCAGGCGGCGCATCTCGGCCTCCGCCCGGAGCGACTGGTCGCGGTAGCGGCGCAGTTCGTGCCCGGCCACCTCGTCGCGCTCGCGGATCGCCCAGGCATAGCCGAAGGAAGCCGGCTGCTCGCCCGAGCCGAGCGGGTTCTCGACGCGCCACGCGGCGCAGTACTCGGCGAGATCCCGCTCGGCGGCGCGGCCCTGGTTGCGCACGCCGTCGGCCGCCTCGCGGGCGGAGGCGCGGGCCTGCGAGGCCAGCGAAGCGAGCGCCTTCGTATCGAGCGCGGCCCGGTCGGTGCGGACTTGCGCGATGCCGGCCACGGTGTCCGGCACGTCGGCGGGCACCGTGCCGGTGAGGCGGATGCGGACCGTGTCGCCGGAGGTCCAGCGCTTGAGCGCGGTGCGATAGGCCAGGAACGCGGCGCGCGCCGCCTCCCGCCCTTGCGCGACGCGGGCCTTCAGCCCCGCCTCCTCCGCGAGCAGGGCATCGCGCTTGGGCTCCAGGATCTGGACGAGTTCGGTGAGGTAGGCGGAACGCTCCTTCTGAAGCTCCTTCAACTCCGCCTCGATCACGCCGGCATCGGCGCGGGCGACCGTTTCCTGCTCGGTCGCGAGGCTGCGGCGGCGGCCTTCGATCGCGTCCGCCTCGGCGCGCAGAGCCTCGATGTCGACCGGCGCCTCGGCGAGCCGGCCGCGCAACAGGGCGGCGATGCGGGCGGCCTCGCGCATCACGGTCGCCTCGGCCCGCAGGGTGCGCGCCTCCTCGCGCGCCTCGTCGAGGCGGCGGCGGGTCTCGGCGGTGGGCCCGCGCTGGCCGCGGGTCATCATCAGCGGCACGGGGCGCACCACCGAATAGGCCATGCCGGAGGTCGAGCGCCCGCTCGGCGCCACCGCGCGGCTCATGCCCTTGAGCGCGGCGTCGTTCGGGGCGAGGTCGTAGCCGCCGAGCCGGGCGGCGAGGAAGGCCTCGGCGTGATCGCTGTCGGTCTCGATCAGGCCCATCGGCCCGTCGTCGAAGCGGCGCGCCGAGCGACGGGCGGTGTCGGTGGTCTTCACCAGCAAGCAGCGGAAGAACTGATTCTTTCGCGACTCAAGGAGTGCGAAGGCGCGGTCGAGCCGGTCGGGCTCGACCACCAGGGCCTCGCGGGCGCGGCCCAAGAGACCTTCCAGCGCCGGGCCCCATTTCGGATCGACGATCTCGGCGAGTTCGCAGATCGGCGCCGCCTCGATCCCCAACCGCCCCAACTCTTCGCGAAACGCTTCCGTGTCCGAGGACAGGCGCGCGGCCGAGGCGCGGCCGGCATCGACCTGTGCGTCGAGCCCCCGGACCTCGTTCTCGCGCTCGCGGGCCTTGAGGGCGCGATCCTCGGCCTCATCCTCCAGGGCGCCGGCCACGTCGGGCATGGCCGCGAGCCCGTCGAGCAGACCCTTGAGCGGGCCATCGACGCGCAGAATGTCCTCCGGCGGCGCCTCGCGGCGCAGGCCCGAGCGGGCACAGGCCTCGACGATGCGCGCCGCCCGAAGGTCGATCCGGCGCAAGGGGCCGCCGACCGCGCCGAGGCGGCCGGCATCCTGTACGAGGCCGACGATCCCGGCGAGGCGATTGGCGAGGTCGCGCCGGTCGCGGGCGGCCATGGCGAGGCCGGCATTGGAAGCCGCGAGCCGCGCCTCCGCCGCGCTGCCGACGATCAGCGCCTTGCGGGCGGCGATCTCGGCATCGATCTCGCGCACGAAGCCCTGGCTCGTCGCCACGCCCTCGCGGGCGATGCGCAGGCGCTCGGCGATTTCGGCCAGCGCCTGCCGCGCCTCCCCGTGGTCGAGGATGCGGCGGCGCAGCTCGGCACCGGCCGCGCGCATCTCGTCGAGGGCGGCGGTCAGGCTCGCCCGCGCCCAGAACTGGTAGCGCTCGCAGATGCGCGAGAGGTGAGCGAGGCGCGTCTCCAACTCCTCGATGGTCGCCAGAAGCCGCCGCCACGTCTCGATCGACTGGCGGATGCGGGCGACGTCGAGCGGCTCGGCCTCCAGCACGAAGCCGCGCACGAAGGCGCTGGTGTCGAAGATCGGCTTGAACGCCACCGCATTCGAGAAGGTGCGCAGGAACTGGCGCGGATCGGGAGTTGCCGCCCCCTCGCGCAACTGCGCCAGGACGGCGGCGGTGAAGCGCTCGCCGGAGGTGCGGAACTCCTCGAAGCTGTCGGCGCGGCGGCGCAGATCCGCGGCGACCTCGGCCCAGGAGGCGACGAAGCTGCCCTCCTCCGTCTCGCGCACGTAGTCGGCGATCTCGAAGCGGTGGCCGACGGCGACGAAGCGCGAGAGCGTCTCCTCCTTCTGTTCCTCCGAGCGGGCGGCGAGCGCCAACCCGACCGTGACGATGCGCCCGCTCGCCGGATTCTCGAAGACGAGAGCGATGAGGGTCTCGCAGGCCTCCCGCGTCGGCCGCCCGCCCTCGGCCGGGTCGCTGATCCAGCCGAGGCAGTAGTCGCGCACGGTGCGCGCGCTGCGGCCGGAGGCGGAGGCGTTCAGCGCCAAGCGGCTGGCGTTGTTGCCGGCCAGCACCGTGCCGACCGCGTCGAAGATCGTCGACTTGCCCGCCCCCGTGGGACCGACGAGCGCCGCCGCGCCGCGAATCCGGATCTGCTCGCGCCGGATGAGGTACCAGTTCGAGATCGCGATGTCGGTGAGGCGGTACACCGGTCCGGCCGCTTGTCCCCGAGGTTGAACGAGACAGGGCAATGGACGCTCCGCCCCGCGCACGCAAGGGCAGCCGCACGGCAACTCACGGCAAGCGGCCCACGCGCCTCGCAGCCCCCCGGCGCAATCCAAGGCAGTCCGAGCGGCGGACTACCAGCCGGTCGAAATTCGTCGACGACTAGGAAACAACAATCACCGACGCGTGATTTGACTGCCAGACATCGATCCGAGATTGAAACCGGACCATCGCCGATCTGTGATCGCCCCTTGGAACAACTGATTGTCCCGGCATTCAACGAGAGGTTTATGGTAGACAATCAATGACTGCGCCTTGCTTGTCACATGCGTACTCTGAATCATGCGAAACCGATCGATTTTGACATAAAATCAACACGATCCATGCCATATGGCAAAGCACTACTCCCGGACTCCCGCAAAATTGATCTTTAAAATGTCCGCCCACCATCCTCACCCGACTTACGGAATAATATTTGTTGTAATTTCCATTTTACTGTGGAGCACGGCATCATGGCTGGCCGGCAGCTTCATCTGGATCTAAAATTTGTTTATACGCCTCTTCTGTAGGCGATATAGCCGCCCAGAATATAGCCTCCCTGAAGAGCGCACAGGGAGGCCGCCAGCATCAGCACATCCACGATGATGAACTGCCCACTCTGAAAGTGGTAGGCAACACGCACGACCACAACAACGAAGCTCGCGACCGCCAGCATTCCCCAATGACAGAACAAGCCGATGCTCATTCCGGCGACGATTAGAAATAAAATCGCTAACACTGGGTCATGATCCTGTTCTACCGATTCGGCCCATGGTGGATTGTGCGCGAAATTTTTCCCTCAGGTTACCGCCTCTTCGGATTACGCGCAAAGGCGCGCAGGCTGTAAAGCTAGGCTGACTTTACAAGTTCCTTTTCCTCGTCCCGTAGCGTTAACGAAGCCGTCACCCTCGGCTCAAATTCTCCTCCGGACGAGCTTGCAAAACGCCGATTCTCAGTATCGGGCCGGCTATCTTTCTCGCGCGACAGCAATCGAACGGGCCTACCCGCGACATCAAGCGCCCCACTGTCATACCGGCTTTCCAAAAGGCGGCCGCGACCGGTCCACGCGGGATCTTAAATAGTTGACTCCGTCAACTTTCATGGTGATTCTCGGACGATGGACACCACCATCACCGCCGTTCGCAGCTTCAACCGCTTCTACACCGGGCTGATCGGCGCGCTCGACGACCAGTTCCTGGGCTTCGACGTGACCCTGCCGGAGGCCCGGCTCCTGTTCGAGATCGCGACGAGCGATCCCGGAAGCGGACCCGTGACCGCGCGGGCGGTCCAGGCGGGGCTCGGCATGGATGCAGGCTACGTCAGCCGAATCGTCGCCCGCTTCGAGGAGCGGGGCTGGATCACCCGCGCGCGCGGGGCGGATGCCCGGGCGCGGCCGATTCGGCTGACGCAAGCGGGGCGAGCGGTCTTCGAGAGGCTGGACGAGCGCCAGCGCGGGGCGGTCGCCGGCCTCGTCGGGGGACTCGATGCGCTCCAGCGGGCGGATCTGGCGGAAGCGTTGGCGCGGGTGCGGCTTCTGCTGCAGCCGGAAACCGCGCAAGCGTTCACGATCCGGCCGTTCCGCAGCGGCGATATGGGCCTCATCGCCGCCCGCCAGTCGATGCTGTACGCGCGGAGCCATGGCTGGGGCCGTGGGCTCGAGGTCGTCGAGGGCGAAACCACCACGAACTTCCTGCGCGACTTCAAGCCGGGGCGCGAGCAGTGCTGGGTGGCGGAGATCGACGGCGTGATGGCGGGCTCCGTCCTCCTGACCGACGAGGGGGGTGGAGCGGGGCGGCTGCGCCTCCTCTACGTCGAGCCCTTCGCGCGGCGGCGCGGAGTCGGCGATACGCTGGTCGAGACCTGCCTCGGCTTCGCCCGCGAGGCCGGCTATGCCCGTCTGACCCTGTGGACACACACGGTTCTGGAGGCGGCCCGGCGCATCTACGCCCGCCACGGCTTCCAATGCGTCGAGACCGCCACCCACACCAGCTTCGGCGAGCCGGTCGCGGGCGAGACCTGGACCCTGCGCCTCCGCGGGCCGGAAGCATAGAATCCGTGGGGATGACGGGGTTTACCGGCCGAAGGTCCGGGCGAGCCACGCCCCCGCCGCAGCGATGTCGGCCCCGTTCGAGACCCCGAGCCTCAGGCGCCCCTCGCCTCCCCGGCGGAGCCCCAGGCGCGGACCTGATCCATCCAGGCGTCGGGCGAGAGCACGGTGATGCCCGGCATGACCATCAGCGGCGTGACCCGCTCGGTCCGGTCGCGCTCGCCCAGCCGCAGGGCGCCCTTGCGGGCGAACAGGCGCAGGATCTCGATCAGGCGGGCCTCGTCCGGCGGCTCGGCCCGGGCGGCGGAGCGGATCGCGTCGGCGATGTCGTCGGTGGTGCATTCCACCGTGCCGTCGGTGGAGACGCGGTGATCGCGCAGGCCCTCCTCGTAGGCGAGCCGCAGGGACAGCAGCACCAGGGTCTCGTCCTTGCGCAGCCGCTCCCCCTGCGCGTCGTGGCGCACGCCGTCCGGCGGCAGGGCGAGAAATACCATCTGGTCGCGATGGGCGACCTCGAAGCGGTAGCCGAGGCAGGCGAAGTAGTCGCGGAAGAACGGCGCGTAGTGCCGTGCGAGTTCGTAGGAGCGGCCGATGCCCGTACTCGCCGCGTAGATGCACTGGCTCTTCAGCATCACCTGAAGCGCGCGGATCAACTCCTCCTCGCTCGGCGCGGGACTGCCGGGGGGCGGTATCTCTTCGCCGTCGAGGATGGCGCGGAAGGGTTCGAGCATTTTACCGTTCAGCCTGCTTTGCCGGCTTGACGCCGTCTCTCCCCTCTCCCCTCGCGGGCAAGGGCTGGGGGTGGGGCAGACGGCACCGCCGCGGTTCCTCCCGCACCACCCCCACCTCCTACCTCCTCCCCGCAAGGGGGAGGAGAGGCCCGCGTCTCGGTCGGAGCCGATCGCTCAACGCCGCCTTGCAGACGCGGCGACCGGAACACGCTCGATCGAAAAGTCCGGGCAGTCGAGCCAACCGTTGGACACCCGGCCCTCCCCCCGCGCGACGCGGTAGCGGCTGCGCAGCACCCCGTCGAACAGCACGTCGATCTCGCGCAGGCGCTGGAACACCACGAAGGCGTCCACGTCGTCCACCTGGATCTCCGAACCGCGCAGGACCTTCACCTGGGCAAGCCGCGCGTCGAGATAGGCGACGATGCGCTCCGGCGTCACGGTGATGCGGCGGCGGAATTCGTCCTTGGCGGCGATGAAGGCCTCGATCGCCGGATCGACGTCGATCTCGGGCAGCGGCTCGTACTCGATGATCCGGCGCGGCATGCGCGGATGGGTGAGCTGCGGCGGGCCGATCGGCGGGCGCAGCAGCGAGACCTGCGGCGGAGGAATGCCGGCGAGGTCGGCCTCGCCCGCGCCGACCGCGCGCAAGGCCGCCGCCGCCCGCTCGATCCGGGCGGAATCGCGCGGGTCGCGGTAGCGCAGGGCCGCCGAGATGCGCCGCTCCAGCCGCGCCACCACCTCGGCCACGGCCTCGAGATGCGGGTCGAGCCCCTCGAAGATCGAAAGGATCTCGACGAGATCCGTGCGCACCATCCGCTCGGCCGCCGCGATGTCGGCGGCCCGGCCCTCGCGCAGGTTGCCGTCGGCGAGCGCCCGGAGCGTCAGCGGATCGCGCAAGGCGCGCCCCGCCTCGCGCACGATGCCGGAGCGGAAGCGGAACGGATTGAAGCGGGTGTGCAGCGTCCGGTAGTCGCTGACGAGGTGGCGCTCGACGAACTCTTCGAAGTAGAGCCGGAAGGCCGCGCTGAGATCGGGCTCGCGCAGGATCCGCTCTTCGAGCTTGCGCATCGCCCCGGCCAGCCCCCGCAGGTGGCCGAGGAAGGTGCGCGAGGCCTTGGCCGCGTTGCGCAGGGCCTCCGAGCGGTCGGCGGGGCTGGCGATGGCGCTCTCCAGGGCGCTCAGGACCTCCAGCACGGCGCCGCCGTAGGAGCGGGTCTCGCCCCGCTCGATCCGCGCCAGTTCCTCGATCAGCAGTCGCGCGTCGGGGTCGAAATCGACCACCGGCACGTAGCGCTCGCGCCGCTCCACCAGCCAGCCCGCCTCGATCAGCCGCCGGAACACCGCCGAGCGGCGCTCGATCGGATCGACCGGCGTGGCCTCGTCGTCGGCGATCTCGGCCTGGCTCCACCCCGTGGAGAAGTCGCCGATGGCGGCCAGAAGCTCGCTCTTGCGCAGGGGCTCGGCGGCGTCCCCGAACACGCGCGCGTGCAGGTGCAGCAGCAGGGCCGCGTTGAAGGCCCGGCTCGGCGAGGCCAGCGGTCGGAAGAGGTCGTCGGCGAGATGGGCGAAGAGCATGTTTTCGGGGGCGGGAGCCTCGAACGATCAGGCAAGGCGAAGGTCAATCCAGGCGGGGCATGTTAGACCCTGCCGCGATCCCAACCGGATAGGCCTTCCCTACCATGTCCCTATCGATCCGCCGACTCGGAGCCGAGGATGCGCCGGCCTATCGCACGCTCCGGCTTGAGGCGCTGAGCCGCCATCCGGAAGCGTTCGGGGCGGCCTACGACGAAGAGGCTTTGCATCCGCTCGCGTGGACCGAGGAAAGGCTTGCCGGCAACGTCGTTCTCGGCGGCGTGTCGGGCGGTGACGGTCGTCTTGTCGGAACAGCGGGCCTGTCCGTGCCGGCAGGGCTCAAGATGCGACACAGAGGGGTGCTGTGGGGGATGTATGTCTCTCCACAAGCACGTCGCACGGGTGTCGGCACCGCCCTGGTCCAAGCCCTCGTTTCCGAGGCGAATTCTCGCGTCGAAGAGGTCACGTTGACCGTGGCGAGCGGAAACGAGCCGGCATTGACGCTCTATCGTCGCGCAGGCTTCATCGAATACGGCCAAGATCTTCGCGCCCTCAAGCTCGAAGGGGACCGGTACGTCGATGAGACGCTGATGCGCCGACGGCTGCGACGATAGATTGCATCGTACCCGCGTGAAGCGGTTGTTCGAAGATATGCGGTGGAGCCCCCAAAAATGCGCATCGAAACCGTCTTCCTGTTCGACCTCGACGGCACCCTGGTCGACAGCGTCTACCAGCACGTGCTCGCCTGGAAGGAGGCGCTCGACGCGGAGGGGATTCCGCTCTCGGTCTGGCGCATCCACCGCAAGATCGGGATGAGCGGGGGCCTGTTCACCAACCAGCTCCTGCGCGAGACCGGGCTCGACATCGATCCCGAACGGATCGACCGGCTGCGCCGCCTGCACGCGGAGGCCTATGGGCGGCTGTCGAAGGGCGTCGTGCCGCTTCCCGGCGCCAGGGAACTGCTCGCCACGCTGACCGAGAACCGCATCCCCTGGGCCATCGCCACCAGCGGGCGGATGGAGACCGCGGGCCACAACCTCGTCGCGCTCGGCGTCGATCCCGGGCAGGTGCCGGTGGTGACCCGCGACCTCGTGAAATACGCCAAGCCCGACCCCGACCTGTTCCTCGCCGCCGCCGCGCGACTGAACGCACCGATCGAGCACGCGGTGATCGTCGGCGATTCGATCTGGGACATGCTGGCCGCCCGCCGCTGCCGCGGGCTCGGGGTCGGCCTGCTCTCGGGCGGATACGGCACGGAGGAGTTGGAGCGCTCCGGCGCCGTCCGGGTCTACGACGACCCGGCGATGCTGCTGGGGCACCTCGACGAAGTCGGCGGCCGGCGCTGAGGCGCAGTAAGGCCAAGGTTAGTCCGGCAAGGGATCGCGGTCAGGCGCAGATCCGACGACCTCCGGCGAACCTGACGATCAGATGAACGACGCCTTGCATCTTCGTTCATGCGACGGGACGTAGCGTGGAAACCACGAAATCGAGAGTGAACCGATTCAGAGGCACGCTCGTTAGGGTGCCGATGGATCGCCGATCCTCCGCTCACGGAGATATTCGATGAAAAAGCTTGCAGTCCTGTCCGCCGCGACCGTTCTCGGCGTCGGCGCCCTGACCTCGACCGGCGCCGAGGCCCGCTGGCGCGGCGGCGGCGGCGCGGTCGCCGCCGGCGTGGTCGGCGGCCTCGCGGCCGGCGCCCTTCTCGGCGCGGCCGCTTCGAACTCCTACGGCTACGGCGGTTACGGCTACGATTACGGCTATGCCCGCCCGGTCGCCGGCTATGGTTACGGCTACGGCCGTCCCGCCTACGGCTATCGCAGCGTCGGCTATTACGACGGCGGCTACTACGCCCCGCGCCGCGCCTATGGCGGCTATTCCTGGGGTGGCCCGGCCTACGATTACGGCTACGGCTGGTAAGCCTTCCCGCCGTTAGAGCATCGCATGACGGCCGGCCGCGCCCCTCACGAGCGCGGCCGGCCGTTTCGCATGTCAGGCCGCGGCGTCGCGGGCGGCGATCGTCTCGGACCAGACCACGGCGCGGCGGGCCATGCCGATATGCTGGCGCTCGTACATGCGGCCCTCGATCTTGATCGCCGCGCGCTTGGCGTTCTCCGGCAGGGCGAAGGCCTCGATCACGAGGCGGGCGCGGCGCACCTCCTCCTCCGTCGGCGCGAAGGAGGTGTTGGCGGGCTCGATCTGGTTCGGGTGGATCAGCGTCTTGCCGTCGAAGCCGAGGTCGCGCGCCTGCCGGCACTCCTCGCGGCACCCTTCCGGATCGGCGATGTCGTTCCACACGCCGTCGAGGATGATCAGCCCTTCGGCCCGGGCGGCGGCCAGCGTCAGCATCATCCACGGCAGCATCGGCACGCGCCCGCGCACGAGCTGGGCCCAGGTGTCCTTGGCGAGATCGTTGGTGCCGAGCACGAAGCCGGTGAGCCGGTTGCGCCGGTCGCGCCGCGCCTTGGCGATCTCGTGGATGTTGAGGATCGCCGCGGGCGTCTCGATCATCGCCCAGATGTCGATGGAATCGGGCGCGTCGAGCGCCTCCAGCGCGTCGGCGACGCTCTCCAGCACGGCGGGCGAGGACACCTTCGGCATCAGGATCGCGTCGGGCTTGGCCTGGATCGCCGCGCGCAGGTCGCCGTCGCCCCAGGGCGTCTGCGGGGCGTTCACCCGGATCACGAGTTCGCGATGCCCGTAGCCGCCCCCCTTCACCGCGGCGCAGACCTGCTCGCGCGCCAACTCCTTCTCCTCCATGGAGACGGCATCCTCGAGATCGAGGATCAGCGAGTCGGCGGGCAGCGTCTTCGCCTTTTCCAGGGCGCGCAGGTTCGAGCCCGGCATGTAGAGGACGCTGCGGCGCAACCGCAAATCGGACATCTCTCGTCTCCTCCCAAAGGGGCGGGTGATGGCGCCCTTCGCCGATCCCGCCCTCGAATTGCATGCATAATATGAAAGATCCGGGTCGGGTGGAAGCGGCCGGGAGTCGGGCTACTTAACCGTGTGTGCCCGGCGACCGCCAGAGGGCGCATGCTCGCGCCGTTTTCGGAGAAACCCCGATGCCCCTCGTGCGCTTCGACCTGATCGAGGGCCGCAGCGACGCCGAACTGAAGGCGCTGCTCGACGCCGCCCACGAGGCGATGCTGGAGGCCTTCCAGGTCCCGCCCGGCGATCGCTACCAGATCGTCACCGAGCACAAGCCGACACGGATGATCGTGGAGGATACCGGTCTCGGCATCCCGCGCACCCGCGACGTCGTCGTGGTGCAGATGATCACCCGGCCGCGGGGGCGCGCGAAAAAGGAGCTGTTCTATCGGCTCCTGACCGAGAAGCTGGAAGCCGCCTGCGGCATCGCACCCGCCGACGTGATGGTCTCGACGGTGGAGAACACGGACGAGGATTGGTCGTTCGGGCACGGCCGGGCGCAGTTCCTCACGGGGGAATTGTGAGGCCGGGGGGCCGCCCCTCCGCCGCCAGCCAATCGACGAAGGCGGCGAGCGCCGGCGACTTGTCGGCGTCGAACGGCGTCAGGGCGAAGTAGCGGGCCCGCGCGACCCGGATCTCCGGGAACGGAGCGACCAGCCGCCCTTCGGCGACCGCGCGGTCGAGCACCGGGAAGGGGCCGATGCCGAGGCCGCACCCGTCCTCCAGGGCCTGGAGGGTGACGAAGAAGTGGTCGAAGACCCGGCGCCGCGCCCCGCCGGGCCGCGGCAGCCCCGCCGCCGCGAGCCAGTCGCTCCAATCCCCCGGCCGCGTCTCGGTGCCGAGCAGGACGTGGCCTTCGAGATCGCGGAGCGTCGCGAGCGGCCTCTCCCGCAGGAGCGCCGGGCTCGCCACCAGCGTATCGGCCTCGTCGAGGAACGGCACCGCCCGGTGCTGCGGCCAGGGCTCGGGGCCGCGCCGGATCGCGAGGTCGAACCCGCCGCGCAGGGCGTCCTGCAAGGTCGTGGTCGTGGCCACCGCCACTTCCGTGCCGGGGCGCGCCGCATGGAAGCGGTCGAGGCGCGGGATCAGCCAGCGCATCGCGAAGGTCGAGGGCGCGCTGACTCGCAGGACGCGCGGTGCCTGCGGCCGTCCGCAGGTTTCCGCCGCCGCGGTGAGGCGGTCGAAGGAGAGACTGATCTCCTCCGCGAAGGCCCGCGCCGCCGGCGTCGCCACCATCCGCCGTCCGACCCGGACGAACAGCCGCTGGCCGAGCCAGGTTTCGAGCGCACCGATCTGCCGGCTGACCGCACCGTGCGTCAGCCCGAGTTCGAGACCGGCCGCGGCGTAGCTGCCGGCGCGGGCGGCGACCTCGAACACCTGCAAGGCGTGGAGCGGCGGCAGGCGGCGCATTCTTCTCGAACCTCCGATCCGTGAGCCAGACGCACGGAATCCGTGAACCCGCCGGCTCTCATCGCGAGAATGTCACGGATTTAGGGTGTCCGCGCCAGAGCCGCTCTGAGGATCGCCCGTGAGCCAGACCGTTCGCCTCGACACGTGGATGCCGGATGCGGCTCCGAGCCCCGACCGGAGGCGGCGCAGTCTCGGCGGCGCCTGCCTCGCCCATGCCCTGCACGACGGCTACACCGACCTGCTCTACGTGCTGCTGCCGGTCTGGCAGGCGGAATTCGGCCTCGGCTATGCCGGGCTCGCGGTGCTGCGCAGCCTCTATTACGGCACCATGGGCGGCCTGCAGGTTCCCGCCGACCGGCTGGCCGCCGGGCGACCGGTCCGGGCCGCGCTCGCCGTCTCGACGCTGGTCGCTGCGGCCGGCTTCGGCCTGATGGCGCTGAGCGGCAGCCTTGCCGGCCTCTGCACCGGATTGGTGCTGGCCGGGATCGGTTCGAGCGTCCAGCACCCGCGGGCCTCGCTTCTCGTCAGCCAAGCCTATGGCGGAGCCGCGCGCGGGCCGCTCGGAATCTACAATTTCTCCGGCGATCTCGGAAAGGCGCTGTTTCCCGTCCTCGTCGCGGGGCTGCTCGGCGCCCTGGCGTGGCGGCCGGTCGCCGGGCTGATGGCGGGGGTGGGCGTGACCGCGGCGCTGGCCCTCGCCCTCGTCCTGCCGCGGGGATCGCTGGCCGCGCCGCCGCCACGGTCCGGCCGGGCGGCGGGACAGGGCGCGGGATTCCCCCTGCTGATGACGGTCGGTGCCCTCGACACCGCGACGCGGATGGGCACCCTGCTGTTCCTGCCCTTCCTCCTGGAGGCGAAGGGCGGCACCGGCACGACGACGGGCCTCGCGCTGGCCCTGGTCTTCTCTGGCGGCGCCTTCGGCAAGGCCGTCTGCGGCCGGCTCGGCGAGCGCCTCGGCATCGTGCGCAGCGTCGTCGTCACGGAGACGGCCACCGCTCTGCTCGTGGCCGCGCTGCTCGTCCTGCCGCTCGTGCCGACGCTGGTCCTGCTGCCGCTGGTCGGCCTCGTCCTCAACGGCACTTCCTCGGTGCTCTACGGGACGGTGCCGGATCTCGCCCCGCGCGGCGATGTCGGCCGCGCCTTCGCCCTGTTCTACACGGCGGTGATCGGGTCGGGCGGCGTCGCGCCCATCGCCTACGGGGCGCTGGGCGACCGGATGGGGTCGGCCGCCGGTCTTCTCGCGGCCGCCGCCACGGCACTCGTCATCGTGCCGCTGGCGCTCCGGTTGCGCCGGCCGCTGGCGGCGCAGGGCCGGGATTGAGCAAGAACAAGCACGGCTTTTCGGATCGATGTTCTCGCGCGACCAAGTCCCACGGCAGAGAACAGGTCAACCTTTCGTCAAGATCGAAAGCCAAGGGCGTCCCTGAATTGCTGTTCGAGGGGATCACCCGAATGCGAAAGACCTGCTTCGGCGCACTTGCCGGCCTTGCGTTGTTCGCCGGATTGTCCGCCCCCGCCCGGGCCGAGAACCGGACCGCGATGGGCGTCGGCGCCGGCGCCGTGGCGGGCGCGCTGGTGGCCGGGCCGGTCGGGGCGGTGGTCGGTGCCGTGGCCGGCGGGGTCATCGGCTCGAACAGCGGAGCGCGCCCCCGCTCCGCCCGCAAGCGCCGCGCCGCCGTGCGCCGCCCAATGCGCACCACCCCGCGCCGCGCCGCCATGGCCGAGCCGCCGGCCGCTCGCTCCGAAACGCTCCGTCCCGCCGTCGGCAGCACGAGCGGCGCGCCGGTCCGTTCCGGCTGGCAGGATCCCCGCTGAAGCGCCGGCCAGCCGCCCCGCGGAACTGTCTCTTTCGCGTCACAGCCAGGGAAATGCGAAAGCGTGACCGACTCGGTGCCATTTTCATGACGCGATGCGGGGCGCAGGATCACCCTCGTGCAATCGTCCGAGAGCGAGGAAGCGATGGCTGATCCGAGCGCCGACCCGAACCGAGCGGACAGAACGCGGACGGTCCTCCACAACGAGGGACTTTCCGTCGGACGGGTGACCAAGGGGGTCGCCTACGCGATCGGCAAGCGCCTGACCGTCGAGAAGGACGCCGCCCTGCCCGATCGCCTCGCCTTCCTCGTGGATCGTCTCCAGGCCGGACCTCTCGGCCGCACCGCCCTCAAGCATCGTCGAGTCGCCTGAATGTCCAAGTTCGATCGTGCCCTCAACGACGCCACCGTGGTTCCCTTCCCCGCCGCCGCCCCGGAAGCGGTCGCCGACGAGAACGTCGCCTCGATCATCGAGGTGCTTCAGGACCAGCTCAAGCTCGCCCGCGAGGGCAAACTGCGCTCCGTCGCCGTGGTCTCGGTCTCGAACGACGGCAGCGCCATCGGCACGCAGTGGTCCTGCGCCCACGGCGACGTGGCGAGCCTGATCGGCAAGCTCACCGTGCTCTCCCACGACATGATGGCCGCGCGGAACTGACTCTTTTTTACATCTGCTCCGAACGAAGAAAGGGCGGCGCTCGAAGCGTCGCCCTTCTCTTTTCGCCGGCTGATCCTGCGGATGCGCCCCGGTTGGCCACGAACCGCTCCACGGCTCCGGCGCGAGCAGAGCAGCCCTCTACTCTCCATCGAGCGAAACATCCTCAGCGGGTATCCTGAACACAACCGACGTAGCGGTTGCGTTTTCACCGCCCCTTTCCATACTGACGTGGTTGGACGCGAACCTTCCTGTCACGACGACCCCGCGGCTACGGGGCTTACGGCGATTTAGCCGCTCGCCGTCCGTGAGTAGGCAGACGGGAAGGGGGTGAGCGATGTGCTGATGTTTCCGCTCCTGCGGATCACCGTCACGAAAAACCCGAGCGGTGAGTGGTCCGTGACCATCACGCTCGGGCTCATCTAACGTTGTCCAACAAGAGGGCCCGCAGGTAGCCGCCTGCGGGCCCTCACCCTTATTATGGGGTGCGATTCGAGCGAAGGCAAACGCCCGCCGTCATCGCGCGCGCAAACGAAGCGATCCGGGCACCGCGACGGCAGCCGGACCGCGCGAACGCCTCAGGTCAGCCCGAGCTTCTGCGCCAGCCCGATGCGCTGGAGCTTGCCGGTGGCGCCCTTGGGGATCTCGTCGAGGATCAGGATCTTGGCCGGCACCTTGAAGGCGGCCAGACGCTCCGAGGCGAAGCCGCGGATCTCCTTCTCCACCGCCTCGACGCCCTCGCGCAGGACGATCGCCGCGGCGACGTCCTCGCCGAGCTTGTCGTGCGGCACCGCGAAGGTGACGCATTGCGACACCGCCGGGTGGTCCATCAGGATCTCGTCGACCTCGCGGGGCGAAATCTTCTCGCCGCCGCGGTTGATGATCTCCTTGAGCCGCCCGGTGATCGAGAGATAGCCCTCGGGGCTCAGCACGCCCTGGTCGCCGGTGCGGAACCAGCCCTGGCGGGTGAAGGCCTCGGCGTTGGCCTTCGCGTTGTTCTCGTAGCCCTTCATCACGTTGTCGCCGCGGATGACGATCTCGCCGGTCTCGCCCGCGGGCAGCGGCTCGCCGTCATGATCGACCACGGCGATCTCCGGGCCCGCCGCGAGGCCGACCGAGCCGGGGCAGTGGGGCTTCGGCGGCAGCGGGTTCGAGGCCATCTGGTGGGCGGCCTCGGTCATGCCGTAGGCCTCGATGACGGGTGCGCCGAAGGTCTCCTCCAGTTCCTTCATCACCTGCGGCGGCAGGGACGAGGAGGAGGAGCGGATGAAGCGCAGCGGGTTCCTGGCGATGATCTCCGCATTGCGCGCGGCCCGGCCCAGGATCGCCTGATGCATGGTCGGCACGCCGGTGTACCAGGTGGGGCGCACCTCCTCCATCCAGCCGAAGAACTTCAGGGCGCTGAAGCCCGGCGTGCAGGAGACCCGACCGCCCGCCGAGAGCGGGGCGAGGATGCCGGCGATCAGGCCGTGGATATGGAACAGCGGCATGATGCTGAGGCCGCGGTCCTGAGCCGTGAAGGCGAGCGCGGTGCGGATGTTGCGCGCCGAGGCGCAGACGTTGCCCTGCGTCAGGGGCACGATCTTGGGCCGCGAGGTGGTGCCGGAGGTGTGCAGCACGAGCGCGATGTCGTCCGGGTGGGCCGGGCCGCCCTTTTCGGCAGGCGCGGCGCTCTCATCGGCGAAGTGCAGCGTGAAGCTTCCCGCGCCCTCCTCCGGCGTCGGCCGCAGGCGGGCCACCGGCACGCCGAGCTTGTCCGCCACGCCGATGGCGGGCGAGTCGGAGCCCTCCGCGACCAGCAGGAGCCTGGCGCCGAGATCGCTCATGTAGAACTCGAACTCGTCGGCCTTGTAGCTCGGGTTCAGCGGCGCCGAAGTGGTGCCGGCGGCGACCGCGATGAAGGCCGCCGCCATCTCCGGCCCGTTCGGCAGCACGATCGCCACCCGGTCGCCGCGGCCGATGCCGCGGGCGTTGAGACCGGCGACCGTCCGCTCGGTCAGCGCCCGCAGGGCCTGGAACGTCAGCGGCACGCCGCCGGGGCTCGACAGGGCGGTGTCCGCATCGGCGCCGGTCTGGATCAGCTCGTGGAGAGTCGTCGCGGCCACGCTGGCCTCCTTGGAGTCGATGAGGGAAGAGGCGGAAGGTTCAGGAAGAAGCATCGCGTCACGCTCCCTGGATCGCGAGGCGCCCGCCCGCGCGCTCCAGGCTCTGGGCCAGGAGCCGCATCAGGGCGAAGACGGTATCGATATGCGGGGTCGGGGTGCCGGTGAGGCGGCCGAGCTCGATCACCGAGCCGACGAGCGCCTCCAGCTCGATCGGCCGGCCGGCCTCGATGTCCTGCAGCATCGAGGTCTTGTGCGGCCCGACCTTCTCGGCACCGGCGATGCGCTTGTCGATGCCGAGGCGGAAGGTGACGCCGAGCCGGTTGGCGATGACTTCCGCCTCCCGCATCATCTCGGCGGCGACCGCCCGCGTGTCGGGAAAGCGGCAGATGTCCTCCAGCGTCGCGTGGGTCAGCGCGGAGATCGGGTTGAAGCTCAGGTTCCCCCACAGCTTGAGCCAGATCTCGGCGCGGATGTCATTGGTCACGGGTGCGCGAAAACCCGCCTTGGCGAGCCGCTGCGACAGGGCCAGCACCCGCTCCGACTTCGAGCCGTCGAGTTCGCCGAGCCCGAAGCGGTTGCCCTCGATCACCTTCACGGTGCCGGGATCGGTGAGCACGGTGGCCGGATAGACCACCGAGCCGATGACGTGCTTCGGGTCGAGATGATCGGCGATCAGCCCGCCGGGATCGGCGCTCTCGAGCCGCGTGCCGACATACTCACCGCCGTGGCCGCCCAAAAAGTACCACCACGGAATCCCGTTCTGCATCGTCACGACGACGGTGTCCGGGCCGATCAGGTGCTTCAGGTCGGCGGCGATCGGGCCGACCTGATGCGCCTTCACGGTGAGCAGCACGACCTCGTGGACGCCCGCCTCCTGCATCGAGCGGGTCGCCTTGACGGATTTCGAGTGGATCTCGGTGCCGTCCTCCTCGATCAGGCGCATGCCGTCCGCCTGGATCGCCGCCGCGTTCGAGCGGGCGATGAAGGTCACGTCCTCCCCGGCCTCCGCCAGCCTGACTCCGAGAAAACCGCCGATGGCGCCGGCGCCGACGATCGCGATGCTCATGTCCCTCACCCGTGCTGCCGTCCTTCGCTCCGCCGGCTCGACCTTGAAACGCCGCTCGGGGCCGGTTTCGTCCGACCCGCGGAGACCACTTTTGCTTGAGTTTCTTCCGGAGCGGCGTCCCGGACCGGTGTCCGGGACGCCGCTCCGGGTCCTTGTCTTGGTCCTTGTCTTGGCATCGTCTCTTTCCGAAAGCCGGCCACCACCTTTCGGGACGATGCCCTACTCGAACCGGTTCGAGAGCGTTCCGATGCCCTCGATCGCCACCTCGACCGTGGCGCCCTTCGGGATCGGGCCCGACCCGACCGAAGTGCCGCAGGCGATCACGTCGCCCGGCTCCAGCGTCAGCCCCTGCGAGAGCTGCGCCACCAGCCGGGACACCGGGATCAGCATGTCGCCGATCGGAAAGCTCTGGCGCTCCCGCCCGTTGACCAGGGTCCGCACCGTCAGCGTGTCCGGGTCGAGCCCGGTGGCGATCGCCGGCCCGAACGGGCCGAAGCCGCTCTTGCCGTCGTGGACGAAGCCGATCCAGCGCGTCACGCTCGCCTCCGTCACTGATTGCGGGCGACGAAGCGGGCGCGCATCGGCTTCAGGACGAAGAGTGCGAGGAACCCGGCGACGAAGGCCATGCCGGAGGCGAGATAGAACACGTTCTGCCAGGAGCCGGTCGCGGTCTGGATCGCCAGGAAGGCGGGCAGGAGGAGCGAAGCCGTGCCCTTGGCGGTGTAGAGCAGGCCGGCATTCGCGGTGGCGTTCTTGTCGCCGTAGGTGTCGGCGCAGGTCGAGGGGAACAGCGAGTAGATCTCGCCCCAGGCGAAGAACACGAGGCCGGTCAGCAGCACGAAGGCCATCGGCGAATGGGCGAACATGCCGAGCGCCAGGATGCCCGCGCCCTCGATCATGAAGGCGAGGAACATGGTGTTCTCACGCCCGATCCGGTCGGAGATCCAGCCGAAGACCGGCCGGGTCACGCCGTTGAGCACCCGGTCGATGGTGAGCGCGAAGGTGAGCGCCGGCAGCGTCAGGCCCATGAGCGAGACCGGGATCGTGTCGACGTGGAAGTCCCTGGCGATGGGGGCGAGCGAGGCGGTCGCCATCAGGCCGCCGGCGGCCATCATCACGAACATCGCGTACATCAGCCAGAAGACCGGGGTGCGCACCATCTCGGCGGAGGCGTACTGGCGCCAGGTCGTCGCGTTCGGCGTGGCCCGGCCGGCGAGCCTCCGCTCCTTGTAGGCGGCGCTCGGCGCGGAGAGCAGCAGGGCGGCGACCATCACGACGATGCCCTGGCCGAGCCCGAAGACGAGGAAGGTCCGCTCGTAGCCGCCGTCGCGGATCATCGCGGCGATCGGGATGACGGTGAGCGCCGAGCCCGCGCCGAAGCCCGCGGCGGTGAGGCCGGCGGCGAGACCGCGGCGATCGGGGAACCACTTCAGGGCGTTGCCGACGCAGGTGCCGTAGACCGCGCCCGCGCCGATGCCGCTGATGGCGGCGGCGAGGTAGAGGAACCACAGCGAGTCGGCGACCGAGTTCATCGCCCAGCCGACGGCGCAGAGGATGCCGCCGAACAGGGTGACGATCTTCGGGCCGTACCTGTCGACGAACCAGCCCTCGATCGGCACCAGCCAGGTCTCGGTGAGGACGAAGATCGTGAAGGCGACCTGGATCGCCGGCTTGCCCCACTGATACTTGTCGTTGATCGGATTGACGAACAGCGTCCAGCCATACTGCAGGTTGGCGATCATCGACATGCACAGCACGCCGAGAACGAGTTGCCCCCAGCGCCCGCCCGCGGGCGCATCGGCCCGCGACACGGAATAGGCGCTGGCGCCGGGCAATGGATCGGCGGCTTGAACGGCCATGGAGCGGTCCCTCGGTCTCACGTCTTCTTGGCGGACCGGGACGAGCACCCGGCTTGGCCATATTGGAATTTTGGATACCGCATACGTAACCGCTCCCGGGCCAAGCTCTGACAGGAAAATATTTGGCCGCCGCGCAGATATTTTTTGAAGACGCGCCTAGAAGTGCATTCATTATCCGCAAGTGGGCGTGACGGCCTGCGCCTCATCGTAGGACTGGAACCAAGGGCCGGGGGATCCCGTTCAGCTTACCAAGAGCGCCCCGACGTGGCGCGCAAGCGAAGGACGGAGACACGCGATGAGCAGCACGACCGACAAGATCAAGGGCGCTGCCAACGAGGCCGCCGGCAACATCAAGCAGGGCGTCGGCAACGTCACCGGCAACGAGAAGATGCAGGCCGAGGGCAAGGCCCAGGAACTCGAAGGCAAGACCCAGCGCACCGTCGGCAAGGCCAAGGAAGGCGTCAAGGACGCTGCGGACGCGGTCAAGAGCAAGCTCTGAAGCAGGGCCCGGCGTCCCGCGACGGACCCGACGGACGGGGCCGCGCCCGATCGGGTGCGGCTTCTTCGTTTTCGGTCTCGGGGCTGGTCGGACCGCGCCCGCTCGACGGCCGGCGGCATCCACCGCAACGCCGCGCGGGTCACGACGAGACCGTTCTTTACGACAGGAATTTCATCATGAACAGGGATCGGATCGAGGGCGGCATCCGCAACCTCAAGGGCCGCGGCCACAGCGCGCTCGGCGCCGTGGCGGGGCGGGCTCGCCCGCAGGTCGAGGGTGCCTACGAGCAGATCGCCGGCGTGGCGCAATCCGCCTATGGCCGCACCCGCGAGCGGGCCGAAGACATCTACGAGGACGGCTACCGCATCGCCGACGAGGCGGTCTCCCGCGGCCGGCACCTCCACGACGAGGCCCGTACCCGCGGGCGGCACTACCGCGATGCGGCCAGCCGCCGCGGCCGTGCCCTGGCGGTCCGGGCCGACGAGAACCGCGGTACCACGCTGGCGCTGGTCGCCGCGGCGGCCTTCGGTCTCGGCTGGCTCGTGAGCCGCCGTCGCTGATGCGGGGGCAATCGGGGTCGGGCGTTGACGCCCGCTCCGCGATGCTGTCCGAAAGGGCGGATAGCGGAGCAAGTTCGAAGAGATGCCGGCGCGATCCTGGCTCGACCTGACGACGGAGGAGATCCGCGGCCGCGACATGGGCCGGGCCATCGCGGTGCTGCCCGTCGCGGCGATCGAGCAGCATGGGCCGCACCTGCCGCTCGGCACCGACGCCCTCATCGCCGAAGGCTATCTGGAGCGGGTCGCGCGGCTCGTGCCCGAGGCGCTCGACGTGCTGATCCTGCCGGTCCAGGCGGTCGGCAAGTCGGACGAGCACGACGCCTTCCCCGGCACCCTGACCCTGACCGCGCGGACCGCCCTCGCCGCCTGGACCGAGATCGGAGCGAGCCTGCACGGCGCGGGCTGCGGCAAGCTCGTGATCGTCTCCTCGCACGGCGGCAACAGCGCGCTCGTCGACCTCGTGGCCGGCGAATTGCGGGGCCGGTACGGCATGGTCGCGGTGACGACCTCGTGGAGCCGGCTCGGCCTGCCCGAGGGACTGTTCCCGGCCGACGAGATCCGCCACGGCATCCATGCCGGCGGCATCGAGACCGCGCTGATGCTGGCGCTGCGGCCCGACCTCGTGCGGCGCGAGAGGACCGAGAACTTCGAGCCCCGCACCGTGGCGATGGAGCGCGACTTCACCCTGCTGCGTGCCGGCCGCCCGGCGGCCTTCGCGTGGAAGACGCAGGATCTCCACCCGTCGGGCGCCCTGGGCGATGCCCGCCTCGGCACGGCGGAAGCGGGCGAGGCCGCCCTCGACCATGGAGCGCGCGCCTTCGTGAGGCTGCTGGAGGAGGTGGACCGCTTCGCGCTGTAGCGGTCTCCACCCGCCGAACCCCACGCGTCATGCCAACCGGCGCCGATCCCGACGCATCGCCGGTTGCCCGCGCGAAGGCGCGGCGGCGGGCGTCCGCCGGACGCAGGGAAGACGACCAGCGGTCGGCTTCCCTGCAACGAGGCGCTCCTCATGCTTCGCTCCGTTCTCAAGAAGCCGTCGGGTGCAACGCTTCCACCGCCTCGCAGGCCGCCCCCACGCCATCCTCACCCGTCATCCGCGCCTTGGCCGCCGAGCAGGCCCGGGCGACGGCCGGATCGGCCAGCAGCCGGTCGAGCGCGCCCCCGGCCCGGCCCGGCGTGAAACGGCGGCGGCTCACGCTGGTGCCGAGGCCGAGCCGGTGCAGGCGCCGCGCCTCGTCGAAGTGATCGAAGGCGACGGGGACCACGAGTTGCGGGATTCCGGCCGCGAGCGCCTGGGCGACGGTGCCGATTCCGCCGTGGTGGATCAGGGCCGCGCAGCGCGGCAGCAGGCGGCTGAACGGTGCGTAGGACAGATGCAGCACGTTCGGGGGCAGAGCGCCGGGCACCTGCCCGCCCTGCGGCGCGAGGAGGATGCCGCGGCGGCCCGTGCGTGCGCAGAGGCGGAGCGCCGTCCGGAAGAAATCCTGCGCCCGGCCCATGGCCGATCCGTAGGTGAAGGCCAGGGGCGGCGCGTCCACATCCAGGAAGGCGGAAACGGACGGGTCGAGTTCGGCCCGATCGCCGAAGCGGTCCGCGAGCGGAAAGCCGGTCTGGATCGCCTGGGGCGGCCAGTCCGGCTGCGGCGCGGCGTACCAATCGGGGAAGGCGAGGAGCACGCGCTGCGGGCTGCTCCACCAGTGGCGCAGCCGGCGCACGGGGGGCAGGCCGAGACGCGCACGGAATGCGTTCAGAGGCGGCAGGGCGGCCGGGTCGATCACGGTGCGATCCGCACCGCGCCCGATCCAGTGACGGAAACGGGGCGGCAGCCATTCCGGAAGCGGCAGGCCCGGCAGCATCGGCGGATCGCTGCGGCTCTCGACCAGCAGCGGCATCAGATGCAGCGTGGCGAGGCTGACGCCGAGCTTGTCCTGCGCCACGCGGGCGCCGAGCGCCAGCGTCGAGGCGAGCACGACGCTCGCGCCGGGGCGGACGGTCCCGGCAAGCCAGTGATAGGTCGGCTCGGTCAGCGCCGAGACGTGTCGGAACATCGCCCACGCTCCGCGCCAGGGGCGCCACAGGCTCGGCTCGGCCACGACACGGCGGTAGTCCGCCTCCGTCCCCAGGGCGAAGAAGGGAAGTCCGGCCCGGGCGGCCATCGCCGCGAAGGGGGCGGGGGCCGCGAGCGTGACCGCGTGACCGCGTGACCGCAGCGCGCTTCCCATGGCAAGCAGCGGCAGCACATCGCCGTGGCTGCCGACGGCAACGATGAAAACCTGCATGGATCTCGACTTCGGCTTGCACTCGTCGTGCGCGGGACGGGGCAGACAGCCGGCTTCGCCGGATCAGAGCGGAAGGGCCGGTTCGAGTTCGAGAGAGAGGGCCGGGACGGGGGCCGGGGCCGGGACCGGCGCGAGCACGCGCTCGCGCAGGCTTTGAGATCCGAGCGTCATCGCGAAGAAGTCGTAGGCACCGGGCCGCTCGTTCGCGAGGAGGAACTGGAAGTGCATGCGGAAGGGACGGAAACGCACCCGCCGGTAGGTTTCGGGGCGGAGCAGGTCGCGGAAGCGCGCCGAGCGGACCAGCGGATTGGCCACGGGCCGCCCGCACAGGCCGAGATCGAGATCGTGCAGCGGGTTGAAGCCCGGAAAGTTCATCCAGTCCTGCGGCGCGTGGAAGTCGCACCAGACCACGCGCCGGTCGGTGACGAGGCGGGCGATCTGCGCCCGCAGAGGCCCGGCCGAGGGCTGCATCGCCACGAGCGGGAGCCCGGACCCCAGCGTCACGAGCGACAGGGCTGGGCACGGCGGGCCGATCATCGCCTCCTCCCCCGCCTCGCGGGCGAGGAGGCGGGCGGCGATCTCGACCGCGGTCAGCCCACCCGAGGAATGGCCGACGATCATGACCTCGTCGATCCGCTCGCCCCCCTCCCCGCGCGCCTGCGCCAGACAGGAGCGGACGTGATCGGCGAAGGCGTCGAGGCGACGGTCGTAGTCCGGCCGGCGACCCCCGCCGTGCTGCCAGTTGAAGACCCAGTCGTTCAGGAGCTGCCAGAAGAAGACGCGGTTCAGGAAGGCCTCGATGGCCTTGATCCAGGCGAGGCCGGCGGCGATGCCGAGCGGCAGGGACACCCAGATCGGCAGGCCGAGGCTGTGGCCGAGATGGGCGTGAACCGTCCCCCCGATGAGGATCGACAGGAGTCCGAGGAGGACCACCATCGCGAACGGGTAGAGGATGACGTTCCCGTATTTCCAGTTCAGCCGGTAGAAGCGGAACAGCAGGCCGCTCACGAGAGCGTGCAGGGTGCCGACGATGAGGAGCGCCACGCTGACGAAGCGGGAGCGGGCGAAATCGGCGGCGACGATATCGTCCCACAGGAGCACGTCGTAGCGGGTCTCGGCCCCCTCACCCCGGTCGGGCGCACTCACGGTCCAGCTCTGAACCAGTCCGTCCCCGCTCAAGCAGGCGCGGGAGATCTCCCGCTTCCCGCCGCCGAAGCGCTTGGTGTAGCGAGACCATTCCCGCACGAAGAGCAATCGATAGCGGGTCCGCGCCTCGGGATCGTAGCCGGGAGCATAGAAGACGTGACGGCGCCGCACCGTCTCGAACGGCGTTCCCTGCAAATCCGGCGGCGTGAAGCTCAGAGAATTTCGCATACGCTCGAGCGCCTTATCCGGATCAATGCTCTCACGCGGCGACGACAAGTTCACGCGCAGCCTTCAATGAGCATCGATGCTCTGCGAAGCACATCATCATACGATATAATTCCACGACTCGTGATTCGAACCCGTCACGGCAAGCAGGAAATGTAATATCCATTCCGCGGGCATATGCCCGGGCTCTGCATTCGCTCCCACGAGGGGTCACGAACGCGCCTGCGACGTCGCTGCCACGATCTCACGCTTCGTCATCCCGGGACGCCGACAAGCGAACCCGGACCCGAAGGGGCGCGCCAGGGGCGTGCCATCCACGACGGGCCGCGACGCCGCATCACGGGTGGATTTCCGGGTTCCGCTGCGCGGTCCCGATGGGAGCGTCAGCCCGAGTTCGGAGCCCTGGGCCGGCGCGCCGGACGCTTGAGCGCGCCCGTTCCGTCGCCCAACCCGTCGGCCCGCCCCTCACAGGGGGCGGGCGAGTCTCCGGCAGCCGATGACGATCCCGGACACGGACACCAGCAGGCCGCCGAGGGCGAGGAGCAGCATGAGCGCATCCCAGGCCGGACGGTTGCGGACGAGGACGCGGACGTCGAGGCTGTGCAGGCCGTTGAACAGCCAGCGCTGGATCCGGTTCGAGCGATCCATGCGCCCCAGAATCTCGCCCGTCGCCGGATCGATGTGGAACCATGTCGCGGCCGGATCGGCGAATGCGACCCGCAGAACCGGGAGCACCGGCTCGTCGTGGTGCCCGTACCAGTAGGCATCCTCCTGCCCGACGACCCTGATGCCGGGCGGTGGGGCGTCGGGCAGGAGACGGCGCGCCGAGGCCGCGAGCGCCGCCCTCGGCAGCGCGTCCGCCCGGCAGCAGAGGCGCGACCGGCCGTCGGGACACGCGAGAACCACGACGGGCCGGCCGTCGACCCGGCTGAAGCGCCCCTCCACGGCACCGGGACACGCGGCGGTCAGGGCCGCGCGGTCGTCGGGAAACGGGATGCCCGCGGGGCCGGCATACCGCACCAGGGCCGCGCGGTCGGGCTCGGGAGCGGAGAACCAGCGGTTGGGGTTCATCGAGAGCCAGCCGCTGACGATGAAGGTGAGGACCGCCGTGCCGGCGACGAGGCCGCCGAGATGGTGCCACGCCATCCAGCCGCGATAGGGCGTGACCGCCCCCCGGGCGTAGCGCCGCCGCAGCCGCACGCGGATCAGGCCGACCGTCAGGCCGGTGGCCGCGCCGAGGATCGCGACCCCGGAGAGCCACAGGATCACGTCGCGCCACAGCCCCTGCCGCGCCCGCAGCGGCGTGAAGTAGAGCCAGTGCGGCACCGCGCCGAACCAGTTCCAGAACCGCTCGCGCCGCGTGGTGTCGAGAACGATCTCGCCGCTTGCGCGCGAGACGTAGAGCTGCGTACCGGCCTCGTCCCCGAGGGCGATGCGGTGGAAGGGCCGCGAAGCGTCGAAGCGCTGATGGACCGACCACTGGTCGCGCTCGACCACGCCGAGATCCACCGGCGCACGGGCCGCCGGGTGAGCGGAGGCCGCCGCCAGGGCCCGCTCCGGATCGATCCCGGCGATCATGCCGCCGTCCACGGCCGAAACCGTCCGGGCCGGCCCGTCCCACGGCACGATCCGGTAGACCGGCCGGTCGACGAGCATGGACAGCGTGATCCGCCGCGCGTCGCGCTCGCCGAGGCCGGCGCGGCCGAGCGCCGCCTCGGGCGTCAGGGCGACCCGGTCCCAGGCGATGGCGGGAAGGGCGGCGCGGCGCTCGGCCTCGGTCAGGCGCGGGAAGCCGACATACATCATCACCACGCCGGACACGAACCAGACGGCGAAGAACAGGCAGGTCACGATGCCGAGCCAGCGATGGCCGAGATAGAGCCACCGCCGCAGGCGCTTTCCCGGCCGTGTCATGGCCCAGCGTGTCATGGCCCAGCGTGTCATGGCCAGGGCGCCACCGGACGCGACCGCCTCACAGGAACTTCGCCGGATCGGACTCCGGCGGCGGCGGGGCGACGTCGCTGCGGTTCCACCAGCCGCCGCCGAGGGCCTGGAACAGGGCGGCGGTGTCGGCGTACTCGGTCGCGCGCGCGCCCGCCGAGGTGACGAGCGCCGAGAGGTAGCCCTGCTGGGCGATCAGCACCTGCGTCGCGTTGACGGCGCCGGCCGAATACTGCTTGCGGACGAGCCCGAGGCTCTCGCCCGTCGCCTTCTCGGCGGCGGAGGCCGCCGCCACCGCTTTGGCATCGAACTGGAGCGCCCGCAGGCTGTCGGCCACGTTCTGGAACGCGGCGATCACCGTGGCCCGGTACTGCGCCTGGGCCTGGTTCAGGGTCTCCTCGGAGGCGCGCTGGCGCCGATAGAGCGTGCCCGCATCGAAGATCGGCTGCGTCGCTTGGCCGATGATGGTGAAGAAGCCCGCCGCCGGATTGGTGAGCTGGGCGAGCCGCACCGCGCTGGAACCGCCCGTCGCCGTGATGTTGAACTGCGGCAGCCGGTTGGCGACGGCGACGCCGACATTGGCGCTCGCCTCCTTCACCTGGGACTCGGCGGCCTTCACGTCGGGCCGCTGCTGCACGAGGCGCGAGGGCAGGCTCACGGGCAGCCGCGTCGGCAGGCGCAGCGCATTCAGGGTGAAGGTCTCGGCGACCTCGTCGCTCGGCAGACGGCCGGTCAGGGCGGTGAGCAGGTTGCGCTGCTGCGCCAGTTGCTTCTCCAGCGGCGGCAATTGCTGCTGCGACAGCGAGAGCGCGGCCTGCTGCACCACCACGTCGGCGCCCGCGATCTGACCGAGCTTGAGCTGCTTGTTGTAGAGTTCCAGCACCTCGGTCTGCGCCTGGATCACCCGCTTGGTCGCCTCGATCTGGGCGCGCAGGGCCGCCTCCTGGATCGCGGCGGTCACGACGTTGGCGGTGAGGCTGAGATAGGCCGCCTCGAGCTGGAAGCGCTGGTTCTCGGCCTCGGCCTCCAGCGCCTCGATCTGGCGGCGGTTGCCGCCGAACACGTCCGGGTTGAAGGCGACGGTCACCTGCGGCGTGTACAGGCTGTAGAGATAGCGGCTCTGGTCCTGCAGCGGCGATTGCAGTTCGAGCCCCGGCGCCCGGGCGCCGAGCGCCTGCGGGTTGGCGGTCAGCGTCGGGAACAGCGTGCCGCGCTGGGCCAGAACGTTCTGCTGCGCGATGCGCAGGGAGGCCTGCGCCGCCTCCAGGGTCGGGTTGTTGGCCAGCGCCTCCTCCACGAGGCGGTTCAGCGCCTTCGAGCGGAACAGGGTCCACCACGCCCCCGGAATGTCGGCCCCGGAGACGAAGCTCTGGTCGGCCGAACCGCCCTGGCCGGTGCGGATCGCGTCGGCCGCACTCGGATTCCTCAGCGGCTCCCTGGTGTAGCGCGTCACCGGCGGATCCGCCGGAGGCCGGTAGTCCGGTCCGACCATGCAGCCGCCGAGCGCGCCGCAGAGGCCGGCGATGCCCAGGCCGGCGGCGAGACGAGCCCTCCGCCGCACGTTCCGCTCCTGACGACCCATCACGCGGCAACCCGGTTTGCGGCCGGCACGGCCCCGTCGTTCGGCCGGCGGCGGGAGAACAGGGAGATCAGGACCGGCAGCACCACGAGGATCAGGTTCGGGGCGAGCAGGATGCCGCCGACCACCACCAGCGCCAGGGGCTTCTGCACCTGGGACCCGATGCCGGTGGAGACCGCCGCGGGCAGGAGGCCGACGCAGGCCGCCACGCAGGTCATCATCACCGGCCGCATCCGCACGATCGAGGCGTGGCGGACGGCCTCGGCCCGCTCCCAACCCTCGTCGAGGAGCTGGTTGTAGTAGGCGAGCAGGATCACGCCCTCCATCGTCGAGATGCCGAACAGGGCGATGAAGCCGATCGCCGCCGAGATCGAGAACGGGGTGTCCGTGAAGAACAGGGCGAAGATGCCGCCGATCATCGCCATCGGGATCACCGAGAGGGTGAGCAGCATGTCGGTGACGGAGGAGAAGTTGACGAACAGGAGCAGCGCGATCAGCCCCAGGGTGATCGGCACGACCACGCTGAGCCTCGCGACCGCCTCCTTCAGGTTGGTGAACTGGCCGACCCATTCGAGGTGGAAGCCGGGCGGCAGCGCCACCGTCTCCGCGACGCGGGCCTGCGCCTCCAGCACCGCGCCGCCGAGGTCGCGTCCGCGCACCGAGAACTTCACCGGGATGTAGCGCTGCTGGTCCTCGCGGTAGATGAAGGCGGCGCCCGAGACGAGCTCGACGGTGGCGATCTCCGAGAGCGGGACCTGCACCACGCCGCCGTTCGGGTTCGGCGCCCCGACCGTGATGCTGCGGATCGTGTCGAGCGAGGAGCGGTACCGGGACGCGAGCCGCACCCGCATCGGAAAGTGGCGGTCGGAGCCGTACTCGTAGAGGTCGCCCGCGGTCTGGCCGCCGATCGCCGCCGCGACGGTGGTGTTCACGTCGCCGATCGAGAGGCCGAAGCGGGCGGCCTTGCGGCGGTCGACGTCGATCTGGACGGTCGGCTGGCCGAGGGATTCGAACACCGCCAGATCGGTGATGCCCGGCACGCTCGCCAGCGCCGCCTTCACGGCGTTGGCGGTGCGGGTGATCTCGGCGAGGTCGTTGCCGTAGATCTTGACCGAGTTCTCGCCCTTCACGCCCGATGCCGCCTCCTGGACGTTGTCCTCGATATATTGCGAGAAGTTGAACTCGATGCCGGGAAACTCCGCGTCGAGGCGCTTCGAGAGGTCGCGGATCAGCGTCTCCTTGTCCAGTCCCTTGCGCCACCGGTCGATGGGCTTGAGCGGCGCCAGGATCTCGACGTTGAAGAAGCCGGTGGCGTCGGTGCCGTCGTTCGGCCGGCCCTGATGCGAGATCACGGTGACGACCTCCGGCACCTCCCGGAAGATCTTGCGCAGGCGCTGGACGTAGGCGTTGCCGGCTTCCAGCGAGATCGAGGCCGGCATCGTGCCGCGGACGTAGAGGTTGCCCTCTTCGAGCCGCGGCAGGAATTCGAGGCCGAGGTCGCGGGTGGCGAGCCCGGACACCGCCAGGATCGCCAGGGTCACGCCGAGGGCGAGGATGCGGTTGCGCAGGCCGAAGCGCAGGACGATGCGGTGGCCGAACCGCAGGATCCGCACGATCGGCGTGTCGCGCTCCTTCACGCGCCTGGGCAGGATGATCGCCGAGAGCGCGGGCGAGACCGTGAAGGTGGCGAGCAGGCCGCCGACCAGGGCGTAGGCGTAGGTCTTGGCCATCGGCCCGAAGATGTGGCCCTCGACGCCGGTCATCGTGAACAGCGGGAGGAAGCCGACGATGATGATGGTCGCGGAGAAGAAGATCGCCCGGTTCACCTCGGCGCCGGCGATGGCGATGGTGCCGAGCCGGCCGGTCAGACCGCCGGGCGCAGGCACCCCCTCGGAATGCTCGGGCTCGGCCAGATGCCGGAAGATGTTTTCGACCATGATCACGGTCGCGTCCACGATCAGGCCGAAATCGATCGCGCCGAGCGACAGCAGGTTGGCCGAGTCGCCGCGCAGCACCAGAATCAGGATCGCGAAGCCCAGCGCGAACGGAATCGTCGCCGCCACGATGATCGCGCTGCGCAGCGACCCCAGGAACAGCCACTGCACCACGAAGACCAGCACCACGCCGAAGACGAGGTTGTGCATCACGGTGTGCGTGGTGGTGTGGATCAGTTCCGAGCGGTCGTAGATGCGCTCGATCTTCACGCCGGGCGGCAGGATGGTCGAGCCGTTGATCCGCTCGATCTCGGCCTCGACGCGCTGGAGCGTCGGCAGGCTCTGGCCGCCGCGGCTCATCAGCACGATGCCCTCGACCACGTCCGGGTCGTCGTCCTGGCCGACGATGCCGAGCCGCGGCGCGTGCGAGACGCGCACCTCCGCCACGTCGCGCACCAGCACCGGCACGCCGTTCACCTGCGTCAGCATGGTGTCGCGGATGTCGTCCATGTCGCGGATCAGGCCGATCCCGCGCACCACCGCCGACTGCTCGCCGACGTTGAGCGTCTGGCCGCCGACATTGATCGAGGAATTGTCGAGGGCGTTGACGAGCTGGACCAGGGTCATGCCCAAGCCTTGCAGCCGGGCCAGATCGACGGCGATCTCGTACTCCTTGGCCTTGCCGCCGAAGGCGGTGACGTCGACCACGCCGGGGATCGCCTTGAAGCGGCGCTGCAGCACCCAGTCCTGCAGCGTCTTCATATCGGCCGGGGAGAAGCCCGGCGGGCCGACGAGCTTGTAGCGCATGATCTCGCCGACCGGGCTCGTCGGGGAGATCTGCGGCTGGGCGCCGTTCGGCAGCGGCGGCAATTGCGACAGGCGGTTGAGGACGCGCTGGAGCGCCTCCTCATAGGTGAACTCGTAGTTGAACTGCACCTTCACGTCGGAGAGGCCGAACAGCGAGATGGTGCGCACCACCTGCGCGTTCGGGATGCCGGCAAGCTGGACCTCGATGGGGATCGTGATGTAGCGCTCGATCTCCTCCGCCGACTGGCCCGGATTCTGGGTGATCACGTCGACGAGCGGCGGGACCGGATCGGGATAGGCCTCGACGTTGAGTTGCAGGTAGCTCGCGTAGCCGAGCGCGAGCATCATCACGAAGCCCAGGAACACCAGCACGCGCTGGCGCAGGGCGAAGACGATCAGGCTGTTCATCGCCCGCCCCTTACGACGCCTTGTCGCCCGAGGCGGCACGGTCGATGAACAGGGCGCCGCGGGTGACGATCGCCTCGCCGGCCCGCAGGCCCTCGACGACCTGGGCGACGTCGCCGTTGACGAGGCCGATCCGCACGGGGCGGGCGGCGATCGTGCCGTCGGCCCCGGCGACCCAGACATGGGCGCTGGGCCCCTCGTAGACGATCGCCGCGAGCGGCACGGCGGGCGAGGGACGCGGCGGGCCGGTGACGATGGTGAAGGTGGCGAACATCTCCGGCCGCAGCACCCGGTCCGGGTTCTCGACCTCGCTGCGCACGGCGAGCCGGCGCGTCGCCGCGTCGAGGCTCGCGGCCATGTAGTCGATGCGGGCCTTGAACACCCGGTCGCCGAAGCCCGCCACCCGCGCCTCGACCGGCTGGCCGACATGCACCTTCGGCACTTCGCTCTCGCGGATGTTGGCGATGAGCCAGACCGTCGAGAGATCGCCGATGACGAAGGCGGGATCGCTCGACGAGGAGAGGAACTGGCCGACGCCGACCTTGCGCTGGACGATGGTGCCGGCGATCGGCGCGCGGATCTCGACGTCCGAGTTGAGATGACCGCTCTTCTCGAAGGCGGCGATCTCCGCGTCCGACTTGCCGAGGAGGCGCAGCCGGTTCTTCACCGCGTCGAGACTCGCCTCGGCGGTCTTCAGGTCGCTCTGCGCGGCGATGACGTCGTTCTGGGCCGACTGGTAGTCCTTCAGCGCGACGGCCCGGGCCGCGAACAGTTCCTGCTGGCGGGCGGCGATGGTCTGGTCGAGCTTGAGCAGCGCCTGCTGCTTCTGCAAGGTGTTGAGCGCGCTCTGGTAGTCGTTCTGCGCCTGGACCATGTCGCTGGCCTCGAGCGTCAGCAGGAGGTCGCCCGCCTTCACCTCCTGGCCCGCCCGGACCTGCACCTTGGTCACACGGCCCGAATAGGGTGAAGCCACCGGCACGTTGTCGTCCTCGTTGAGGGCGATGCGCCCCTCGGCCGACCCCTCGGGTCGGAACGTCACGGTCGCGACCGGCTGGATTCCGAAGGTGGCGCGCTGCTCCGGGCTCGGGCGGAAGACGCGGGCACCGGCCGCGTGCGCCTCGCCTGCGGGCTCCGAGGCCGGCTCCGCCGTGCGCCCGGTCAGCCGGGCGACGAGATCGATCGCGCCCTCGGCCGCGCGCCGCGTCGGCTGCGGAAAGGCGACGGCGGCCGCCACGAGAGCGACGACCGGGATCAGCACGACGACCGCGCGCCGCAGGCCGGTGCGGTGCCGGCGCGCGTCGCGAGCGCCCTCAGGGGTCTGAGGCGAACAGGGCTTACCCGCGTCCATGGTCGTCTCTGGTGGATCGGTTCGACCGAAGCCGAACCGGATGCGGCCTATCGTCGATCATTATGACAAGCCCAAGTCTGACCCGAATTCTGTCCCGAATTCCGTCGCCGGACGAGGACACGGCGCTTGAAGCTTTTCTGTGGCCATCGCGAGGGCGTGATCCACCGCGAGCCCGGCCTCATCCGGCGGCTCCGTCAAGGCGCCGGACGTGGGGTCAGGATCGGCAGGGATGGGATGGTGCCGGTTGCGGGACTCGAACTCGCGACCTACCGCTTACAAGGCGGTTGCTCTACCAACTGAGCTAAACCGGCAGTGCTCAACCCGCTACCAGCCCGACCCGGACCGCGCAAGCGCGCCCATGGGTATCGCCCCCGTCTCCACGGACCGCCCCTTGTATATTGCGCGCAACTGATCTTGCGTTTCACGGCCGAGTGCAAGCATTCGGCCCGAGCCGGCTCCGGGTCATCGCCTCGAAACCCTGTCGAGCCTGCGGTTCACGACGCATCGTCCGGCCTCGGTGCGGCGGCAACTCGCTGTCGGCGAGCATCTGCTCCGCCGTGTGGACGAAGCGGGCGCTGCGCAGTCGCGTCGCCGACAGATGGACTGCGACCGTGAGATGAGCGGGCCAGGCGGCCGCCTCGCGGCAAGGCCTCGGCCAGGATCCGGGCCCCGATCTCGGGCATCAGGCCCGCTTCCTCGGCGCCCGCTACGAACCCGGCGGGCGAGATCGCCACCCCGTCCGCTCGGCATCATCGGATCGACGGCCTGGGCAGCCGGCCAACGGCTTGCCCTGAAGTTGAACGTTTTCGGGAGAACCCGACCGTCCCGCCGCAACCCGTTACGAATCGCTCGGACCGCGCGTTCCTCGCCGCGGCGAAAGCGTAACCGCATCACACAGATGTGATACGATATCCGGTTGATGAGTTCGGCCTCTCCTCCGTCCTTGCGAGGCGAAGCCGTGGCAATCCAGGGCGCGTCCTTTCCGGACCTGTCGCGCCCTGGATCGCTTCGCGGCCGCTCGCGATGACGGAGGGTGGCCAAACCCTGAAGCAATCAATCGGAAACGGTATGATGCGTTTCGCACCTCTCCTGCGTGCGTGTTGGGCCGCGGCCGGCTCGCACGGCCTCACGGGGCCGAACCTTCCCGCATCGGCCCGTTCCGGACGCCTCCCGACCCCCGAGCCACGCGTGATCAGGCCGTATCGGCCGTCCGAGGAACCGCTCGCATGCCGCAGCGTCCCTACACCCTCGACGCGGACGGGCTCACCCTCGCGGTGCGGCTGACGCCGCGGGCAAGCCGCAGCGGGCTCGACGGCGTCCGCGCCGATGCGGACGGACGCCCGGTCCTGTGCCTGCGGGTCGCGGCACCGCCGGTCGAAGGCGCGGCCAACGCGGCGCTGACCGTCTTCCTGGCCAGGAGCCTCGGGCTGAGGAAGGCCGAGGTGACGCTCGTCTCCGGCGAGACGTCCCGGACCAAGCGGCTGCATCTCTCGGGTGAGCCGGGGGATCTCGCCGCGCGGGTGGAGGCGTGGCTCGACGGGGCGGAAGGAGGTCTCAGGCGGCCTTGAGCCGCTCCACGAGGACGACCGCTTCGGCGAAGGCGGCGTCGGCATCGAGTTCGGTGGTGTCGAGCACCACCGCGTCCGCGGCGGGCTTCAGGGGAGCGGCGGCGCGGCTCGAATCGCGGGCGTCGCGGGCGCGGATGTCGGCGAGGATCGCGGCGAGCGTGGTCTCCTCGCCGCGGCCGAGCAGTTCGCGGTGGCGCCGCCGCGCCCGCTCCTCGGGGGCGGCGACGATGAACAGCTTCACCCGCGCCTCGGGGCAGACCACGGTGCCGATGTCGCGCCCGTCGAGAACGGCGCCCTCCGGTCCTTCGGCGAAGCGACGCTGCCAGGACAGCAGGGCGGCGCGCACCGCCGGCACCGAGGAGACCCGCGAGGCCGCCTCGCCCATCGCCCGTTCCCGCAGGCGCAGGTCGGACAGCCGCTCCGCCGACAGGGCGGAGGCGGCCCGCGCCGCCGCGCCCGCATCGTCGAGATCGGCCCCGGCATCGATCAGGGTCAGGGCGACGGCGCGGTAGAGCAGGCCGGTATCGAGATGCGGCAGCCCGTAATGCCGGGCGAGCCGCCGGGCGAGCGTGCCCTTGCCCGAGGCCGCCGGACCGTCGATGGCGATGACGAGGGGAGTCATGTCGGCGTCGGGGCTCATGCCTCTCGGGATCATGCGGCGGCCCCGTCCTCGATCCGGGCGCCGAGCGCCAGCATGGTCGGCCGGAAGCTCGGGAAGCTCGTGGCGATCATCGCGCCGTCGTCCACGGTCACGGGCCTCTTCGCGGCGAGCCCCATGACGAGGAAGGCCATGGCGATGCGGTGGTCGAGATGCGTCGCGACCGTGCCGCCGCCCGCGGGTGCGTCGCCGCGCCCCGTCACGATCAGGTCGTCGCCCTCGATCGCGTGCGCGACGCCGTTGGCGGCGAGGCCGGCCGCGACCGCCGCGAGTCGGTCGGATTCTTTGACCCGCAATTCGTGCAGCCCGTTCATCCGGGTCGTGCCCTCGGCGAAGGCCGCGGCGACCGCCAGGATCGGATATTCGTCGATCATCGAGGGCGCGCGCTCGGCCGGCACCGCGACGCCCCTGAGGCGGCTCGCGCGCACGCGCAGGTCGGCCACCGTCTCGCCCCCCTCCTCCCGCTCGTCGAGGCGCGCGATGTCGGCGCCCATCTCGATCAGCGTGGCGATCAGGCCGATGCGCAGCGGGTTCATCATCACCCCGCGCAAGGTGACTTCGGAGCCGGGCACGATCAGCGCCGCCACCAGCGGGAAGGCGGCCGAGGACGGATCGGCCGGCACGATCACCGCGGTGCCGCGCAGGGTCGGCTGGCCGGTGAGCGCGATCGCGCGGCCGTGGCCGCCCGCGCCGCAGGGCGTCACGGACACCTCGGCGCCGAACAGGCGCAGCATCCGCTCGGTATGGTCGCGCGAGGCGGCGGTCTCGATCACCGTGGTGATGCCGGGCGCGTTCAGCCCGGCGAGCAGCACCGCCGACTTGATCTGGGCCGAGGCGACCGGCAGCTCGTAGCGGATCGGAATCGCCTCGCGCGGCCCCTTCAGGGTCAGCGGCACGCGCCCGCCCTCGGCCTCGGAGACGATTTCGGCGCCCATCGTCAGGAGCGGATCGAGGATGCGCCGCATCGGCCGCTTGCGGAGGGAGGCGTCGCCGTCGAAGGTCGCGGTGACGGGCTGACCGCCGACGACGCCCATCATCAGCCGCGAGCCGGTGCCGGCATTGCCGAAATCGAGCACGCCCTCCGGATCCTGCATGCCGCCGACGCCGACGCCGACGATGCGCCAGCGGCCCTCGCCCTCGCGGGTGACCCGAGCGCCCAGCGCCCTGGCGGCGGCGGCGGTGCGCAGCACGTCGTCGCCCTCCAGAAGGCCCTCGACCCGCGTCTCGCCGATGGCCAGCAGGCCCAGGATCATCGCCCGGTGGGAGATCGACTTGTCCCCCGGCGGCTTCAGGGCCCCGTTCAGGGCCCCTCCGGGAAAGGCGGTGACGGGCTGCGGTTCGGAATCGTGCGACACGGCAGGGAGTCTTGTGGCTCGAGTCTCGGGCTGAAGCTCTGCGCCGAAGCATCAGGGCGCCGACGGCCGTCCGCCGGACGGGGCCGGCGCGACGGGCGCCGCGTTAGCACGCGGACCCGGCGGCGTCATCCGGCGCGTCACCCGTTCTGCTAGCGCCGCTCCGTGGTGCATAGAGACCCAGGCGGACCGGCTCGGCGCCTCCCGAACCCTCGACAAATCCCAACATATGTTTATTCTCCGATCCATGACGCCGGTGAGCCAGTGCCTTCGCAAGATCGATCATGCCTCCGCCGTCGCCGATGCGACGGTCTCCGAGCGCGTCCTCGAAGCTCTCAACGAGCTGGAAAGCGCCTATCGCCGCCCCAGCGAGCGCATCGTCGCCCTCGAAGCCGTCCTGCAGGGATTCGACCGCGGCAGGCCGGCCGGCGGCACGCCCTTCGGCCGCTTCCTGCGCGTCAGCGTCGAGCGGCGGCAGAACAAGTGGTCGCGCCGCGCCTGAGGTTGCGGCCCCTCCCACGGCGGGCGACATGGCGTTTGACATGGGCGGAGGCTGCGACTAACGGGGCCGCTCTCCCGGACCCTTTCCCCCTATTTCGTCCCCAGAGGTTCGCTGCCGTGGCTAGACCGGAACTCGGCGTCAAGCGCCAGTGCATGAATTGCGGTGCCAAGTTCTACGATCTCGACCGCGATCCGGCGACCTGCCCGAAATGCGGCACGATCTATCAGATCGCGACGACCCGCGTCGCCCCGCCGGTCGCCAGCCGCTCGGATGACGACGAGGACGAGGACGAGAAGGGCGGCCCGGAGATCGTCTCCCTCGACGAGGCCGAGACCAACGAGGACGACTCGGACATCAACGTGGACGACGAGGAGGGCGGCGGCGATTCCAGCGGCGGCGGCGACGACGACACCTTCCTGGAGGAAGAGGACGGCGACGACGACGTCTCCGACCTGATCGACAACGATTCCGACGGCGACGAGGAGGGCTGACGCCCTCCGCTGCAGCGGCCGATCGGAGAGATCAGCCGCCGAACCGCTCGGTGCGGATCGTGCCGGGCTTCACGCCGGCATCGACCAGCAGGTCGGCCACGGTGCCGACGAAGCCGTTGCCGCCGCAGACGAAGCTGTGGCGCGGCATGCCGAGGCATTCGATCGCCGTGTCGATCATCACCCGGTCGATGCGCCGGCCCGCCGTCGGGCCCTCGCGGGTGAGGAGCAGGGTCAGGTCGAACCCGGTCTCGTCGCGGGAGCGCGCGGCGAGTTCCGCCCGGGCGATGGCCTCGGCCGCGCCGCGCACCGAGTAGATCAGCAGCATCGGCACCCCGGGCGCGCTCAGGGCGCGCGCGCGCACCATGGCGAGCAGCGGCACCACGCCGGAGCCGCCGCCGATCAGCAGCACCGGCCCGCCATCCTCCGGCTCCCAGGCGAAGGCGCCCAAAGGCCCGCGCAGTTCGATCGCGTCGCCGACCTCGGCGACCTGATCGAAGAAGCCCGAGACCTCGCCCGCCTCCAGTCCCTCGATCATCAGCTCGATTCCGGCGGGATCGCCGGGTGCCGAGGCGATCGAGTAGCTGCGCTGCGCCCGGTAGCCGTCGGGGGCGGTGAGGCGCACATCGACGTGCTGGCCGGCGCGGTGGGGCCGGTCCAGCCCATCGAAGCGGACGCTCTTCACCCGCGGCGTCGCGGGCGCGATCGCCCGGATCGTCGAGGCCCGCCAGGGAGAGGGCGCGGTGCCGTTCACTTCAAGGCCGCCCTCAATCGCCGCTGAAGCGCTGCTCGCGCCAGGGATCGCCGTACATGTGGTAGCCGCGCAGTTCCCAGAAGCCGGCCTCGTCCCGTTCGGTGAAGCGCAGGCCCTTCACCCACTTGGCGCTCTTCCAGAAATACAGGTGCGGCACGAGCAGGCGGGCCGGGCCGCCGTGATCGGGCGGGATCGGCCGCCCGTCGTAGAGGGTCGCCACCATCGCCTGGCCACCGATGAGATCGGCCACCGGCACGTTGGTGGTGTAGTCGTCGTGACCTTCCGCGAGCACGAAGCCGGTCGGCGCCTCGATCCCGGCGGCGGCGAGGATGTCGTCGAAGCTCACCCCCTCCCAGGCGGTGTCGAACTTCGACCACTTGGTCACGCAGTGGATGTCGCCCTGCCAGCGGGTGCGGGGCAGTTGCGCGAACGCGTCCCAGCTCCAGCTCGTCAGCGGGCGCGAGCCCTGGCGCAGGGTGAAGCGCCAGCCCTCGGTCGGGACCCGCGGCGTCGGCCCGAGTTGAAGCACGGGGAAGTCGTCGGTGAGGTACTGGCCCGGCGGCAGCCGCTCGCGGACCGCCGCGGCGGGGGGACGTCCGGTAAAGCCTCGCGTCGCCATCTCCGCTCCTCCATCGTCCCCAGCCGCGACCGTACCGCCCGACACACGTATCGGGCGATCCGACACGGCCCCCAGGCGCCGCAACGAGGCTTGGCCGGAAAGCGTTCCCCGCCATGCGGCCCTCGGCCGCCGGAAGATAGTCCGGCGTCGCTGGGGATCGGCCTTTTCAGGCCGGCCGCGACGGATCGGGGCGCGGCAGCCGCAGGATGCGGGGCCGCCAGATGCCGAGCACGACGTTCAGCACCGCCACCGCCAGCAGCACCCACAGGGTGTTGCGTTCGGCCGCCAGCGCGCCCGTGAGGGTGGCGGGGTCGATCTCCCCCGTCAGCGCGGCGGCGCTGCGGCGCGCCTCCTCCTGCATCGGTCCCTGGATGCCGACGAAGCCGCCCTCGAACACCAGCACGCCGGTGGCGAGCTTCACCCAGGCCCAGCCCGCCTCGCGGAACCCCGGATGCAGGGCGACCGCGAGCAGGCCGGCCACCAGCGTCAGGGCGAGGGAGGGCAGGAAGATCCAGGTGGCGACGGCGCCCATCGCCCCACGCATCAGGGCGTAGCCGGCGAGCGAGGCGGGCGGCGGCGTGAGACTCAGGAGGACGACGAGGCAGGCCATCGCCCCCATCAGCCCGATCGCCCCCATCGTATGGAGAAACTTGAGAAGGCGTCGCATGCCCGTGCGCCCCACCTCGGCCATCGTCCCGGGATTGTAGACGCGAAGACGGGGGCGGCGCGAGCGCTGCTCCCGCCGGGACGGAGCGGGCTTCGAAACGAGCACGGGCGGTGACGGCCGACGGCGCACCAAAGCTTTTACACGCGCGCCCGGCGCCGAGCCGTTTCTACTTTAGACTTGGAATAAAATGTTGTCCTGCCGCAACGACATGATCTCGCTCAGTCGAATCCCACAAAATATTCAGGAACACGCTTGCGATCGGGAGAGCAGCCTATGTAAACGCGCCGCACCGGCTTTGGCGAGCCGGCTCTCGAGACGGAACGGCGATGGGCAAGGCAGCGCGGGACGCGATCCGTCCCGAAACTCACAGGACCGTCGCCCTCCTCGCCGGCTCGGGCGTCCTGTTCGGTCTCGCATCGTCCTGGCCGCCCGTTGCCCGAGCACAGACGGTTCCGCCGGAGGCCGGCGAGACCGTCCTGTCCGAACTCTCGGTGACGGGCAGCGGCGAGCGGGCGGGCGGTCCGGTCGTCGGCTATCGGGCGACGCGCTCGGCCAGCGCCACCCGGACCGACACCGCCCTGCGGGACTCGCCGCAATCGGTCCAGGTCGTGCCCCGCGAGGTGCTGGTCGATCAGCAGAACGTGCGCCTGACCGACGCGCTCACCAACGTCAGCAACGTCCAGCCGGCGGGCACGATCCAGGGCCGTTCCGACACCTACATCCTGCGCGGCTTCCGCACCCAGACCTACGCCATCGACGGCCTGCTGCTGAACCCGGCCAACTCGTTCCAGCCGACGCAGCGCGACCTCGCCAACGTCGAGCGGGTGGAGGTGCTGAAGGGCCCGGCCTCGGTTCTCTACGGGCAGGGCGATCCCGGCGGCCTGATCAACATCGTGACGCGCCAGCCGACCTTCACGCCCTCCGCCGACGCCACCGTGCAGGGCGGCTCGTTCGGCTTCCGGCGGGTGCAGGGCTCGGTGTCGGGGGCGATCCCGAGCGTGGAGGGGCTCGCCGCCCGCTTCAGCTTCGGCACGCAGAACGAGGCGACCTTCCGCGATTTCGGCGGACCGGAAAACTCCCGCCACTTCTTCGCGCCGGCCTTCTTCTGGAATCCCGACCCGTCCACCCGCGTCTATCTCAACGCCGAGTTCAGCCGCCAGCACAGCCAGTACGACGAGGGTCTGATCGCCTTCCGCGGCCGGGTGCCCCTCGACAACGTCCGCCGCTTCTATGGCGAGCCGTGGTCCCGCTACTACGGCGAATCGAACATGATCACGCTGCTCGCCGAGCACGACGTGAACGAGAACCTGACCCTGCGGCAGGCGATCAACGGCCAGTGGGGCGGCTTCGACGTGTTCGCGACCCGCGCCACGGGCGTGAACGCCGCCGGCACCACGGTGACGCGCCGCCTCACGGAAGCGGAGTCGATCTACCACTCCATCGACAGCCGGACCGAGGCGGTCGGGCGCTTCGTCGATCCGTTCGGCTTCCGCCACACGGCGCTGGCCGGCTTCGAGGTGGTGGACGGCTTCCGCCACCCCTACTCGACGCAAGGGGCGGCGACCGCGGTCTCGTTCCTCAACCCGATCCGGGGCTCGGTGCCGCAGGTCGGCACACTCACCCTGCAGAGCGACCTGAGGCAGAAGCTCCACCTGTTCGGCACCTACCTGCAGGACCAGATCGAGTTCTTCCCCGGCCTGCAGCTCGTCGTCGGCGTGCGGGTCGACACGGCCAACCAGTTCTACTTCCAGCGCACGCCCACAAGTCAGACGCCGGCGCCGGATCAGAACCTGACGGGCGTCTCGCCGCGGGTCGGCCTCGTCTGGCGACCGGCCGAGCCGCTCACGCTCTACGGCAGCTACACCACCTCCTTCACGCCGCAGACCGCCAACCTCCTCGGCGGCACCGCGCCGCCGCCCGAGACCGGCGAGCAGGTGGAGGTCGGCGCCCGCTTCGACCTGATCCCCGACCGGCTCACGGTCAGCGGCGCCGCCTTCCGCATCCTGCGGGCGAACGTCGCCGTCACCGACCCGACCGACAGCCGCTTCTCGATCATCACCGGCGAGCAGCGCTCGCAAGGGTTCGAGGGCGACATCGCCGGCGAGATCCTGCCCGGCTGGAAGATCATCGGCGGCATCGGCTATCTCGACGCGCAGGTGACGCGGGACACGACGGTCGCGGTCGGCAACCGGCTGCCGGCGGTGCCGGTCTTCAGCGCCAGCGTCTGGTCGACCTACCAGTTCCAGGGCGGTCCCCTGCGGGGTTGGGGCCTGGGGGGCGGCGTCACCTATGTCGGCGAGCGCTTCGGCGACATCACCAACACCTACAAGGTCGGCGCCTATGCCCGCCTCGACGCGACCGTGTTCTACGAGATCGATCCGACATGGCGCTTCGCCGTGAACGGCCGCAACCTCACCGACCGGCGCTACATCGAGCAGCCGTTCAACGCGTTCAACAACCTGCCCGGCGCTCCCCTGACGGTGCTCGCCAGCCTGACGGCGCGGTACTGAGGGGACATGCCCGGACCTTCATCCGGACGCTTCATGCCGTCAGCCCCCTCCTTGCGCACCATCCTGTTTCGCCTGCACTGGGCGCTCGGCCTCACCGCCGGGCTCGTGCTCGCGCTGATGGGCGCGACGGGGGCGCTGTTGAGCTACGAGGAGGCGATCACGGCGTTCGCCAACCGCGACCGCGCGGTCGCGACGGTGCGGGGCGGGCGCCCCGCCCTCGCCCCCGCGACCCTCGTGGCGCGGATCGAGGCCCAGGCGCGGGAGGGCGGCCAACGAGGCGTGCGAGTGGCCGCGCTGACCCTGTCGGGCGACCCTGCGCAAAGCGTCGTGGCCCGCTTCGCCCGGGGGCGGGCGGGCGGCGAGCGTCCGCCCTCGGTCCATGCCGATCCCTATGACGGGACGGTGCTGGGCCCGGTCCGGCTCGAGGCCGCCTTCGCCACCGTGCGCGGGCTTCACCGCTGGCTTCTGATTCCCGGCGACGGCAAGGGCTGGGGCCGCACGATCACCGGCGCCGGCGCCCTCGCTCTCCTCCTCTTCCTCGGCAGCGGCCTGTATCTGCGCTGGCCCGGGCGGCACGGCTGGCGGGTCTGGCTGCGGCCGAACCTCGCCCGGCCCGGCCGGGCGCGCTGGTGGTCCCTGCACGCCGTCCTCGGCACGTGGCTGCTGCCGGTCTACGCGGTGATCGCCCTGTCGGGCCTGTGGTGGTCCTACGAATGGTACCGCGCGGGCGCCACCTGGATCCTCACCGGCCAAGCCCCCGAGACCCGTCCCGCCGCCCGGACGCCCGGACGTCCGGCGCCGGACGCGACGTCCGACGGCGCGTCCGCGATCGATGCGGCCTGGGCCAGCTTCTCGGCCACCCACGGGGCGGCGCTCGCCACCCTGACCCTGCCGGAGCCGGAGGCGGCGACGATCCGCATCCGCTGGCGCGCCGCGGACACGGTCCTGCGCCACGAGGCGACCTACGACGCGCGCACCGGCGCCCTCGCCGGCGAGCCGCATGCCGACGACGCCGGCCTCGGCCGGCGCATCGCCGGCAACATGCTGGAGGTGCATCGCGGCCGCTTCTTCGGCGCGCCCGCCGCCCTGCTGTTCTGCCTCGCCGCGCTGGCCATGCCGGGCTTCTTCGCCACCGGGCTGACCCTGTACCTGCTGCGGCACCGGGCGGGACGGCGACGGGCCTCCGGAACCGCATCCCGGCCGGTTGCGGCCGCCGGGCGAGGGTGACCGCCCGTTTGCCGTGCGGCCGCGCGAGGGCCATTCCGCGAAGCCGCGTCCGGGGTGCCGCCGGCTCCGGGACGGCTCGGCGCGTGGCGGCCGGACGGGTCGGCTCGGACGCGGGCCGTTCGAGGCGGTGACGTTGCGGGAGTGGTGTTTTGCGGTGCAATGCGTTTCGCGAGGCGCTATGGCATATATTATCCACCGGCGAGATCGCATGGATGCCACGCTCGCGGGGTGGGTTGCGCGGCGGGGCGCCAGTCTCCAGATGTGCGCCTCTGCCGCTGCCTCAGCGAGATTTGGCCCGTGCGTTGCAGCAGACGCCGACGGTCCGTTTCACCGGACGAATCTGCGGTGTTGGGACGAGGTCGAGACCCCGTCGGGGGCGCCCGGCATGCATGCGGATCGAGGCGGGCGTCGGACAAGGACGATGAGGTGAGTGAGGCCATGACCGACGCGGCCGAGCAAGAGGCGAGTTTCCTGAACGAGCTGGGCCGGCGGGTGCGCCACGCCCGGACGGTGCGCGGCCTGTCGCGCAAGCTGCTCTCGCAGACCTCCGGCCTGTCCGAGCGCTATATCGCCCAGCTCGAAAGCGGCCAGGGCAACGTCTCGATCATCCTGCTGCGGCGCGTCGCCAACGCGATGGGCATGCGGCTCGACGATCTCGTCGCCAGCCAGGAGGCCTCGTCCGACTGGCGCGTGATCCGCGACTTGGTCGATCAGGCCGATCCCGATCAGATCGCCCTGGCGAAGTCGGCGCTCGCCGGCTCGGCCGGCGCCGACACGCGGGCGATCCGGCGGCGGGTGGCGCTGGTGGGCCTGCGCGGGGCCGGCAAGTCGACCCTCGGGCGGATGGCGGCAGCCCATCTCGGCTGGCGCTTCGTCGAACTCAACACCGAGATCGAGCGCGAGAACGGCCTGTCGGTGCGGGAAATCTTCGCGATCTACGGCCAGGAGGGCTACCGCCGCCTGGAACAGAAGGCCCTGCGCGGTCTCGCCGAGCATCCGGGACCGATGGTGCTCGCCACCGGCGGCAGCATCGTCGCCGAACCGCTGACCTACGACCTGCTGCTGTCCTCCTTCTACACGATCTGGCTCCAGGCCCGGCCCGAGGAGCATCTGCAGCGGGTGCGCGACCAGGGTCATGTCGAGGGCAAGGGCGATCCGACCTCCGTCCTCGAGGATCTGCGCGCCGTGCTGCTCAGCCGGGAGCCGCTCTACGCCCGCGCCTCGGCCGTGGTGGACACCTCCGATGTGCCGGTCGAGACCATGGCCGCGCGCCTGATCGAGGTGATCGAGGATCGCTTCAGCGGCAACGACAACGGCGGCAGGCGCCCGGCCGCGTAAGGGTCGCGGTCACCATCCGATCCGCTCTTGATACGGGCCGGGGTCATCCCAAGCTGTAAGGCTTGACGCGGCGCGGGCGGAGACGTTTCTCTCACCCCGCGCCGCTCCCGCGACATCCGTCGTGCCCGGAAAGCCCGGCTCCGCGGCATATCCGTCTCGCCGCGGCCGCGCGTGCGGCATCGAAGCCGGATGGACGGCCGGTGCGTCCCGTCGAGGAGGAATGCATGTCCGCCAGTCCTTCGCTCAGCCCGGCCATCGGGCGCGAGGCGATCGCCGGCGTCGTCGATCCGCTCTGGACGCGCGTGCGCACCGAGGCGGAGGCGGTGCTGGGCGACGAGCCGCAGCTCGCCTCGTTCTTCGTGGCCACCATCCTCAACCACCCGACCCTGGAGGCGGCGGTGGCCCACCGCGTCGCCGCCCGGCTCGGCCACGCCTCGCTGCCGACCGAACTCGTCGCCCACGGCTTCCACGAGGCGCTCCAGGACGATGCCCGCATCGGCCAGAGCATGCGCGCCGACATCCTCGCGGTGATGGACCGCGACCCCGCCACGACCCGGGCGGTCGAGCCGCTGCTGTACTTCAAGGGGTTCCACGCGATCCAGGCGCACCGGCTGGCCCACTGGTACTGGGGCCAGGGCCGGCGCGACCTCGCCCTCTATCTCCAGAGCCGCTCGTCGGAGGTGTTCCAGACCGACATCCACCCGGCGGCCCGGATCGGGCGCGGCGTGTTCTTCGACCACGCCACCGGCCTCGTGGTCGGCTCGACCGCGGTGATCGAGGACGACGTCTCGATCCTGCACGCGGTGACGCTCGGCGGCACGGGCAAGCACGGCGGCGACCGCCACCCGAAGATCCGCCGCGGCGTGATGATCGGCGCGGGCGCCAAGATCCTCGGCAACATCGAGGTCGGGGCCTGCGCCCGGGTCGCGGCCGGCTCCGTCGTGCTGCGGCCGGTGCCGCCCCACACCACCGTCGTCGGCGTGCCCGCCCGCGTCGTCGGCGCCGCCGGCTGCGCCGAGCCCGCCCGCTCGATGGACCAGCTCGTGGCGATGAGCGAGTTCGTCGACATCGCCGGCGGGATCTGAAGCCCGGCATCGGGACCGGATCGGTCGCCGAGCGCTTGCCTGCCCTGCCCCGCCGTGGCAAGCCGCCCTCCACCAACTGAAAGCCCATCTGCGCTGCCGCCGGGACCGCCCGTCCCGGTACGCGGCGCCTCGCAAGAAGGTTGACGGCGTGACCAAGACCGAAGTCGCCAAGCTGCAGGACTATCTGCGCCGCAAGTTCGCCAACGCCAGCATCCGCGTGGTCGCGATGAAGACCGGCGATTCCGCCGAGGTGTTCATCGGCGACGAGTCGATCGGCGTGCTCGCCGACGACAAGGAGGACGGCGACGATTCCTTCACCTTCCGCATGGCGATCCTCGACATCGACCTCGAAGAGGACGCCTGAGACCGCATCCGCTCGATGGCTTCCATCTCCCCTCCGCCATCGCTTCGCTGACGCTCGCGATGACGGAGGGGAGCAAAACCCGAAGCGATCAACCGGAAACCGTGTAAAGCCCGCGCATCGTTCCGACGGGCTTTCCGGCCTGCGGACGAGGGCAACGCTCTGAAAGATGGCGGCTTCCAACGCCATGGACGGCGCCGCCCCGGGCTCCGGGCCTGTGGGCGGCGTTTACGTTAACGGAACGTGTTTCTTAACAAGCCGTAAACGATCGGCCAGACTGCGCGTCCATCCTGAGAAGGAGCGTCGAGCGCGTCATGACCGTGAGCCCGTCTTCCCTCGAATCGATCCAGGCCCTCCTCGTCGGGCTCGCGCTGGCCGGGCTGCTCGCGAGCGCCTTCGAATACGCCACCAACCGGCGGGCGAGCTTCCGCCTCCTCGAGGCGGGCGGCGTCTCGGCCGTCGCGGCGCTGCCGATGATCGCGGTCGTCGCGCCCTTCATCATCCTGCGCAACACCCTGCGCGGGCGGCGCCTGGAGCGTCGGCCGATCCCCTTCGTGATGATCGCGACGATGATCGCCTGCGGCTGGAGCCTGCTCTCGGGCCACGTCGCCCTCGACGTGGCCCACCGGCTGGCGGGCCTCTGACGACGGCCCGCTACTGCCGCACCCACATCACCCGGACCATCCAGGCGACGTCGGCGAGCGGCACCGTGCGATCCTCGTGGTCGGGGTTGAGCGAGACGAGTTCGATGGTGCGGGCGGTGCGGCGGCGCAGCTCCTTGGCCAGCACCTCGCCGCCGCTGAGCCGGGCGACGATGCGGTCGCCCTTGCGGATGCTGGCGGTGGGCGAGACGATCAGCACGTCGCCGTCGCGGTAGAGCGGCAGCATCGAATCGCCCTGGACCTCCAGGGCGAAGGCGCGGTCCCCGCCGAGATCGGGAAACTCGATCTCGTCCCAGCCGGGACCGCCCGCCGGCATGCCCTCGTCGGTGAACAGGCGGCCCGAGCCGGCCTGGGTCAGGCCGATCAGCGGCACCATCGTCCGCGCCGGCCCTTCTTGGGAATCGACCAGGCGCAGGAAGTCGTCGAGGCTGGCGCCGGTCGCGGCCAGCACCTTGGCGATCGACTCGGTCGAGGGCCAGCGCTTGCGCCCGTCCGGCCCGACCCGCTTCGAGCGGTTGAAGCTCGTCGCATCGAGCCCCGCACGCCGGGCGAGGCCCGAAGCGGAATAGCCGTGGCGCTCGGCCAACCGGTCGATGGCAGTCCAGATCTGCTCGTGCGACAGCATGGCAGCCTCGGCCCGGCCCGTATGCCGATGAGACATCGATGAGACATACGGCCTAGAGTTAGGAAACTAGAACCCGCTGGCCCCGGACGCAATCGGAGCGTCCGGGGAGGCCAGTGTCGCATCGGAGCGGCCCGGGGTGAAGACGTTCCGCTCCGCATCCGGTATCATGTCGAGCCGGTTGCTCCGCGCAGGCCCACGCTCTATCGCTCGGACGAATTCGCCGCGCGGAGACCGGATGGCCCTCGTCTACAAGATCTGCCCGCGCCCCCTCTGGCGGGAGGCGGAGGCGCTCGGCCGCTTCACCGGCGCGCCAGCCGACCGCGCCGACGGCTTCATCCATTTCTCCACCGCCGGGCAGGTGGCCGAGACCGCCGCGCGCCATTTTTCCGGGCAGGACGACCTGCTGCTCGTGGCGATCGAGGGCGACGATCTCGGCGAGGCCCTGCGCTTCGAGCCGTCGCGGGGCGGCGCGCTGTTCCCGCATCTCTACGGCGACTTGCCGCTGAGCGCCGTGCGTTCCGTGGCCGACCTGCCCCTCGGGGCGGATGGGCGCCACGTCTTCCCGGCGGAGATCCCGCGGGCATGATCGAGGCCCTGTTTCCCCTCGCCCGCCCGCTGCTGCACGGGCTCGACGCCGAGACGGCGCACGACCTGACGATCCGCGGCCTCTCCCTGCTGCCGCCGCGCCGGCCGCCGGCCGACGACGCGGCGCTCGCCGTCGAGGCGCTCGGTCACCGCTTCCCCAACCCGCTCGGCCTCGCCGCCGGCTTCGACAAGGGCGCGCGGGTGGCCGACGCCCTGTTGGGCCTCGGCTTCGGCTTCGTCGAGGTCGGCGGCGTGGTGCCGCGAGCCCAGCCCGGCAATCCGCGCCCGCGGGTGTTCCGTCTCGACCGCGACCGGGCGGTGATCAACCGCTTCGGCCTCAACAGCGAGGGGCTCGACGCGGTGGCCGACCGGCTCGCGGCCCGGGCCGGCCGGGCCGGCCTCGTCGGCGTCAACATCGGTGCCAACAAGGAATCGCAGGACCGGCTCGCCGACTACGTCGCCTGCACCACCCGGCTCGCGCCGCACGTGGCCTTCATCACCGTCAACGTCTCCTCCCCCAACACCCCGGGTCTGCGCGACCTTCAGGGCGAGGCCTTCCTCGACGACCTGCTGGCCCGCGTCGTCGCCGCCCGCGACGCCAGCGGGTCGCAGGCCGCCGTGCTCCTCAAGATCGCCCCCGACATCGCGCTGGACGGCCTCGATGCGATGACGGCAACGGCGCTCCGGCGCGGCATCCAGGGCCTCGTGGTCTCGAACACCACGATTGCCCGGCCGGCCACCCTCGCCGAATCGACCCTGGCCAAGGAAGCCGGCGGCTTGTCCGGCCGGCCGCTGTTCGGCCCGGCGACCCGGCTCCTCGCCGAGACCTTCCTGCGCGTGGGCGAGCGAATCCCGCTGGTCGGCGTCGGCGGGGTCGATTCGGCGGAGGCCGCCTGGACCAAGATCCGGGCGGGCGCGCGCCTCGTGCAGCTCTATTCCGCCCTGGTCTACGACGGGCCGGCGCTCGTCGGCACGATCAAGCGCGGCCTCGCCGACCGGGCGCGGGCGGAAGGGCTGACGAGCCTCGCCCCCGTCGTCGGCCGGGATGCGGCAGCAATCGCGCGGGGTGCGTGAGTCGGGTTCCCGACCGAGCGGTTCGGCGCGAGTGCCGGCGCGGCAAGGGCTCGGTCTTCGGTCGAGCGGTGCGCTGGATGGCTACGGCCTCGCCTCGCGATGATGGAAGAAGCGGAAACACGCCGTCATTGCGAGCCGTCAGGCGAAGCAATCCAGCACCGCGACGGCACCGGACGAGGCATCCCAGCGGTTTGATACCGTTTCCGATCGATCGCTTCGGGTTTCGCCACACACCGTCATCGCGAGCGGCAGCGAAGCGATCCAGGGCGACATGTCCGGCAAGGTCGCGCCCTGGATTGCCACGGCTTCGCCTCGCAAGGACACAGGAGAGGCCGAAGTCATCAACCGGAAACGGTATGACACCATTCACCGGCTGCATCGTCCTCGCCTCGTCACGGGAAAAGCGGGTGGTTCGTGACCGTCCGAACCGCGCGCTGCGGCCAGCCCGCATCCGCATGCCACGTCATTTCCTGCACCCGGAATTTTGGTGCAACGCATCAAATCTCCGAGCGATATTTCAGCGAAACCCGCGTTGAGCCATTCCAGAAACGGGCATCTTCTGGATTCGATTCAAATTGCCTTGCGCGGCACGAATACCTCCCCCGCCGCCGGTCGCTCATCAACACGCATCCGCGAGATGCTATCTTCCGGTCACGACATCCGAAACCGCTCACCCGCCAGGGGGCGAAGCGGCGGGCGCGGATCGTCGAATGCCTCTCCCACATCGCGAAAGACCGGGCTGTCGGATGGACCGTTCGCAAGGCTCACCCAAGCGCTCCTCCGCCGCGGGCGGCTGGGGCGCGCTGAAGAGTTGCGGCAAGCACCTGTTGGGCAGCCGGGCGCCGCTGTCGGGTGCGCGCGCCCTGCTCTCGGCCAACCAGCCGGACGGGTTCGACTGCCCCGGCTGCGCCTGGGGCGACCCGGCCCACGGCTCCTCCTTCGAGTTTTGCGAGAACGGCGTGAAGGCGGTCTCCTGGGAGGCGACGGACAGGCGCGCCACGCCGCGCTTCTTTGCCAAGCACACGGTCTCCGAACTGCGCGGCTGGACCGACCACGCGCTGGAGAGCGAGGGCCGCTTGACCCATCCGATGCGCTACGACGCGGAAACCGACACCTACCGCGCGGTGGCGTGGGAGGAGGCCTTCGCCGAGATCGGCGCGACCCTGCGCGGCCTCGACCATCCCGACCGCGTCGAGTTCTACACCTCCGGCCGCGCCTCCAACGAGGCGGCCTATCTCTACCAGCTCTTCGCCCGGGCCTACGGCACCAACAACTTCCCCGACTGCTCGAACATGTGCCACGAGGCGAGCGGCATCGCCCTCACCCAGGCCATCGGCATCGGCAAGGGCACGGTGCTGCTCGAAGACTTCGAGAAGGCGAACGCGATCTTCGTCGTCGGCCAGAACCCCGGCACCAACCATCCGCGGATGCTGGGCGACCTGCGCCGGGCCGCCGAGCGCGGCGCGCGGGTCGTGGTGCTCAACCCCGTGCGCGAGCGCGGGCTGGAGCGCTTCGCCGATCCGCAGAACAGCGTCGAGATGCTGCGCGGTGCGAGCCGCCCCATCGCCAGCCATTACTACCAGCCCAAGCCCGGCGGCGACATGGCCGCCTTCCGCGGCATCGCCAAGGCGGTCTTCGCCCGCGACGCGGCGGCGCTTGCGGAGGGCCGGCCCTCCCTCCTCGACCACGCCTTCATCGCCGCGCATACCAGCGCCTTCGCCGACTACCGCGCGGCGGTGGAAGCGACGGCGTGGGCGGCGATCCTCGACCAGTCGGGCCTGACCCGCGAGGCGATCGAGACCGCGGCCGACGTCTATCTCGGCGCCGACCGGGTGATCGCCACCTGGGCGATGGGCGTGACCCAGCACCGCCACTCGGTGGCGACGATCCGCGAGATCGCCAACCTGCTGTTCCTGCGCGGCCATATCGGCCGGCCCGGCGCCGGCCTGTGCCCGGTGCGCGGCCATTCCAACGTGCAGGGCGACCGCACCGTCGGCATCAACGAGAAGCCGCCGGCGGCCCTGCTCGAAGCGCTCGACCGCGAGTTCGGGCTCAGCGTGCCGCGCAAACACGGCCACAACGTCCTCGGCGCCATCGGCGCGATGCTCGACGGCTCGGCGAAAGCCTTCATCGGGCTCGGCGGCAACTTCGTGCGGGCCACGCCCGACACGAAGCTGGTCGAAAAGGCCCTGAGCGGCTGCGAACTCACCGTGCAGATCGCGACGAAGCTCAACCACTCGCACCTCGTGCCGGGCCGGATCGCCTACCTGCTGCCCTGCCTCGGCCGCACCGAGATCGACCGCAACAGCAGGGGCAAGGTGCAGATCGTGACCGTCGAGGATTCGATGAGCATGGTCCACGGCTCGGGCGGCATCAACAAGCCGGCCTCTCCGCATCTGCGCTCGGAGATCGGCATCGTCGCCGGCATGGCCGCGGCCACCGTCGGTTCGGAGCGGATCGACTGGGTGGCGCTCGCCGACGATTACGACCTGATCCGCGACCGGATCGAGCGGACGATCCCGGGATTTGCCGGCTTCAACACCCGGGTGCGCCGGCCGCGCGGCTTCATGCTGCGGAATCTGGCCGCCGAGCGGGTGTTCGAGACGGCGACCGGCCGCGCCGGTTTTTCGAGCGGGCCGCTGCCGGTCGCGACCGAGCACCAGCGCGCGAGCGCGCGAGGCGACACGTTCGTGCTGCAGACCTTCCGCAGCCACGACCAGTACAACACCACGATCTACGGCCTCGACGATCGCTACCGCGGCGTCTACGGCGAGCGCCGGGTGGTGTTCGCCCATCCCGACGACCTCGCCGCCCTGAAGGCGCGGGCGGGCGAGCGGGTCGATCTCGTCTGCGTCCATGCGGAGGACGGGATCGAGCGGGTCGCGGAGGATTTCCGGCTCGTGCCCTTCGACATGCCGCGCGGTTCGCTCGCCGGCTACTACCCCGAACTCAACGTGCTGGTGCCGCTCTCGGCCTTCGGCGAGTTCTCGGACACGCCGACCTCGAAATCGGTGCTGGTCCAAGTGCGTGCCCGCGCCCAAGTGCGTGCCCGCGCGGCCAAGCCCTTGGGCCGGGCCGCGTGAGCGAACCCCCCGCCGACGCCGAGACGTTCCTGGCCGCGACCGACACCCTCGCGGCCCTGCGCCCGGAACTGAGCCTCCTGGAGGCCGGCATCCTCGCCGGCCTGCATCTCGGGCTCGCGGGCGACAGCCGCAGCTTCGCCCGCATCTTCGGCGTCGAGCACGCCCTGGTGCTGCGGGCGGTGGAGGGACTTGCCGGCGCGGCGCTCCTCACCGTCACCGCCCGCGACGGCCGCACCCAGCGCACCCGCTACGCGGCGAGCGCGGCCGGAACTGCGGTGTTGACGGCGCTCGCGGCTTAAAATCGGGCGGTCAGGAACAGCCGCACGTTGCGCCCCGGCAGCACCACCTCGTCCTTACGGAAGGAGGCGGCGTTGCGGATCACGTCGTCGAGCAGGTTGGTGCCGCGCAGGCCCAGCGTCACCTCGCTCAGACCGTACACGGCCGGATCGAGCGGGCGGCTGCAGGCGATCTCCGCCCTGAGGTCGTTGTAGCCGGGCGTCGGCGTCTCCAGCGCTCCGGTCTGCGTCTGCGCGAAGGCGTGGAGCAGGCTCACCTGTGCGGACCATCCGTCCGCCCGCAGGAACACGCCGCCGCCGACGCGGTGGGGCGGGATGCGCGGCACGAAGCGGCCGTCGTCGAACTGCGCCCGCACGAAGTCGTACTGGGCGCTGATGCCGGCAAACCCGTCGCCGACCGGCACGAGGTCGATCTGGCCCGCGATCTCGGCCCCGGTGAAGGTCGTGCCGGCCTGCGAATAGGCGACCTGCCGCAGATCCCCGCCACCGATCCCGCAACTGCCGAAGGTGTCGCCGCAGGTGAAGCCGGTCAGGCGCTTGTAGACGAAGCCGGTGTAGCGGGTGACGTAGCCGGTCGCGTCGAGGCGGAAGGGGCCCTCCGCGCGACGGATGCCGAGCTCGACGGTGCGGGCGCGCTCCGGCCTGAGATCGGGATCGCCGATCTCGAAGGTGGCGGAGGCCTCGTGCGGTCCGCGCGAGAACAGTTCCGGCGCGGTCGGGGCACGCTCGACGTAGGAGCCGGTGAGGCTCGCGACGAAGCCGTGGGGCAGATCCTGAAGCGCGCCGAAGCTCGCGCTCTTCGGGACGGAGCGGCGGGTGCGGCGGGATTCCACCGGCTCGTCACCGGGCCCCTCGGGCAGGAAGCCGGACGGGAACAGCGCCTGGGTGCCGGCGACCCTGTTGCCCTCGATGCGGCCCGCCGCCTGGAACCGCAGGCCGCCGCCGAGCGCCAGTTCCTCGAACAGGTAGGCGGCGTCGACCCGGGTGTCGGCGGGGCGCAATAGGCCCCCTTCCGCGCCGGAGATGCCGATCCTGCGCCGGTCCGATTGGAGGCCGAGCTGGCCGCTCAGGGTTCCGAACGCCGTCTCGACGGGACGGTGGTCGAGCTCGATCCGCCCTTCCGCCGCGCGGTTCCTGAACACCGCCTCGATGTCCTCGACGCCGTTCGCGCCGGTGCCGAACTCGTTGTGCCGGTAGTTCGAGCCGCCGGCCCAGAACCGGATCGCCGCAAACGGCCCGTCGAGCGGACGATACTCGCCGCGGGCCTGGAGCTTGTCCTGCCTCGGGTCGAGGCGGGTTCGCTGCGCCGCGGCGCCGCGGCCGGGGATGCCGTAGACGGAATCGAAATGGCTGAAGGACAGGCCGACGAAGCCGCGGTCGAACAGGAGGGAGGTGCCGAAGGCGCCGCCCTGCGACCGGTTGAAGGCGTTGCGCTGGATGCCGAGGGGCGTGTCGTAATCGTCCGCCGCGCTTCGGAAAGCGTCGGCGTGGACGGCGACGTTGCCGCTGCCGGCATCGACCGTGGCGGCGACGTTGCGACCGTCGTCGACCGTCGAGGTGCCGGTCGTGACCCGCCCCGCGACACCGCCCGCCGGAATGCCCGTTGGAATGCGGTCGTTCTCCACCGAGACCACACCGCCGACCGCCTGCGAGCCGTAGCGCAGGCCTGCCGGCCCGCGGATCACCTCGATGCGGTCGGCGATCAGCGGGTTGATCGGCACGGCGTGATCCTCGCCGAGATCGGACATGTCCTGCACGCCGGTGCCGTTTTCGAGGATGCGGACGCGGTGGTTGTCGAGACCGCGCACGATCGGGCGCGAGGCGGAGCCCGGCGCGAAGGTCGAGGCGGACAGGCCCGGCCTGTCGAACAGGGCCTCGCCCAGAGAGGTCGGCTGCGAACGCGCGAGCTCGTTGCCGGGGACGACGGTGACCGTCGAGAAACGACCGGTCGCCACCGGCAGGACGCCGACGGCACCGTCCGGGGCCGGATTCGGTCCCGCCGCCGCCTCGCCCGCGCGCCGGCCCGGCCTGTCCGAGGTGACGCTAATCTCGTCCAGGGAGATCTCCTCGGCCTGCAGCGGGGACACGACGAGGCTGGCGAAGCCGATCCCGGCCCAACGGCCAAGCCCATAACGCTTCCTCGGCATGAGACCTTCTCGTCCAAATTATAGCTTGAGCTATAAATTCGAGTGCAACCGTTGTCGAGCCGGGAGGTGACGCGCGATGCGTGAGGAAGGGTCCGCCTGGACGATCGTGCCGGTCAGAAAACGCGAAAGCGCGCCGCCCTCGAATGAGGGCGGCGCGCCGAAGGGTGATCCGAACCGGGCGAAGCGGCTCAGTAATCCTGGGGCTCGGGCTCGACCAGGATCTCGCGCTTGCCGGCGTGGTTGGCCGGGCCGACGAGACCTTCGGTCTCCATGCGCTCCATCAGCGAGGCGGCACGGTTGTAGCCGATCTGGAGGCGGCGCTGGATGTAGCTGGTCGAGGCCTTCTTGTCCCGCAGCACCACGGCCACCGCCTGCTCGTAGAGGTCGCCGCCCTCCCCGCCGCCGAACTGGCCGGCATCGAAGACCGGGCCGTCCTCGGACGCCGCGGCACCGGCCGGGATCTCGCCCTCCTCCGCCGTGACCGCTTCGAGGTAGGAGGGCCGGCCCTGGCGCTTGAGATGGGCCACCACGCTCTCGACCTCCGCGTCCGAGCAGAACGGCCCGTGCACGCGGGTCGTGCGCCCGCCGCCGGCCATGAACAGCATGTCGCCCTGGCCCAGCAACTGCTCCGCGCCCATCTCCCCTAAGATCGTGCGCGAGTCGATCTTGCTCGTCACCTGGAACGAGATCCGGGTCGGGAAGTTCGCCTTGATCGTGCCGGTGATCACGTCCACGCTCGGGCGTTGCGTCGCCATGATCAGGTGGATGCCCGCCGCCCGCGCCATCTGCGCCAGCCGCTGGATCGCCCCCTCGATGTCCTTGCCCGCCACCATCATCAGGTCGGCCATCTCGTCGACCACGATCACGATGTAGGGCAGCGGGTTGAGGTCCATGACCTCGTCCTCGTAGACCGCCTCGCCGGTGGTGCGGTCGAAGCCGGTCTGCACCGTCCGCGTCAGGGTCTCGCCGCGGGCGCGGGCCTCTTCGAGGCGCGCGTTGAAGCCGTCGATGTTGCGCACGCCGACCTTGGACATCTTCTTGTAGCGCTCCTCCATCTCGCGCACGGCCCATTTGAGGGCGATGACCGCCTTCTTCGGGTCGGTGACGACGGGGGAGAGCAGGTGCGGGATGCCGTCGTAGACCGACAGTTCCAGCATCTTGGGATCGACCATGATCAGGCGGCACGCCTCCGGCTTCATCCGGTAGAGCAGGCTGAGGATCATGGTGTTGATGGCCACCGACTTGCCCGAGCCGGTGGTGCCGGCGACCAGCAGGTGCGGCATGCGGGCGAGGTCGGCGATGATCGGCTCGCCACCGATGTTCTTGCCGAGGCACAGGGCGAGCTTGTGCCTGGTCTCCACGAAATCGACCGAGGCCAGCAGCTCGCGCAGGAAGACCGTCTCGCGCTTGGCGTTGGGGAGTTCGATGCCGATGGCGTTGCGGCCGGGGACGACGGCGACGCGGGCGGAGACGGCGGACATCGAGCGGGCGATGTCGTCGGCCAGCGCGATGACGCGGCTCGACTTGGTGCCCGGCGCCGGCTCCAGCTCGTAGAGGGTGACGACCGGGCCGGGGCGCACCGCCAGGATGTCGCCGCGCACGCCGAAATCCTGAAGCGTGGCCTCCAGCATCGTGGCGTTCTGCTCCAGCGCCTCCGCCGAGACTTCCGAACCCGGCGCCGCCTCGCGCGGACGGGCGAGGAGTTCCAGGGCCGGCAGCCGGTACTCGCCGGCCTCCGGGCGCGGCTCGACCGGGCGCGGGCGTGCGGTGGGGGCCTGCGGCGGCGGGCGCGAGACGCGAGAGGGCGGCTCGACGGCGCTCAGGTCGTCCTCGTCGGGGAGCGATGCCGGGCGGGGCGGGGCGGGGCGGGCGGACGCCGCCGCCTCGTCGGCCTCCGGCTCGAACATCGGCTCGCGGCGACCCGCGGCGGCGGCGCGCTCGCGGGCCTGGGGCGCCCAGGGAGCGTCCTCCGGATCTGAGAAGGCGCGCCGCGCCGCGAGCGTGGGCGAGGTGCCGGCATAGGCCAGCCCCTCCCCCGCATCGGCCGGCGCCTGCCACGCCAGGAGCCGGCTGCGCAGCAAGGCGCGCCCGCGCATGACCGCCTGGGCCAGGGCGCCGAGCGAGAGGATGCCAAGGCTCGGCTCGTCGGCATCGTGGCGCTCGTCGTAGGCCGCGGCGCGTCCGGAGCGAGGCGCATCGTAGGCCGCCTCGTCGTCCTCGAATTCCGGCTTGGTCACCCGGCAGGCGCCGGTGAGGCCGAGGATCGCGATGCCCGCGAACAGAAACCCGGAAAAGTTCGCCAGCGGTCCGATCAGCATCCGCGTGCCGGCGAGCAGCGCGTCTCCCGTCACGCCGCCGAGGCCGGTGGGCAGGGGCCACCGGGTGGTCGGCGGCAGCGCGCTCGCGACCGCGCTCACGCACAGGACGCCGACGAACCACAGCACGATGCGCATGCCGCCATGCGGCAGGTCGCGCTCGCGCATCAGCCGCATGCCCCACAGGGCGGGGGGCAGGGCGAGCGCGATCGAGCCGAGCCCGAGGAGCTGCATGGCGAGGTCGGCCACCACGGCGCCGGGGCGGCCGAGCACGTTGTGCGCCCGCTGGTCGGTGGCGTGGTTGAGGCTCGGGTCGTCGATCGACCAGGTCGCCAGGGCCACCGTCAGCGCGATGGCGCCGGTGAAGAGGATCAGGCCGCCGCACTCCGTCAGCCGCTTGGCCAGGAAGGGCCGCAGGCTGTCGACGAACGTGTCGTAGGGCGACGCGGAACGGCGAAGGGAACGCATGCGCAAACCGGTCCGGTGTCAACGGTCCGGTAAGGCTAATGCCGGACGGTTAACGCCGGGCTAAGCATCCGCGCGCGAGGTCGGACCGCTGCCCCGTGAAACGCGAGAGGCCCCGGATCTCTCCGGGGCCTCTCGAGGCGGGACCGTCCCCGGCCGGCGAACCGGCCGGCGGCGTCAGAAGGTGAAACCGGTCTCGACGAGGTAGCGCTCCTGCGAGCGGCGGGTGCCGTCGCGGCCGAAGCCGAAGCCGGGCGTCACGTCGTAGGCCTGCACCGTCGCGAACTCGCCGCGGAGGAAGTAGCGGTCCCAGGTGAAGGTCGGCGTGATCGTGAACGAGAAGGCCGAACTGCCCGGGCCGTAGAGGACGCTGGTCGCCGCGGTCGGCGAGACATCGCCGCGCGTGCCCGACTGCGCGATGTACTCGACGCGGCCGGCCAGCGCGAAGTTGTCGGTGAAGGTGTAGCCGGCCAGCAGGGCGCCGCCCCAGGTCTCCGCACCGTTGATCGGGGTGAGATAACCCTCCTTGCGGGCGACGTTGGTGTACTGGACGTACGGCGAGATGATCCACGGCCCGTTGGCGTAGGTGTAGTTCACGCTGACGATGCTGCTGTTCTGCAGCGAGTTGATCGTCGCGAACTGGAAGCGCGGGCTGCGGGTCGAGGCGTCGAAGTCGCTGAAATGCGTGCCGCCGTTGATGCCGATCGTGTTCGAGTCGTCGAGCTTGTAGGTGGCGAAGCCCGTCACCCAGTTCAGTTCGCCGGAATAGAAGCCGTCGGTCACCGCGAGGGCGGCCGCGAAGGGCCCGCTGGCGTAGTTCACCTGGACGCCGTGGTTGATGAAGTTCTCCTGGTTGAACACCAGGCCGCGGGAGATGTTCAGGTTCTGGTAGGAGAACAGCAGTTCGGAGCCGATGTTGGTGAACATCCGGCCGGCCTGGATCGACCACTCGTCGTTGATCTGCCACTTGCCGAAGGCGACCGGGATCGGGCCGAACAGCGACTCGGTCTGCTCGAACGAGGAGTAGAGCGGCAGGCCGAGCGCCGGGATCGAGTAGAGGCCGGCATGCACGTAGAACTGCAGCGGGCCGTCCGCCTTCTGGATCCAGCCCTGCAGGTTCGAGAAGTCGACGCGGCCGTAGCGGTCCACCTCACCGCCGGGCGAGACGATGCCGAAGGCGTTGGTCTGGGTGTAGGCGAATCCGGTGATGGCGCCACCGACATAGATGTCGCCGAGGCCCGTGACGATGCAGGCCGGGTTGGGATTCGCCTTGATGAGACCGCCGAAGGTCGGGGTCGAGATCGCGGCCTTGCAGTGCTCTTCGACGATCACGGGCGCCTGCGCCGGCATGTCGGCGGCCAGGGCCGGCATCGCGATGACAGTCGAGAGCATCGCCCCCGCGGCCAGGATCTTCGTGTCGATTGTCATCAGGCTCAGCCCCCAGGTCTTTGATACTGCCAAGGTGCCGAACTCGACCGTTCGGGGCAAAATGAAGTTTTGCGCATTTGCCTAGTTTTTGAGCAAATCCGCGTCGGGGCAACCTAAGGAAGATCCCATGTTGCGGGAAGGCAACGCCTGCTCCCACCACAGAAGTCGGATCTTTCGCAGAAAACCGGCGCGCTCTTCACGTTTCGTCAACCTTGTAAAAACCGACAGCCGGAGAATCCGCAGGGCGCAGCAAATCCGTCTTCGCATCCGGTGACGCAAAAAGGCCCCGGCGCGGCGCGCCGGGGCCCTCGTTCGCGTCACCTGCCCCAGGGGCAGGGACATCGATCAGTAGTTGTAGGCGCGCTCGCCGTGGTCGGCGATGTCGAGACCCTCGCGCTCTTCTTCCTGCGTGACGCGCAGGCCGATCGTCAGATCGACGAGCTTGTAGAGGATCGCCGAGCCGATCCCCGACCACAGGAGGGTGAAGCCGACCGCCTTCGCCTGGACGATGAGCTGGGCAACCATGTCGTAGGAGCCCAGCACCAGCTCGCCGGGTTTGGTGGTGTAGTCGGGGATGCCGGCGCCGCCGAGGTCGGGCGAGACCAGGATGCCGGTGGCGAGGGCACCGATGATGCCGCCGATGCAGTGCACGCCGAACACGTCGAGGGAGTCGTCGTAGCCGAGCGCGTTCTTCACGGTGGAGCACATCACGAAGCAGACCGCGCCCGCGACGAGGCCGAGCACGATCGAGCCCATCGGGCCGGCGAAGCCCGCGGCCGGGGTGACGGCGACGAGGCCGGCGATGGCGCCCGAGAGCATGCCGAGCAGCGACGGCTTGCCCTTGGCGGCCCACTCCACGAACAGCCAGGACACGGCCGCGGCGGCGGTGGCCACGAAGGTGTTGATCATGGCCACGCCCGTGGTGCCGTTGGCTTCGAGGTTCGAACCGGCATTGAAGCCGAACCAGCCGACCCAGAGCAGCGAGGCGCCGATCGTGGTCATGGTCAGGGAGTGCGGGGCGAGCAGGTCACGGCCGTAGCCGATGCGCTTGCCGAGCATCAGGCAGCCGACGAGGCCGGCGATGCCGGCGTTGATGTGCACCACGGTGCCGCCGGCGAAGTCGAGGGCGCCCCACTTGAAGAGCATGCCGGCGTCACCGAGCACGGCGTCGTACTCGCCCTTGGCGGCGGCGTTGGCCTCGCCACCGGCGGCGGCGAGCTTGCGCGCGGCGTCGGCGAAGACGTCGGGGCCGCCCCAGTACCAGACCATGTGGGCCATCGGGAAGTAGATCAGCGTGACCCAGAGGATCGTGAACACGATCAGCGCCGAGAACTTCATCCGCTCGGCGAAGGCGCCGACGATGAGGGCGGGGGTGATCATCGCGAACGTCATCTGGAAGCAGATGTAGACGTATTCGGGGATCACGACGCCGTTGGAGAAGGTGGCCGCCACCGCGTTGGCGTCGACGCCCTTGAGGAAGGCCTTGGAGAACCCGCCGACGAAGTCGTTGAGGCCGCCGCCGTTGGTGAAGGCCAAGCTGTAGCCGTAGGTGACCCACAGGAGGCAGACGATCGAGGCGATGGCGAAGACCTGGGTCAGCACCGAGAGCATGTTCTTGGTGCGCACGAGGCCGCCGTAGAACAGCGCCAGGCCCGGCACGGTCATCATCAGGACCAGGACCGCCGAGAGCAGCATCCAGGCCGTGTCGCCCTTGTTGGGCAGGGGCGCGGACGGCGCCGGGGCCGCGGCGGCCTCGGGTGCGGGCGACTGCGCGAGCGACGGCTCGACGAGGAGGAGGCCGATGGCGGCCCCTCCCAGCCCGAGCGCGAGAAGGGTACGAGGTTTCATGGACAGGAAGCTCCTGATCGCAATGCGTCGAGCGTGAAGGGATAGGGGGGACAAGGCGATGCGGCCGGGCGCTTCGCTGGAACGGAAAGCCTCGAGGCCGCGGCCGTGGAAGCCGGGATGGAGCAGGACCTCAGAGCGCGTCGGCGTCGGTCTCGCCGGTGCGGATGCGGACCGCCTTCTCGAGCGGCATCACGAAGATCTTGCCGTCGCCGATCTGACCGGTGCGGGCGGCGCCCGCGATCGTATCGATCACGCTGGTCACGAGATCGGCCGAGACCGCCACCTCGATCTTGAGCTTGGGCAGGAAGCTCACGGCGTACTCGGCACCGCGATAGATCTCGGTATGGCCCTTCTGGCGGCCGTAGCCCTTGACCTCGGTCACGGTCAGGCCGTGCACGCCGATGCCGGTCAGGGCGTCGCGAACCTCCTCCAACTTGAACGGCTTGATGATCGCCATCACGATTTTCATGGGCGGCGCCCCCTTTGTTCTGCCTTCTCACCGCCGGCCGCGCACCGGCCGAGACCCAGCGGTTCCGCGAGGATCGGTATGACCCTGCGACCGCGCGCCTTCATTCAAGGACCATGCCAAGCGGAACCATTTTCAGCCTCGCACTTCTGCCCAGAACGTAAGCGGCATATGATCGCCCAATGGGCATCGACGGCGCGATGCCCGCCCAATAAATGCGCAATCAGTCCGTTTACGCGCCACAAACGAGCGCCCTCGCCGAAAGACGCATCCCCGCCGCCCGTTCAGACGCGACGCAGGCGGATCAGCCCCTCCTGGGCGACGGAGGCGACGAGACGTCCCTCCTCGTCGTGGAACGTGCCGCGGGCAAATCCCAGGGCCCCCGCGGCGCTCGGGCTGTCCTGCGCGTAGAGCAGCCAGGAATCCATCCGGAACGGACGGTGGAACCACAGCGCGTGATCGAGGCTGGCGGACTGGATCTCGGGGTCGAACACCGTGCGCCCATGCGGGATCAGGGTCGAATCGAGCAGGGTCATGTCCGAGGCGTAGGCGAGCACGGCCCGGTGGATCGCGGGATCGTCCGGCAGAGGCTTCGTCGCGCGCATCCAGACGTGGTAGCGCGGGGGCCTCGGCGTGCGGTCGCGGTAGCGCTCGACCTCGACCGGCCGCAATTCGATCGGCCAGGCCTTGGTGAAGTAGGCACGCAGGGGCTCGGGCACGATGCTGCCCTCGTCGCGCGCAAGCGTCCGCGCGTCGGCGAGCGCCTCGGGACCGGGCACGTTGGGCCGCGCCGCGGCGTGATCGAACCCCTCCTCCGCCACATGGAACGAGACGGACATGGCGAAGATCGCGCGGCCCTTCTGGACCGCCTTGACCCGGCGGGTGGTGAAGCTGCCGCCGTCGCGGATGCGCTCGACCTCGTAGACGATCGGCACCTGGGGATCGCCGCCGAGCAGGAAGTAGGCGTGCAGCGAGTGCGGCGGGCGCGACGCCTCGACGGTGCGGGAGGCCGCGACCAGCGCCTGTGCCACGACCTGACCGCCGAACACCCGCGGCCAGCCGATCCGGGGGCTGATCCCGCGGAACAGATCGGTCTCCAGGCGCTCCAGATCGAGGATCGCGAGGAGCGCATCGACGGGATCGGGCATGGCAGCTTCACGACGGCTTGCGTGGGGGGAAAGGGACGGAAGACCCGGCCCCGCGGATACGGACGAGCCACATAGCGGCCCCTCCGGACAAGGCCACGGCGTTTCATCCCGCGGCGAATGCAGCCGAATCCGTCACGCCCGGGTGCGGGCGGCGGACGGGCGGGCTATCACGGACCGATTCCGGCGTCGCGCGCCAGGGTCGCGCGCCAAGTAGGGTCGCGCGCCAAGTACGGCACCGAACCGGCAGCGGGGGGGGAGGGGCACGCCCGATGAGCGCAATCGACCATCCTCTCCGGGAGCATCCGATCGGGGATCCTCCCATCGGGGACCGCCGCGCCGGGAGCCGCAGCCTGCTCGTGGCCGGGGCGGGCATCGCCAGCCTCACCCTGGCGCTCGCCCTGAAGCAGGCGCACGGGGCCGCCCTCGACGTGGCGGTCTGCGATCCCGGCCTGGCGGCGGGCGCGGCGCGCCATCGCGGGCGCGCCTACGCCGTCGCGGCCGGACCGCGGCGGATGTTCGAGCGCCTCGGCCTGTGGCCCCGGATCGCTCCGGCGGCGGAGCCGATGCGCCGCCTCGTCATCAGCGACAGCCGGGTCGGCGACCCGGTGCGGCCGGTCTTCCTCACCTTCGGCGACGGCACGGAGGCGCGCGAGGCGGGCGAGCCCTTCGCCCACATGGTCGAGGCCGAGCCCCTGGCCGGCGTTCTGATCGACGCCTGCCGGGACGCGGGCGTCCGGCTCGCGACGGCGGGCGTGCGCGCCGCCGTGCCGGGCCCGCGCGCGATCCGGGCCCGCCTGAGCGACGGCAGCGAGGCCGACGCCGCGCTCGTCGTCGCCGCCGACGGCGCGCGCTCGGCGCTGCGGGAGGCTGCCGGCATCGGCTGGGTCGGCTGGTCCTACACGCAATCGGGCATCGTCGCGACGATTCGGCACGCCCGCGCCCACGAGGGGCGGGCCTTCGAGCACTTCCTGCCGAGCGGCCCCTTCGCGATCCTGCCGCTCGCGGCCGGGGGCGCGCTCGGCCACCGCTCCTCCATCGTCTGGACCGAGCGCAGCGCCGAGGTGGCGGCCCTGCTCGGCGGGGGCGCCGAGGAGGCGCTGGCGGAAATCGAGCGCCGGTTCGGGCCCGAACTCGGGCGGATCACCCTGGAACACGGCCCGAGCGCCCACCCGCTGCATCTCGGCATCGCCCGCAGCTTCCGGGCGCCCCGCCTCGCGCTGCTCGGGGACGCCGCCCACGTCATCCACCCGCTGGCCGGCCAGGGGCTCAATCTCGGCCTCGCCGGGGCGGCGGCGCTCGCCGAGGCGGTGACCGGCGCCCTGCGGCTCGGGCTCGATCCCGGCGCGGACGCGGTGCTGCGCGACTACGAGCAGGCGCGCCGCTTCGACACGGTGGCGATGGCCGCAGTGACCGACGGGCTCAACCGCCTGTTCTCCAACGACAGCCTGACCCTGCGCCTCGCCCGCGACCTCGGCCTCGGCCTCGTCGACCGGATGCCGGGCCTGAAGCACTTCTTCATCGGGCAGGCCTCGGCCCTGCGGGGACGGACGCCGCGCCTGCTGCGGGGCGAAGCTCTGTGAGGCGGGCGCAAGGGGTGCATGGCTGCGGCAAACCCCGTCGCCGGCCGTCTTCGAGGAGCGATCGAGGGTTCAGGTCGCCTGCGCTGCCGCGCGACCGGCATTGCGGCCGCTGAACAGGCATCCGCCCAGGAAGGTGCCTTCGAGCGAGCGGTAGCCGTGCATGCCACCGCCACCGAACCCGGAAGCCTCGCCGGCCGCGTAGAGGCCCGGCATGATCGCACCGTCGCGCCCGAACACGCGGCCGTCCAGGTCGGTCTCGAAGCCGCCGAGGGTCTTGCGTGTGAGGATGTTGAGCCGCACGGCGATCAGCGGGCCGTGGGTCGGGTCGAGCAGGGCATGGGGCTTGGCCGTCCGGATCAGCCGGTCGCCCAGCGACCTGCGGGCGTTGCGGATGCCCATCACCTGCGCATCCTTGCAGAAGACGTTCGCCAGTTCACGGTCCCGTGCGACGATCTCGGCGCGGAGCGCATCGAGGCGGATGCGGTCGTTGCCGGCGAGCGCGTTCATGCCCGCGACCAGCGCCTCCAGATCGTCGCGCACCACGAAGTCCGCGCCGTGCGTCTTGAACGCTTCGACGGGCGCCGGCGCGTTCCTGCCGACGGCGCGCTTCAGCGTCATGCGCCAGTCCTTGCCCGTGATGTCCGGGTTCTGCTCCGAACCCGAGAGTGCGAATTCGCGGCGGATGACGGTCTGGTTCAGCACGAACCAGGAATAGTCTTCGCCTGTCCTGGCAAGATGCTCCAGGGTGCCGAGCGTGTCGTAGCCGGGATAGAGCGGCGCCGGCAGCCGACGCCCGAACGCATCGAACCACATCGAGGACGGGCCCGGCAGGATGCGAATGCCGTGGTTCGGCCAGATCGGGTTCCAGTTCCGCAATCCCTCGACGTAGTGCCACATGCGGTCGCGGTTGATCAGGCGGGCGCCGGCCGCTTCCGTGATGCCGATCATCCGCCCATCGACGTGCTCGGGCACGCCCGACACCATCCGCCGCGGTACAGGCCCGAGCCGGGACGGCCAGTTCCTGCGAACGAGTTCGTGGTTGCCGCCGATGCCGCCGGACGCGACGATGACCGCCTGGGCACGGAACGCGAACGTTCCGGTCTCGATGCGGCTCGAAGGGGCGCCGCGCGCCGCCGCGCTCGGTTCGAGGACGGCGCCGTGCACCCCCTCGACGGTGCCGTTGGTGACGACGAGGCCGTCGACCCGGTACCGGAACCGGAAGGTCAGACGGCCGTGCTTCTCCGCCTCCCGCGCCCGCCGCTCGAACGGCGCCACGACACCAGGGCCGGTGCCCCAGGTCAGGTGGAAGCGCGGCACCGAGTTGCCGTGCGTCGTCGCCGCGCCGCCGCCGCGCTCGGCCCAGCCCACGACCGGGAACAGGCGGTGCCCCATGGCGCGCAGCCAAGCCCGCTTCTCGCCCGCCGCGAAGGCGACGTAGGCCTCGGCCCAGCGGCGGGGCCAGCCATCCTCCTCGCGGTCGAAGCCCGCCGAGCCCATCCAGTCCTGCAGAGCGAGGTCGAGGCTGTCGCGAATACGCTGGCGCCGCTGCTCGGGGGTATCGACCATGAACAGGCCGCCGAGCGACCAGAACGCTTGGCCGCCGAGAGCCTGTTCCGGCTCCTGATCGAGCACGATGACCCTGCGCCCCGCATCGGCGAGTTCCGTCGCGGCGACGAGGCCGGCCAGCCCCGCACCGACGACGATGACATCCGCATCCGCCACCGTCTTCCCTCAGGTCACAGAACGATCCGCCGTCGGTCGTACGATGGCCGCCGCCGCCCGCGAAGCGCGCCGCCGGGGCGGCCCGGCACGTTCGCGCGCGATTGTCACGCGATTGTCAGCCGAGTTGGCCGCCGACACCTCGGGCCGGCACGCCTCCGCCGCCATTTGCGGCCACCCGGTTTTTCGTTCATGTAGCGGCACCGCGCGCCGGGCGCGTCCGCGCCTGCGATCCGCTCCGCCCGACCGCATCGGGATTGTCTGAAAACCCGGGATCTTCGAACCCATGGCCACACCGGATTTCGACCTCGGCGACATCAAGCGCCGCATGCAGGGTGCCGTCTCCTCCCTGAGCAAGGATCTGGGATCGCTGCGCACCGGCCGCGCGACGCCGAGCCTGCTCGATCCGATCCAGGTCGAGGCCTACGGCGCCTCGATGCCGATGGCCCAGGTCGCGACCGTGAGCGTGCCGGAGCCGCGCCTGCTCTCGATCTCGGTGTGGGACCGCTCGATGGTCACCAACGTCGAGAAGGCGATCCGCGAATCCGATCTCGGCCTCAATCCGATGACGGAAGGCCAGACCATCCGCCTGCGCATCCCCGAGATGAACGAGCAGCGCCGCAAGGAGATGGTCAAGGTCGCCCACAAATACACCGAGGAGGCCCGCGTCGCCGTGCGCCACGTGCGCCGCGACGGCCTCGACATCCTGAAGAAGCTGGAGAAGGACGGCGCCATCGGCCAGGACGACGAGAAGCGTCAGGCCGGCGAGGTCCAGAAGGCCACCGACGACGCCATTGCCGAGATCGACGGCGTTCTGGCGGCCAAGGAAAAGGAGATCATGCAGGTCTGAACGCCCGACCTGCATCGCGCGAGGATGGGCGGGGCGGGGCCGCGCCGGGCCGCGGCGGCAAGGGGGGGCGGCAAGGGGTGCGACGAGAGGGGGAGGCTGCGTTGGTTCGCTCGGAGAGCGCGCGGCAGATCGGGGAGGCGGCCGGGGCCGCCCCCGAGGGCGCGGCGCGGCCGGCGCCGCGGCACGTCGCCATCATCATGGACGGCAACGGCCGCTGGGCCGCGCGCCGGGGCCTGCCCCGCTTCGAGGGGCACCGCCGCGGCGTCGAGGCCGTGCGCCGTGCGGTGCGCTCCGCGATCACCCTCGGCGTCGACTATCTCACCGTCTACAGCTTCTCCTCCGAGAACTGGCGCCGGCCGCCCTCGGAAGTCTCCGAACTGATGGGCCTGCTCAAGCTGTTCGTGCGCGGCGACCTCGCCGACCTCCACGCCAACAACGTGCGCATCCGGGTGATCGGCGACCGGGCCGACCTCTCGCCGGACATCGCCGGCCTGCTCGACGAGGCGGAGGCGCGCACCGGCGCCAATACCGGCCTGACCCTGGTCGTCGCCTTCAACTACGGCGGACGCCAGGAGATTCTCCGGGCCGTGAAACGCATTGCGTCAGCCGTCGCCGAGGGACGCCTGCGGCCCGAGGAGATCGACCTGCCGACCATCGCGGAAGCGCTCGACACCGCCGGCATCCCCGACCCGGACCTCGTGATCCGCACCTCCGGCGAGCAGCGCCTCTCGAACTTCCTGACCTGGCAGACGGTCTATGCCGAGTACGTGATCGAACCGGGCCTCTGGCCGGATTTCGACCACGACGCCTTCCGCGCGGCGATCGACGAGTATCACCGCCGCGACCGCCGCTTCGGCGGCCTCGGTGCCGGGGCCGGCTGATGGCCGCCGACGAAGCCGTTTCCACGGCACGGCGCGCGCCCTTCGCCACGCGCGAGTTCGGCCTGCGCGTCGCCTCGGCGCTGGTACTCGGTGCGGCGGTGCTCGGCACCCTGATCGTCGGCGGCTGGGCCTTCGCCCTCGTCTGGCTGATCGCCGGAACCGTCGGCGCCGCCGAGTGGCTCGCCATGACCCGCTCCGAGCCGCTCCTGCCGCTGCTGGGCCTCACCGGCGCGACGATGTTCGGAGCGCTCGCCGCCGTGCTGCTCGGCGCCCCCCCCTGGATGCCGCTCCTCGTCCTGCTGGCCGGCAGCCTCGGCCTCCTCGTCCTCGGGCACGGTCCGGGCCGGCGCAAGCCGGTCTGGGGCCTGCTCGGCGGCGCGGTGGTCGCCCTGGTGCCGACGCTGCTGCGGATCGATCCCGGCATCGGCCTCGTCGGTCCGGCCTGGATGTTCGCCGTGGTGTGGTCGACCGACAGCGTCGCCTACTTCACCGGCCGCCTGATCGGCGGGCCGAAGCTGATGCCGCGGGTGAGCCCGAAGAAGACATGGTCGGGCGCGCTCGGCGGCCTCGCCGCCGGCATCCTCGGCGGCACCGCGACCGTGCTCGTCGCCCGCGCGCAGGGCTGGGACGCGCTGCCCGCTCTCTCCACCGCGGCGGTCGCCGTCTTGAGCGGGCTCGCCTCGATCCTGTCGCAGGGAGGCGACCTCGTCGAGTCCGCCCTCAAGCGGCGCTACGGCGTCAAGGATTCCGGCCGTTCGATCCCCGGCCATGGCGGCGTCATGGACCGGCTCGACGGCTTCTTCGCCGTGGCCGGGCTCGCCGGCCTGTGCCTCGCCGCCCTGCGGCTCCTGAATGCCTGAACGGAAACGATCCCCGTGAGCCTCACCGTCACCGTCCTCGGCGCCACCGGCTCCATCGGCCGCTCGACCACGGACCTGCTCGCCCAGCATGCGGGCCGCTTCCGCGTCGGCGCCCTCGTCGGCGGGAAGGACGCCGCAGCCCTGGCCAGGCTCGCCCGGGAGCTGAAGCCCGACTTCGCCGCGCTCGCCGACGCGAGCGCCGGTCCGGCGCTGGCCGAGGCGCTCGCGGGTTCCGGCATCCCGAACGGCGCGGGCGAGGGCGCGGTGCTGGAGGCGGTCGCCCGCGAGGCCGACATCGTGGTCGCGGCGGTGAGCGGGGCGGCGGGCCTGAAGCCCACCCACGCGGCGCTCCGGCTCGGGCGCACCATCGCGCTGGCCAACAAGGAGAGCCTCGTCTGCGCCGGCGACGCCTTCATGCGCGACGCCGGGCGCTACGGCGCCCGCATCCTGCCGGTGGATTCCGAGCACAACGCGCTCGCCCAGGCGATGGGCGACGGCCGCGTGTCCGACATCGCCAGGATGACGCTGACCGCCTCCGGCGGCCCGTTCCGCACCTGGACCCGCGAGCGCATCGCCGCAGCAAGCCCGACCGAGGCCGCCGCCCACCCGACCTGGTCGATGGGCATGAAGATCAACATCGATTCCGCCTCGCTGATGAACAAGGGGCTGGAGCTGATCGAAGCCCACCACCTCTTCGGCATCGAGGCCGGACGGCTCGACGTCATCGTCCACCCGCAATCGATCGTGCACGGGCTGATCGCGTGGCGCGACGGCGCGGTGACGGCGGGGCTCGCCATGCCCGACATGCGCGTGCCGATCGCCCACTGCCTCGGGCTCGGCGATCGCCTGGAGATCGCCCGCGGCCGTCCGCTCGATCTGGCCGCCACCGGCAGCCTCACCTTCGAGCCCGCGGACGAGGCCCGCTTCCCCTGCCTGCGGGTCGCCCGCGCGGCGCTCAGCGAGGGGGGTGCGGCACCCACCGTGATGAACGCCGCCAACGAGATCGCGGTGGCCGCCTTCATCCGCGGCGCCATCCCCTTCTACGGCATCGCCGAACTGGTGGAGCGGGCGGTCGAGCGCTTCGCCGCCGAACACCGCCGGGCCCCCGATGACGTCGAGGAGGCCCTGGCCATCGACGCGCAGGTGCGCGCCTGGAGCCGGGAGGCGGTCCCGGCCGCCCGCGCGGCGGGTTGACCTTCACCGAGTGTGATCGGGGACGGCCGTCGAGCAAGAGCACGCACCAAGAGCACGCACGGCGCGCGATTAGATCTCGCGCTCGAACGTGAGGCGTGCGACGATCCGCGGATTGCGGGCCGTGAGGCCGCCCTGTCAGGGCGGACGGCCGATACGACCGGAACCGATTGCGGTCTCGACAGTCGGCTTCCTAACGACAGTCGCGGCCTGAAGGAATGGCGGCCATGGAATTCTTGAGCGGCATGGGCGGCAACGCGGCCGGCTTCTTCGGCGCGGTGATCCCGTTCCTGTTCGTGCTGACCATCGTCGTGTTCGTGCACGAGATGGGTCACTTCCTGGTCGGGCGCTGGTGCGGGGTCGGCGTCACCGCCTTCTCCATCGGCTTCGGCCCGGAACTCGGCGGCTTCAACGACCGGCGGGGCACCCGCTGGAAGCTCTCGGCGATCCCGCTCGGCGGCTACGTCAAGTTCGTCGGCGACGCCAACGGCGCCAGCGTGCCCGATCCGGAGGCGGTCGCCCGCATGAACCCGCACGAGCGGGCGGTCAGCTTCCCGACCCAGCCGGTGGCCAAGCGCGCGGCCATCGTCGCGGCGGGCCCCATCGCCAACTTCATCCTGGCCATCGCCGTCTTCGCCGGGGCGATCTACGTCAACGGCCGCCACGAGACGCCGGCCCGGGTCGAGGCGGTGCAGCCGAACAGCGCCGCCGCGCGGGCGGGTTTCCAGCCGGGCGACGTGATCCGCACCATCGACGGGCAGGCGGTCGACACCTTCGGCGACATGCAGCGCGTCGTCTCCGCCGCCGCCGGCTCCTCGCTGACGGTCACCGTGGACCGCGGCGGGCAGGCGGCGACCCTGACGGCCGTGCCCGACATGATCGAGGAGCGCACGCCCTTCGGCCGCCACCGCTTCGGCCGGCTCGGCATCAACGGGCCGAACGCCGGCGCGGCCAAGCTCGTGCATTACGGCGCCCTCGACTCCCTGCGCCTGGGCGTCCACGAGACCGCCTTCGTGGTGGAGCGCACCTTCGACTACATCGGCAAGCTCGTCACCGGCCGCGAGTCCGCCGACCAGCTCTCGGGTCCGATCGGCATCGCCCGGGTCTCGGGCGAGGTCGCGCGGGTCGGCGGCGTCGGCGGGCTGATCGGGCTGATCGCCCTGCTCTCGGTCTCGATCGGGCTCCTGAACCTGTTCCCGATCCCGCTGCTCGACGGCGGCCATCTGCTGTTCTACGCCTTCGAGGCGGTGCGCGGGCGCCCCTTGAGCGAGCGGGCGCAGGAGATCGGCTTCCGCATCGGGCTGGCCTTCGTGCTGATGCTGATGCTGTTCGCCGCCTGGAACGACATCCTGAATCTGGGCGCCTCCCTGAGCCAGCGCGGCACCTGATCCGACGCGTGATCCCACCCGATTCGACGGCCCGGCTCGCATGCCGGGCCGCTCGCGTTTTGGGTTGACAAGCACTTGGCACGATCCGGACAGGATCGGGAAAGTCGTGATCCCGACCATATTTACGCCCTATTCACCTTAATCCGGGATCATCCGGAACGGGTCTTTCGCGTTAAGTGGCGCGAAGGCCACGACCCCCCAAAATCCCGGGATGCCGGACTTCGCCCGCGTTTGCTTCGTGGGGGAATCCCGATACAAGCGTGGCTGGGACCAGAGGGCGGCGAGCCTTAAGGGCGGCTGCCTGCGGGTGCGAACCCGTGCTGAGACAAAAAGAGACGGGCGATTACATGATGTCGATGACGGGAAAGCGCCGGCGAAAGTCGGCGGAGCAGGCCATCGTTCTGGTCGCCACCGCCGCCGGCGTGATCCTCGGCGGCGCGGCCGCGCAGGCCCAGCAGATCGTCGTCGAAGGCAACCGTCGGGTCGATTCCGACACGATCCGCTCCTACGTCACCGGCACCGCCTCCGGCTCGCCCGAGGAAGCGCGGCGCAACCTTCTCTCCACCGGCCTCTTCTCCGACGTGCAGGTCTCGGGCCGCGGCGGCACCACCGTGGTGCGGGTGCGTGAGAACAACGTGGTCGGCCGCGTCTTCTTCGAGGGCAACAAGAAGGTCGAGAAGGCGACGCTGGAAGGCGTGGTCGAGACCAAGGAGCGCGGCGCCCTGAGCCAGGCGGTGATCGCCGCGGACGTCGAGCGGATCCGGGACGTGTACAAGCGCTCGGGCCGCGGCACGGCCAAGGTCGGCTCCCGCCTCGTCGACCTGCCCAGCGGCCGCTCCGACGTCGTCTTCACCATCGACGAGGGCGACAAGACCGGCATCCGCGAGATCCACTTCGTCGGCAACCAAGCCTACTCGGAATCGACCCTCAAGGGGCTGATGTCCTCCTCCGAGATGAACTTCCTGTCGTTCATCAAGACCTCCGACGTCTACGATCCCGACCGCATCTCCGCCGACCTCGACGTCGTGCGCCGCTACTACCTCAAGAACGGCTACGCCGACTTCCGCGTCGTCAACGCCGATGCCCGCTACGTCGAAGCGGGCGAGGAGGCCGGCTGGGTCGTCACCGTCACCGTCGAGGAAGGCGAGCCCTACACGGTGGGCGCGGTGGCGGTGGACCCGCGCATCCCCGGCGTCGACCGCGAGGCGCTGGACGGGCAGATCCGCGCCCAGGTCGGCGACGTCTACAACGCCGAGGACGTCGAGAAGACGCTGGTCGGCGTCACCAACGAGGTCAACCGCCAGGGCTACCCCTTCGCCCAGGTGCGCCCGACCGGCCAGCGCGACCGCGCCACGCATCAGGTCGCCCTCGGCTTCGTGGTCGAGGACGGCCCGCGCGTCTACGTCGAGCGCATCAACATCCGCGGCAACACCCGCACCCGCGACTACGTCATCCGCCGCGAACTCGACCTGACCGAGGGCGACGCCTACAACCGCGTGCTGGTCGACCGGGCCGAGCGACGGCTGAACGGCCTCGGCTTCTTCAAGAAGGTCCGGTTCTCCAACGAGCCGGGCTCGGCGCCGGACCGGGTGGTGGTGAACATCGACGTCGAGGATCAGCCCACGGGCTCGTTCTCGGTGGCGGGCGGCTACTCGACCCAGGACGGCATCATCGGCGAGGTCTCGGTCTCCGAGTCGAACTTCCTGGGCCGCGGCCAGTACGTGCGCTTGGCCGTGCAGGGCGGCCAGTTCGCCCGCGGCATCGACTTCTCCTTCACCGAGCCGTACTTCCTCGGCTACCGCCTCGCGGCCGGCTTCGACGCCTTCTACAAGTACTCCGACCTGACCCGCTGGTCGCGCTACGAGACCACCGTCTACGGCGGCCAGCTCCGCCTCGGCCTGCCGATCACCGAGGAGTTCGGCGTCACCTTCCGCTACTCGCTCTACAACACCGAGCTGCGGGTGCCGAACACGATCAAGCGGCCCTACAACGACTGCTCGGTGGCCATTCCCGGCTACACCGCTCTCAATCCGACCGGGACGATCGATCCCTCGAGCGGTCGCGACGTGAGCGGCACGCCGGCCTACCCGGCCTGCGCCTTCGACGGCGAGGCCTCGATCGCCCTCAAGGGCCAGCAGGGCAACGTGCTGACCTCGCTGGCGGGCGTCACCCTGGCCTACTCGACGCTGGACAACCTCCAGCGCCCCTCGAACGGCTTCTACGGCGAGGTGAAGCCCGACATCGCCGGCATCGGCGGCGACTCCAAGTTCTTCCGCGTGACGGGCGACGCCCGCTACTACAAGGAACTGTGGGAGGACGTGGTCGGCTTCGTGCGCGTCCAGGGCGGCCACATCTCGAATCTCGACAGTCAGCCGCTGCGCATCACCGACCAGTTCTTCCTCGGCCCGTCCCTCGTCCGCGGCTTCGCCCCGAACGGCCTCGGCCCGCGCGACGTCGGCATCGCCGACGCCCGCTCCAACGCCATCGGCGGCACCACCTATTTCGGCGGTACGCTCGAGGTTCAGTTCCCGATCTGGGGCCTGCCGAAGGATCTCGGCCTGAAGGGCGCCGTGTTCGCCGATGCCGGTACGCTGTTCGGCTACGCCGGCAGCCGCAACTTCGACGTGAACGGCGACGGCTTCATCAACGGCTTCGCCCCCGGATCGGGCTGCAACTACACGAACTTCGGCAGCACCGCGATCAAGGTCGAGCCCGAATGCGTGAACGTGCGCGACAAGCCGACGATCCGCTCCTCGGTCGGTGCCTCGATCCTGTGGAACTCGCCGCTCGGCCCGATCCGGTTCGACTACGCCTACGCCCTGACGAAGGACGAGGGTGTCGCGACGGCCGTGGGTCGGGCCGGCAAGGACCAGCTCCAGGCGTTCCGCTTCTCCGGCGGCTCGCGCTTCTGATCCCCGAGGCCCGTACCTGAAAGAGCCGTGCCCAGTCGATCCCGGGCCCGGCTCTTTCGTTTTGTCCGGGGCCTCGTCCCGAAAGGGGGCCTCCGGCTTCCAGAACCATGCGCCGGGACGCGCTTCCTTGCCCGCGGCGGGTGCCGCCCGCACCGAACGACGCTATAGCGGCGCTCCGACCCATCCCGCGCCGGCGCATTCGAGCCTCATGTCAGATCCCGTCTTCATCGCCCCGAAGGGCGGCCTGACCCTCGGCGGCGTCGCCGAAGCCTGCGGCGTCCCGCTGCCCGAGGGTATCGACCCCGACCGGGCCGTGACCGGCGCCGCTCCGCTCGAAACCGCGGGTCCGACCGAAGTCGCCTACATGGACAATGCCCGCTACGGCGACGCGCTCGCCGCGACCCGGGCCCTGGCCTGCCTCGTCGCCCCGCGCTTTTCCGCCCGCGTGCCCTCCGGCACCGTGGCGCTCGTCACCCGCGATCCCTACCGCGCCTATGCCGGGCTCCTGGCGCGCCTCTACGAGGAGGCGATGCGGCCGGGCTCGCTGTTTGCCGCGGGCGGGATCTCGCCCGGCGCCCATGTCCACCCGCAGGCACGGCTGGAGGACGGAGTGCGCGTCGATCCCGGCGCCGTGGTCGGCCCCGGCGCCGAGATCGGCGCGGGCACGGTGATCGGCCCCAACGCGGTGATCGGCCCGAACGTGCGGATCGGCCGCGACTGCTCCATCGGCGCGGGCACGACCCTGACCCACGCGCTCGTCGGCAACCGGGTGATCGTCCATCCCGGCGCCCGGATCGGCCAGGACGGGTTCGGCTTCGCCATGGGCGCCGGCGGCCATCTCAAGGTGCCGCAGGTCGGCCGCGTCATCGTGCAGGACGATGTCGAGATCGGCGCCAACACCACGATCGACCGGGGCGCCTCGCGCGACACGGTGATCGGCGAGGGCACCAAGATCGACAACCTCGTGCAGATCGCCCACAACGTGGTGATCGGCCGTCACTGCGTGATCGTCTCCGGCGTCGGCATCTCCGGTTCGACCACGCTGGAGGATTACGTGGTGCTCGGCGGCCAGGTCGGCGTCGTCGGCCACCTGCGCATCGGCATGGGCTCGCAGATCGCCGGCTCCTCCAACGTCAACCGCGACGTGCCGCCGGGCTCGCGCTGGGGCGGCACGCCGGCCAAGCCGGTGCGGACGTGGTTTCGCGAGATGACGACGCTCGCCCGCCTCGCCGAGCGGTCGGGCAAGGATGACACCGGGAATTGACGTTCAGGGCTCCGCCCTGAAACCCGCCGAAGGGCTTGCCCTCTGGGAACCCGTGACGGGCACCTTCACGCTTCGAACAGCGAGACGATGTCGGGACGGCCGCGCCAGTGCTCGATCCGGTGGCAGGTCAGCGACGCAGGCGGCAGCGTCCGGTAGATCGCGAGGCTTTCCGCCACGAAGGCGTCGAGGCTCAGCGTCTCGGGCGGCGCGTTCCGGCGCTGGCGGCGCTTGAACACCGTGGAGCCCGCCACGCCGTAGAGCGTCGCCACCGGCGGATAGACCGGCCAGATCGCATCGTCGAGGAGCACGTCCGGCGCGTAGGCCTCGACCGGGACCGGGCGCGGCGTCAGCCCCGCCTCGCGCGCGAGCCGCGCGGCGACGTCGCCGAGCACGGCCAGCCGCGGGTGGTTGATGTTGTGCATGAACAGGCCGCCCCGCGACCAGCGCAGCAGGTCGCCCGAGAGGTCGAAGCCGATCGCCCGGCTCGACGCGATCAGGTCCGCGGCGGCGATGTCCCAGGCATCGAGATAACCCAATCGCGAAAAGACGTCCTCGCGGAACAGCCCGACGATCCGCTCCGGCGCGAGCCCCTGGAGGAAGCCGAACAGGACGATCGCCGAGTGATAGGTGCCGAGCGGCGACGGCGCGAGCCGGACGCGGGCCACCGAGGCGAGATCGCCGACATAGACCGCGTCGGGGTGGAAGGCGGTGAAGACGATCGACGGAAACAGCCGCATCCGCGGCAGCCGTTCGCCCAGCGCCTCCGAGCCGCCCTCGGGGAAGAAGCCCGCCGGGAAGGGCTGCGAGAAGACGTGGTCGCACGCGCCGAGCGATCTCGCGAAGGCGTCGAGGCCCTGCCCGCCCTTGCCCAGCGCGCTCATCGGGATCAGGCGCACCCGTGCGCCGACGAGGATGCGCAGGGCATCGGCGACGCCGCGGGCCTGGCAATTGCCGATCACCGCGATCCGGGGACCGGTCAGGCCGGCATCCTCAGCCCCGCCGCGTCCGGCCCAGGGCCGGCGCGCCCAGCGAAGAAGGCGGGCGAGGCCCAAGGCGGCGCGCCTACTCGCGCCGCAGCAGGCGGTCGACCACGAGGTCGGACCAGAAGCCGGCGCGGAAGCTTCGGGTGAGCGCCTGCGGATCGTAGGTCTGCTCGACCCACTCCAGGAAGCCCTGCCCGCGCGCCTCGCCCTCGCGCAGATAGGTGGCGAAGAACGCGTCCAGGATGCCGGTCTTGGCGAAGCGGAAATGGCCGTAGCGCGGCGAGAGCTGGCGCAGGGCCTCCCGTACCGGCCGGCCCTCGTGCAGGATCAGGAACAGGGTGGCGGCGAGCCCGGCCCGATCCGCACCCGACTTGCAGTGCATGACGGCCGGGTACTCGATCCCGGCGAAGAAGTCGCGGGCGGCGAGCAGGGTCTCGCGGGAGGGGGCCTCGCGGGAACGCAACACGAACTCCACCAGAGTCAATCCCTGCCGCTCGCAGGCCTCCCGCTGCAGCGGCCAGGAGCCGTGCTCGCGCCCGCCGCGCAGCGACACCACCGTGCGCACGCCCTGGCGCTTGAACCACGCGAACTGGTGCGGGCTCGGCTGGGCCGAACGCCAGACGAGCCCGGTGCCGATCCGGTGCCGGTTGAGATAGGCGAGCCGGAAGATGCCGTGATCCACGAGCAGCATGTTGGCCCAGGCCTTCGCCCGGGCGACGGAACCGTCGATGGGCCGCTCGAACTTCGCGATGCGCGCCATGCGCCGCGCGTAGCGCGTCTCGGGAGGAAGGAAGCGGTTGAACACGGATCGCGCGGGGGGAAGCCTGTCGGAGCGTCCCTCTACCAGCCCGCGATTCGGGCGACAACGCGGACCGCTTCGCACCGTTGCCGAAGCGGTCGCTCTGTCGGCATCATGCGCCGTCCACCCGCCGACCGGAGCCCGCGATGACGACGAACACGGTGAGCGTCCGCCGCGCCCGTGCGGCGGACGCCGACGGACTCGCGGCGGTGTTCGACGCCGCTTGGCGCGAGGCCTACCAGGGCGTGATCCCCGGCCTCGCCCTGGAGCGCTTCCTCGCCCGGCGCGGGCCGACGACGTGGCACGGCATGATCGGGGGCGGGCGCGGGCTCGCCGTCGTCGCCTTCGGCGAGCGGGTCGCGGGCTACGCCGCCTACGGCCGGATGCGCGACCGGGCGATGCGGGCGGACGGCGAGATCGACGAGCTCTACATCGCCCCCGCGTTCCAGGGGCTCGGGCTCGGCACCCGCCTGTTCCGGGCGGTGCGCAACGATCTGATCGACCGCGGGCTCACCCGCATCGGCGTCTGGGCGCTCGCCGACAACGCCCGCGCCTGCGCCTTCTACGAGGGCCTGGGCGGCGTGGCCGGTGCGGAATCGATCGAGCGCCTCTCCGGCATCGGCCTGCCGAAGGTCGGCTACCTGTTCTCCTGAGCCGCGTCCGGCCCCGCTCGGCGGGCCGATCCTCCGCAAACGTCTGAGAGCCTGTTTGACTGCGGTGATCCCATCTCGACCCTCATCCTGAGGTGCCGGAGTGCAGCGGAGGCCTCGAAGGGTGCTCCAGAAATCGCGCGGGATCTGGAACACCCTTCGAGGCCGCTCACGCGGCACCTCAGGATGAGGGTGAGGATGGGAGCATGGCCTTCTCGCCCTGCCGTTGCTTGGCGAGGACACGTCGGCCGGTCAAACAGGCTCTCATACCGTTTCCGATCGATCGCTTCGGGTTTGGCCATCCTCCGTCATCGCGAGCGGCCGCGAAGCGATCCAGGGCGCGGGCATGTCCGGAAAGGGCGCGCCCTGGTTTGCCACGGCTTCGCCTCGCAAGGACGGTGGAGAGGCCGAGGTCATCGACCGAAGGGCGTCTGAATGAGCCCCGCGCGACCAACCCGCGCAGCTTGTTCGCCTACGTTATATCGGGCTAACCCGGATCGCATCACGCCGCGCTTCCGGCCGACGAAGGGCCGCCTGCGCGGAAGAACGCCTGCTTGCGATCCGCAGGATCGCCGCGCGCCTCGGGCGCCCGGCACGGAGATCTGACCGAATGACGTTATCCCGTCCTGCCCAGCAGGCGCATTTCGGCTGGTTCAAGCGCCGACGCGACCTCGACATCGACGAGATCACGCGGGTGGACCCCGCGCTCGTGCGCCGCGCGGTGGGCGCGGCGGCGCTGGGCAACGCGATGGAGTGGTTCGACTTCGGCGTCTACGGCTACCTCGCCGTGACGCTCGGGCGCGTCTTCTTCCCCGAAGGCGATCCCACCGCGCAGTTGATCGCGACCTTCGCGACCTTCACCGTCGCCTTCCTCGTCCGCCCGCTCGGCGGCCTCGTGTTCGGGCCGCTGGGCGACCGCTACGGCCGGCACAAGGTGCTGGCCTTCACCATGATCCTGATGGCGGTCGGCACCTTCTCGATCGGGCTGATCCCCTCCTACGAGCGGATCGGCATCGCCGCCCCCATCCTGCTGCTGGTCGCGCGGCTGGTGCAGGGCTTCTCCACCGGGGGCGAGTACGGCGGCGCGGCCACCTTCATCGCCGAGTACAGCACCGACCGGACCCGCGGGCTGATGGGAAGCTGGCTCGAATTCGGGACGCTCGGCGGCTACATCGCCGGCGCGGCCACGGTCACCGCCCTGCAATTCGCGCTGAGCGAGGCCGACATGCTGAGCTGGGGCTGGCGCATCCCGTTCCTCATCGCCGGGCCGCTCGGGCTGCTCGGGCTCTACATGCGGCTGAAGCTCGAAGAGACGCCGGCCTTCCAGGCGCATGCCCGGGAGACCGACGAGCGCGAGAGCGAGCGGCCCGGCCTGCGCACCCTGTTCAGGCTGCACTGGCGGCCGATCCTGCACTGCATCGGGCTGGTGCTGGTGTTCAACGTGACCGACTACATGCTGCTCACCTACATGCCGAACTACCTCACGGTGACGGTGGGCTATCACGAGACCAAGGGACTCCTGCTCATCATCGTCGTGATGCTGGTGATGATGCCGCTCAACGTGGTCGGCGGCCTGCTCAGCGACCGGCTGGGGCGGCGCCCCATGATCATCGGCGCCTGCACGGCGCTGATCGTGCTGTCCGTCCCGTCGCTGATGCTGGTGGGCAGCGGCCACGACGGGCTGATCTTCCTCGGCCTGATGCTGCTGGGGCTGGCGCTGGTGTGCTTCACCAGTTCGATGCCCGCGACCCTGCCGGCCCTGTTCTACACGCCGGTGCGCTACAGCGCCCTGTCGATCGCGTTCAACCTGTCGGTCTCGCTGTTCGGCGGCACCACGCCGCTCGTGACCGCGTGGCTGGTGAGCAGGACCGGCGACCCGCTGGTGCCCGCCTATTACCTGATGGGCGCCGCGACGATCGGGCTGCTGACCATGCTGACGGTCCGCGAGACCGCGGGGCTGCCCCTGCGCGGCTCGCCCCCGTCCGTGGCGAACGAGGAGGAGGCGCGCGAAGTCTGCGCGGGCGACGTGCCGCTCACCGTCGATCCGGTGCTGCCCGGCACCGCCTCGGCCCCGCCGGCCTCCGGGGGAGCGCCGGTGGCGGGCTGAGACCCGCCGGCCCGGCACAGGCGGAAAATTTCCGTCTTCGATCCCCGGCCGGTGAGAGAACTTGGCCGGAGGAACGATTTCATTTCCCCTCCGCGCATTCTAAGACTTCCGTCGATGGGTGCGGCACCGTGAGCCGCCCCCGCACGATGCACCCGCCGGACGGGGCGACGCGTCCGACGGCCGGATTTCAGAGAGCACAGGGCCATGGACATCAACGCCATCTCGATCGGCAGGAACCCGCCGCACGACGTCAACGTGATCGTCGAGGTCCCGCTCGGCGGCGAGCCGATCAAGTACGAGATGGACAAGGAGGCCGGCACGCTCGTCGTCGACCGGTTCCTCTACACGCCGATGTTCTATCCGGGGAATTACGGCTTCATCCCCCACACCCGCTCCGGCGACGGCGACCCCTGCGACGTGCTGGTGGCCAACACCCGCGCCATCATCCCGGGCGCGATCATCAGCGTGCGCCCCGTGGGCGTGCTGGTGATGGAGGACGACGGCGGCGAGGACGAGAAGATCATCGCCGTCCCCTCGCGCAAGCTGACCCAGCGCTACAACCGGGTCGAGAACTACACCGACCTGCCCGAGATCACGATCAGCCAGATCCAGCACTTCTTCGAGCACTACAAGGATCTGGAGCCCGGCAAGTGGGTGAAGGTCGTCCGCTGGGGCGACAGGGAGGAGGCCCACCGCCTGATCCTCGAAGGCATCGAGCGCGAGAAGGCCCACAAGGCCGGCTGAGTTTTTTCTTTCCGAAAGATCCTCTGGAGTTGCGGCGATCTCGCCGCGGCTCCTGCCGTTTCGGCTCTTCGCCAAGACAGGTGATGCCCCGCGCTTGTCGCGGACTTTCTGCGGTCCCGGCGGCCATGGGCGATCGAAATCGTCACCGTCGCGGTGCTGGATTGCTTCGCTGCGCTCGCAATGACGGTGCGGGCTTTCCTTTCCCGTCATTGCGAGGCGGAGCCGAAGCAATCCAGCAGCGCCACGTTTCCGGAAGGACGGTGTCTCCGACTTTCGGCACCGACCCTTCGGAGGAGTCCGTCGTGGCGCACGCCCCTCAGGGCACCACGCGGGTCGAGACCGAGGCGCCCGTCAGGATCGCGCCGATCGAGCTCGGCGCGTGCACCGAGCCCACCACGATGGTGAGCCGGCTCTCGCGGGCGAGGGCGAAGGCGGCGGTGTCCATCACCTTGAGGTCGCGGGCGATGGCCTCGTCGTGGGTGAGCCGGTCGTAGCGGATGGCGTCGGGGTCGTTCTTCGGATCGGCCGAGTAGACCCCGTCCACCTGCGTCGCCTTCAGCACGGCGTCGCAGCGCAGCTCCGCCGCGCGCAGCACGGCCGCCGTGTCGGTGGTGAAGTACGGGTTGCCGGTGCCGCCCGCGAGCACCACGACCTGACCCTTGTCGAGGTGGTGCAGGGCCGGCTGGCGGGCATAGGTCTCGCAGATCGTCGGCATCGAGACCGCCGACATGGTGCGGGCCTGCACGCCGGCGGCGTTGAGCGCGGTCTCGATGGCGAGCGAGTTCATCACGGTGGCCATCATGCCGAGGGAATCGCCGGTCGCCCGGTCGATCCAGCCGGCCTGGGAGATGCGCGCCCCACGGATCATGTTGCCGCCGCCGACCACGACCGCGACCTGGATGCCCTGGGCGATGGTGTTCGAGATGTCCTCGGCGAGCGCGGCCAGCGTCGGCGGGTGCAGCCAGTAGCCGTCGGGAGCGGCCAGCGCCTCGCCGGACAGCTTGACGAGGACGCGGCGGTAGGTCGTCGTTTCCGACATCGAAGATCCTCGTCGTCTCGGGCCTGGTGCGCCGCGGCTTCTAGCAACACGGGAGCCCGAACGTCGAGGGGCGGCGGCATCGCTGCCGCCGCCCCTTTATCGGACGACCTGTGAGGATCGGTGACGATCAGCGCGACATGCTCGCCACTTCGGCGGCGAAGTCCGGGCCCTCTTCCTTCTCGATGCCCTCGCCGAGCGCGTAACGGACGAAGCCCTTGATCGCGACCTCGCCGCCGGCCTTGCCCGCGGCCTCCTTGAGGACCTGGGCGACGGTCTTGGAGCCGTCGTGGACGAAGGGCTGCTCCAGGAGGGTGACCTCCTTGTAGTAGCTCTTCAGGCCGCTCTCGACGATCTTGGCGAGCACGTGGTCCGGCTTGCCGGCGTTCTTCTCGCGCAGGATGTTCGACTCGCGCTCGACCACCGACGCATCGACGCCCGAGGCGTCGAGCGCCGCCGGGTTGGTGGCGGCGACGTGCATGGCGATCTGACGGCCGAGCGTCGAGAGGACCTCGACGTCGCCCTCGGACTCGAGCGCGACGAGCACGCCGATCTTGCCGAGGCCCTCGCTGATCTGGCCGTGGACGTAGGAGGCGATCACGCCCTTGGCCACTTCGAGCTTGGCGACGCGGCGCAGGGTCATGTTCTCGCCGATGGTGGCGATGAGGTTCGAGAGCGTGTCCTTCACGGTCGCGGACGAACCGGGGAAGGTCGCGGCCTCCAGGCCCTCCAGGGTGCCGTCGGTGTTCAGCGCGAGCTTGGCGGCCTCGCGGGCAAACGCCTGGAAGCCATCGTTGCGGGCGACGAAGTCGGTCTCGGAGTTCACCTCGACGACCGCGGCGTGGCGGCCGGCGGACTCGACGGCGACGAGACCCTCCGCCGCGACGCGGCCGGCCTTCTTGGCGGCCTTGGCGAGACCCTTCTTGCGCAGCCAGTCAACCGCCGCTTCGAGATCGCCGTCGGTCTCGTTGAGCGCGCCCTTGCAATCCATCATGCCGGCGCCGGTCTTTTCGCGAAGCTCCTTCACGAGAGCGGCGGTGATGTTGGCCATGGCGGTCCTCTTGAGGTCTGGAAGAGCAGGTCTTGAAGTGAGCGAGCCCGGCGCTCGTTGAAAGCACCGGGCTTTGCAAAACAGATGACGATCGGCAAAACAGATGACGATCGGGCCGCCGGGCGGGAAACCCGGCGGCGGAGCGTTGCAACTTACGCCGCAGCCGCCTCGACGAAGGCGCGGGACTGTTCGATCCAGCCATCGCGGGCGAGGCGGCCGTTGAGCTTCAGGTCCGTGTCGAGCTTGGCCACGTCCTCGGGCTGCATGGCGGCGATCTGCCAGTAGTGCCACACGCCGGCATCGTTGAGCTTCTGCACGAGCTGCGGGCCGACGCCGTTGAGCTTGGTCAGGTCGTCGGGCGCGCCGCGGGGTGCGGCGAGCTGCTCGAAGTGCCCGGTCGACTCGGCGAGCGCGGCGACGTCGGCCGGGGCGATCGCGTCGGAGGCGACGGAGGCCGCGAGGTCGTCGTTGGCCGGCGGCAGCTCCTCGGCGGTCGGCTCCTCGGAGGCGCCGACATCGATGCCGAGGGCGCCCTGGCCGCGGCCGATGCCCTCGATCGCCGCGCGGGCGATCAGGTCGCAGTAGAGCGCGATGGCGCGGCCGGCGTCGTCGTTGGCCGGGACGATGTAGGAGATGCCGTCCGGGTTGCAGTTCGTGTCGACGATGGCCGCGACCGGGATGCCGAGGCGCTGGGCCTCCTTGATCGCGAGCTGCTCCTTGTTGGTGTCGATCACGAACAGGAGGTCGGGCACGCCGCCCATGTCCTTGATGCCGCCGAGCGCCTTCTCGAGCTTGTCCTTCTCGCGCGTCAGCATGAGGCGCTCCTTCTTGGTGAGGCCGACGGCCCCGCCTTCGAGCGTCTCGTCGACCTTGCGCAGGCGCTGGATCGAGCCGGAGATGGTCTTCCAGTTGGTCAGCATGCCGCCGAGCCAGCGGGAGTTGACGTAGTACTGGGCCGAACGCTTGGCCGCCTCGGCGATGGCGTCCGCCGCCTGGCGCTTGGTGCCGACGAACAGAACGCGGCCGCCGCGGGCCACGGTGTCGCTCACCGCCTGGAGCGCGGCGTGGAGCGCCGGCACCGTCTGGGCGAGGTCGATGATGTGGATGTTGTTGCGGGTGCCGAAGATGTAGGGCTGCATCTTCGGGTTCCAGCGGTGCGACTGGTGCCCGAAATGGGCGCCGGCCTCGAGGAGCTGGCGCATAGAGAAATCGACGGCCATGATCTTTTGGTCTCTCCGGTTGATACCGCCGCGGAGGATGCAGCCGGCGTTTCGCCGGCCACCGGAAACGCCTCATTCAGGCATGAGGCCGGCTCCGCGTGTGGAATGGGCGCGGCGTTAGCAGGGAAAGTCCGGAATGGCAAGCCGGCGCGGCTCGGACCCTACGCAGCTCTCACCGACGCGAGGAAGCGGGACATCTCGGTGCTGAGACGTTCGGCCTGCCGCGACAGGTCGGAGGCCGAGGCCAGCACTTGAGCGGCCGCCGCTCCGGTTTCCTCCGCCGCCGTGGCGACGCCCGCGATGTTGCTCGTCACCTCGCCGGTGCCGGTCGCCGCCTGGCCGACGTTGCGCACGATCTCCTGCGTCGCCGCCCCCTGCTCCTCCACCGCCGCCGCGATGCCGGTGGCGACGCCGCTGATCTCGCGGATGCGGGTGCTGATCCCGTCGATGGCCGTCACGGCCTCGCCGGTCGCGCCCTGGATCCGTGCGATCTGGCCCGAGATCTCCTCGGTGGCCCGCGCGGTCTGGTTGGCGAGTTCCTTGACCTCGGCGGCCACCACCGCGAAGCCGCGGCCCGCCTCCCCGGCGCGGGCGGCCTCGATCGTGGCGTTGAGCGCGAGCAGGTTCGTCTGCGCTGCGATGGTGGAGATCAGCGCGACCACGTCGCCGATCCGCGCGGCGGCCTCCGACAGATCCCGCACCAGCACGACGGTCTGCCCCGCCTCGCCGGCCGCGACCCCGGCGAGTTCGGCCGATCCGGCGACTTGCCGGCCGATCTCCCACACCGAGGAGCCGAGTTCCTCGGTGGCGGCGGCGACCATTCCGACATTGCCGGCCGCCTGCTCGGCGGCGGCCGCCACGGTGGTGGACTGGCCGGCGGTCTGCGTGGCGATCGCGGTCATGCTCTGGGCGGTGGCCTGCAGCTCGGTCGCCGCCGCGGTGACGGTTTCGAGAATGCCGCCGACCGCGTGCTCGAAGCCGTCGGCCATGCTGCGCATGCCGGCCTTGCGCTGCTCCTCGGCCGAGGCGCGGGCGAGGGCGGTCTCCTCCTCCAGGGCACGGGCGCGCAGAAGGTTGTCGCGGAACACGTGGACGGTGGCCGCCATCGCGCCGATCTCGTCCCGACGCCGGCCGAAGGGGATCGGCGAATCGGTATCGCCGCCCGCGAGACGCCGCATCGCCTCCGTCATCCGCTCGATCGGGCGCGACACGCCGACGAAGGAGAAGATCATCGCGCCGACCGCCGTCAGGGTCGTGATGCAGAGCGCGGCCAGGGTGATGCGTATCGCGGTGGCCTGCTCGGCACGGACGGCGGCATCGGCGGCCTTGCTCCCCTCGATGTTGACGTCGACGAGGGCCCGCGCCGCATCGGAAACCGCGAGATAGCGCGCGTTCATGGATCCGCGGAAATGGGCGAGCGCCTCGTTCTGCCGGTCGCTCGGGAAGGCGCGCAGCCGGTCCCATTCCGGCTTCAGCAAGTCGAGCTTGGCCAGGAGATCGTCGTAGGCCCGCCGCTCCTGCGCGGACGAGATCAGCGCCGCATAGGCCGCGACCTTGGCGTTGCGGTCGCGCATGAAGGTCGCGACCTTCTCGGCGTAGCCCGCCCGTGCCGCTTCGTCCTCGGCCGTGACGTAACGGAACTGCCAGAGCCGCGTCCGGATCACGAGGGCGTTGATGGTGTGGGCCTCGTTGATCGACGGAATGGTGTTGTCGAGGAGGCTCGACGTTCGCGCGCCGATCGCGTCGAGCTTGATCAGGGCGAGGACGCCCTGCCCGACCGCCAGCAGCAGCATGAGCGCGAACAGGCCCGCGAGGGTGCGCTTGAGTGTCATCGTCATGGGAAGCATGCGCCTTTCCTTGGCTCATGCACGCATTGCGCTGCGACAATTAATGAGCTGCAAATTCGAGAGAGATCCGTTGAAACGATGGTAAACGCCAAGGCACACAGATATGCGTCGAGATAATCCTCGTATATCCAAGGAAATTTGGCGATATGCTTTAATTCGAACGATCCAGCTCCGCACGTTCGGTATGGCGCTCCCCTGGTTCCGCCCGCTCCGCCAACCGGATTTGTGATCATCCTCCGATGGGCGCATGCGGCCACCGCGGGCCGCTAGAGCATCCTCCCGAAAGGCGGCCTCCGGCTTTCGGAAAAAGACGATGCAAAAACAAGAGTCCAGCGCATCCCTGCCGGCTGTCGGTGCCCGGCGAGGCCGCCTCCCGAACGGTGACTGCCGGGATGCTGCCGAACGAAAGCCTTCCCCCGTCGGCGGAAGGCACATTCCGCCGCGAACCCGGAGCCTCCGCCGTCAGGCGGCGGAGGCCACCGCCGGCGAGATCATTTTCCGCGCGCGTCTGTCCTCGGTGCTGCCGAGGAAGGCCTGGGCCTCCTCCTTGCGCTCGAAGACGTGGGGGGCGACGCCGCGCTTGGTCAGGGCCTCCTCCATCTTCAGGCGCAGGAAGGCGCTGGTCGCGTAGCGGGTCGTCGTCGCGTAGTAGTTCGCCTGGAGATACTGGATCATCCCGGCATAGTCGTCGTAGAGGTTCTCGTTGAGCCGGAAGCCGTCGTGGTTGATCACGGCGTTGACCCGCTGGCCGGCCTTCCGGCAGGCCTCGACGATGGTCATGCGCAACTCGTCCATGTCGCTCTTCACCCGGCAGTACCAGCCCTCCAGGTTGATGAAGAGGATGTTGCGCTCGGCATCCAGGCTGACGCGCGACGTGAGATCGAGGTTGAGCAGGTCCGAGATCAGGCCCATCGGCCCGTCGCGGAAGATGCGGGCGTCCATCGTCACCGGATTGCGCACCACGGGGGCGAAATCCATGTGGGCGAGGATGTCGCGCTCGATGTCGATCCCGGGCGCCACCTCGATCAGTTCGAGCCCGTCCTTCGTGAGCTGGAACACGCAGCGCTCGGTCACGTAGATCACCGGCTGCGCGCGCTCGACCGCGTAGGGGCCGGAGAAGGTGTTCTGCTGCACCTGGGTGACGAACTTCCGGGCCCGGCCCTCGGTGACGATCTTCACTTGGCCCTCTTGCACGGCGATCTCCAGGCCGCCCGCGGTGAAGGTGCCGGCGAAGACGACCGAGCGGGCGTTCTGCGAAATGTTGATGAAGCCGCCGCAGCCGTTGAGCTTGCCCCCGAACTTCGAGGTGTTGACGTTGCCGGCGCCGTCGCACTCGGCCATGCCGAGGCAGGTCATGTCGAGGCCGCCGCCGTCGTAGAAGTCGAACATCTGGTTCTGGTCGATGATGCAGTCGGCATTCGTCGCCGCGCCGAAGCTGGAACCGGAGGCCAGCACCCCGCCGACCGCGCCGGCCTCGGTGGTCAGCGTGATGTAGGGGGTGATCTTTTCCTCGTTCGCCACGGAGGAAATGCCCTCGGGCGCACCGACGCCGAGATTGACCACGCCGTTGGGCGGCAGTTCGAAGGCGGCGCGCCGCGCGATGATCTTGCGCTCGTTGAGCGGCATCCGCTTGATGCCGGTGACCGGCACCCGGATCTCGCCGGCGAGCGCCGCATCGTACACGACGCCGTAGTTCATGCGGTGCATCTCGGGCTCGGCGACCACCACGCAATCCACGAGGATGCCGGGGACGCGGACATCCTTGGGCAGCAGGTAGCCGTCGTCGACGATGCGCTCGACCTGGGCGACGACGATGCCGCCGTTGTTGCGCGCGGCCATGGCCTGGGCGAGGCAGTCGAGGGTCAGCGCCTCCTTCTCGAAGCTCAGGTTGCCCGACGGGTCGGCGGAGGTGGCGCGGATGAAGGCCACATCGATCTTGGTGGCGGTGTAGAACAGCCACTCCTCGCCATCGACCTCCACCAGCTTGACGATGTCCTCGGTGGTCAGGTCGTTGACCTTGGCCCCGCCGTGGCGCGGATCGACGTAGGTCTTCAGGCCCACCTTCGAGAACAGCCCCGGCTGGCCGGCGGCGCAGGCGCGGTAGAGCTGCGAGATCACGCCCTGCGGCAGGTTGTAGCCGCGGATCAGGTTGGCCTGCGCAGCCTGGGCGACCTTGGGCATGCGCCCGAAATTGGCGGCGATGACCCGCGACAGCAGTCCGTCATGGTGCAGGCGGCCAGTGCCGAGGCCTTTCGAGTCGCCCGCGCCCGCGGTCATGATCAGGGTGAGGCCCCGCGGCGAACCGGTGTCGACGAAGCGCTTTTCGAGGGCCGCGTGCAGCGCCTCCGGGATGCAGCTCTGGACGAAGCCGGTGGTGGTCAGGACATCGTTCTCGCGGATCAGCGCGATCGCCTCCTCGGCCGTGATGACCTTGTTCTTCTTCATGGGACCGCCGTCCTCCGCTCGCCTTCGGTCCGGCCGGGCGGTGCCCTCCGCCTCTTGCCGTCTCCACCCGACATCCTCCCGGCCGCCCGCGAAAATTCGGACGGCTTCCGCCGCCGGCCAGCCGGTCGAATCCTGCATGCATTCATCGTTGCGGCGCATCGATATGCTGTCGCACTGCAATAAACTGCACGTCTTTCGTGAGATAATACCGCAGAACCCCGGCAGCGTATGCCTGAAAAACTCTTCGTTCCAGCTTGAGAAAAATTGCAGGGCTTTTCACCCCGATCGTCGGCAGGCCGCCCGCGCCGGGAAGCAGAGTCCCGCCGGGACAATCGCTCGAAGCCGCGTGAGCGGCTTCGCGGCGCCAAGAGGCACAATCAAGAGCGCCGCGCGGAGCGGGCTTTTCAGGACGGATGTCCTGAAAAGCGTCGAGCGGAGCGAGAGCCCAAGGAGCCGAGATGTCCGCGGAGGCGGGCGCCGGCGACTGAGAGCCTGTTTGACTGCGATCATCCCCTCCCCACCCTCATCCTGAGGTGCCGCGTGAGCGGCCTCGAAGGATGCTCCAGGGATCGCGCGGGATCTGGAGCACCCTTCGAGGCCTCCGCTGCGCTCCGGCACCTCAGGATGAGGGTCGGGATGGGAGTCATGGCTTTCCTCTCGCCTTGCCGTGGCCCGACGAAGACACGTCGGCCGGCCGAACAGGCTCTAAGAGTTATGCCTTTTAAGGTTCGTTTATATTAACTATATCCTTGCAATGAGCGAAGCATTGCAAGGATCCGATCCAGTCTGGTCTGCCGTCATTGAACGGTTCGAGAACTATGCGCCGACGAGCCTGATGGCCCGCACGGCCTTGGAACACGCGCTGCCGGCCGGCTGGATCGACGAGGTGTTCGAGCAGCATCGCCAGCGGCAATACACGCGGGAGTTGCTGTTCTCCACTGTCGTCAGGCTGACGATGCTCGTCGCTCTCGGCCTGCGCTCGTCGTTGCACGCCGCTGCGCGCGAAGCCGAAGACCTGACCGTCTCGCTGCCCGCCCTCTACGACAAGGTCAACCGCACCGAGCCCGACCTGCTGCGCGCCCTCGTGCGCGGCAGCGCGACCCGACTGGCCCCGGTGATGACCGCGGCGGGCACCGGCCATCCGAGCCTGCCGGGCTACGCACTGCGCGTGCTGGACGGCAACCATCTGCCCGGCAGCGACAAGCGCCTGAAGCCTCTGCGCGCGCATCGCGGCGCCGCCCTGCCGGGGCAGACCCTGGTCGTCTACGATCCCGATACCGGCCTGGCCGTCGATCTGGTGGCGGCCGAAGATGCTTATGCCGACGAACGGGCGCTGGCCCGGGCCCTCCTGGACGCTGCCGCGCCCGGTCAGGTCTGGGTTGCCGATCGGCACTTCTGTGTCCGGACCTGGCTGCAGGGTCTGGTTGAGGCAGGCAGCCACTTCGTGGTGCGTCGGCACGGCAACCATCCCCGCCTGGGCGCGCAGGGGGATTGGCAGGCGTGCGGCTCCTGCGAGACCGGCACACTGTGTGAGCAGAGCATTACGCTGGAGGGGAGCGGCGATGCGTGGCGGCGCATCGCGCTGAGCTTGACGGCGCCAACGACGGAGGGAGACCGGACGATCTGGCTGTGGAGCAACCTGCCGGCGAGCGTCAGTGCGGCGCAGATCGCGCAGGTGTATCGGCGACGCTGGCGGATCGAGGGTCTGTTCCTGCAGATGGAACGGGTGCTGCACAGCGAGGCCGGTCGCCTGGGTCGTCCGCGGGCGGCCCTGCTGGGGTTTGCCGCTGCCGTTCTGGCCCACAACGTGCTGAGCCTGCTGAGCGCGTGCATCGAGCAGGTGCACGGGCCCGAGCCGCGGGTCTCGGTGTTCCACCTGAGCCGTCAGATCGGTGCCGGCTACGAGGGGCTGATGGTGGCGCTCGGACACGGCTCTGTGTTGACGGGCCAGGAGGATGCGGCGAGCGTCGCGGCCCGCTTGCTCGCCTTGGCGGAGCGGGTCGACCCAGGGCGGATTGCAACCAGCCCGCGTGGTCCCAAGCGCAAGGTCGACAAGCCCTATGTAGCGGCGGCTACGGCCCGAAAACACGTCGCCACCGCCAGGGTCCTCGAAAAGGCCAAGCTAATGGCTAAGAAAACACCTTAAAAGGCATGGCTCTAAGAGTCCCGCCCGCCGCGCTTGCCCGCGCGGCAGCGCATGATTACGAGGGCCGGCGATGCCCGAGACACCCTTCGGGCTCATGCACGCTCGAAGACCTTTTTCGGAGACCTCCCATGGGCTTTCTCGCCGACGCCCTCTCGCGGGTGAAGCCGTCCGCGACCATCGCGATGACCCAGAAGGCGCGCGAGCTGAAAGCCTCGGGCGTCGACGTCATCAGCCTCTCGGTCGGCGAGCCGGACTTCGACACGCCCGACCACATCAAGGAGGCGGCGATCGACGCGATCCGCCGCGGCGAGACCAAGTACCCGCCCGTCTCCGGCATCAACCCGCTGCGCGAGGCCATCGTCAGGAAGTTCAAGCGCGAGAACGGGCTCGACTACAAGGTCTCCCAGACCATCGTCGGCACCGGCGGCAAGCACGTCATCTACAACGCCCTGCTCGCCACCCTGAACCCCGGCGACGAGGTGGTGATCCCGCGCCCCTACTGGGTCTCCTACCCGGAGATGGTGATCCTGTGCGGCGGCACGCCGGTCTTCGCCGACACCGACATGGCGCACGACTTCAAGCTGCAGCCGGAGGATCTCGAGCGCGTCGTCACGCCCAGGACCAAGTGGATCATCCTCAACTCGCCGTCGAACCCGTCGGGCGCCGCCTATACCCGCGACGAGATGAAGAAGATCACCGACGTGCTGATGCGCCATCCGCAGGTCTGGGTGCTCACCGACGACATGTACGAGCACCTGACCTACGGCGACTTCGCGTTCGTCACGCCGGCCCAGGTCGAGCCCGGCCTCTACGAGCGCACGCTGACCATGAACGGCGTCTCGAAGGCCTACGCCATGACCGGCTGGCGCATCGGCTACGCCGCCGGCCCGGAGCCGCTGATCAAGGCGATGGACTTCGTGCAGGGCCAGCAGACCTCGGGCGCCTCCTCGATCTCGCAATGGGCGGCGGTGGCCGCGCTCGACGGCACGCAGGCGCACCTCGCCCGCTTCAAGGCGGCGTTCCAGGAGCGGCGCGACCTCGTGGTCTCGATGCTGAACCAGTCGAACGGCCTCAAGTGCCCGGTGCCGGAGGGCGCGTTCTACGTCTACCCGTCCTGCGCCGAGCTGATCGGCAAGACCACCGAGAGCGGCAAGACCCTCGCCTCGGACGAGGACTTCGTCACCGAACTGCTCCAGGCCGAGGGCGTCGCCGCGGTCCACGGCTCGGCCTTCGGCTTGGGGCCCAACCTGCGCATCTCGTATGCCACCTCCAACAAGACCCTGGAGGAGGCCTGCCGGCGCATCCAGCGGTTCTGCGGTTCGCTGCGGTAGGTGCGCCGCCCGGCGGCTGTCGTGGCGTGGGACGGGCCTCCCGCGGCAGCCGCTGCGGCCTCAATCGACGGCAGTCCCTTCAAGCCAGGGATTCAGCACCACGACACGCGCCCTCCTGAAATCATCGACGTCGCGCGTCACGAGCGTCAGCCCATGCTGGAGCGCGGTCGCCGCGATGATGAGATCGGGTTGCGGAAAGGTGTGGCGAACCGTCCGGCCCTCCTCGACGAGCATTCGCCAGCGGAGCATGACATCTTCGCTGACCGGTAGGATGCGCTCCGCGAACATCGGCCGGATGCGGGCGTCGAGCCAGTTGCGAAGGGCTGCCCGCTTCGCTTCGTCATCCGCGCGCTCGATACCGTATCGTATCTCGGCCAAGCTGACCGTACTGACATGCAGGCTGACGAGCGGCTGAGTGCTGACGAAGGCGGTGACTCTCGGATTCGGGCGCGGTCGACGAAGTTCCGAGAGCACGTTCGTATCGAGGAGCCAACCCGTCACAAGATCGGATCGCGTACGGGCATTGGAAAACGCTCCGGCTCGATCTCGATCTCCCGATCCGGCGAGGCCTGAAGGGCTGCGACCAGAGCCTCCCCCGTCGTCTGGCCCTTCAAACGGCGAAAGTCCTCGGCAGAGATGACGACGACCTCCTCCTGCCCGCGAACGGTGACATGCTGCGGCCCTTCGCTCCGGACGCGCCGAACGAGTTCGCCGAAACGCGCCCTGGCATCGGCCAGACGCCAAGAGCGCTCGGGCGTGGTCTCCGGGTCGGTCGAGTGGGTGCGTCCCGTCATACGGTTCAAAGTAGCAGGTCCGATCATCGCTTCAACGCGGCAGATCAAGGGATCGACGCGCCGTATCTCCGATCTCTGCGGAGCGACGTCACGGCGCGGTTGCCCGCGGCGGCGCAGACATCTACATCGGCCCTCCCCGCAACCGAGGCGCCCGATGGTTTCGCGAGCCCTCTCGGGCCGGCGTGGCGGCGGGGCCGGCAGTGACGGGGCGGTGCGGACCAGTTCTCTGCGCCGTTCCTGTGACGCTCAGTGGGCCGAGCGGCTGTCGGTGCGTCGGGAGCACGGGGAACAGGAACCGCGATCCCGGCGCATGGCCCACCTGTCGGTTTTCCGCCGGCCACGATCCGGCATGCGTCGGGACGGCCGCGGGGTTCCCGGGCTCCGGCGCGAGAACCGTTAACGATCTTTCTCAAGGGAAAGCGAACCGGTCGCGTGCAATCTTTTCGGACCTTATCGCTAAAAGGTTCCACCATGTCCCATTCCGGCAGAGCCCGCGCCGCCGCCCGCCAGTACCTGCCGGAATCGAAGCTGGAAGACCTCGCCAGCAGCCTGAGGCGGCTCGCCAACCATCGCGGCCTCGTCCGCAGCGAGATCGCCAGTCCGATGCTGCTGCGCCTGCTGCCGCCGCCCCGGCGCGCCGAGCAGAAGAGCTACGAGGCCGACCTGCGCCAGCGCCTCGCCGACGCCAATCTCGACGCACCCCGCATCGCCTATCTCATGGCCGACGCCGAGCGGGAGATCGCGGTCGCCCATACACGGCTGTCGGGCTGAGCCGGCCCGTCAGCGAAAAGCGGCGATACCGAAGCGAACAGTCACCGGGCCGACACCGGTCAGGCGACCTCGACCCGCCCGTCGAGGCCGATCAGGCGGCCGAGGCCACGCACCCGGTTCAGCAGACGCTCGCCATTGAGCTCGGCCCATTCGGCCGGCAGGCGCAGCACCACCTTGCCGTCCTCCACCGCGAGCGGCATCCGCTTGAGCGGCCCCTCCATCCCGGCCGAGACCGGGAAGGCCACGCGCATCAGCGCGCCGACGAGGCGGGCGCGGTCGAACAGGCGGGGACCGGCGAGCGCCCGCAGGGTCGGGCTCGCCCGTTCCGGCGCCACGCCCTCGTGGCGGAAATAGCCCGACAGGGCGAGATAGGCGCGGCCGGGATGGTCGATCCCGGCGAAGGCGGCGTTGGCGATCACGTTGAGGCTCTGCTCGCCGCGATAGTCGGGATGGGCCCGCCAGCCGATATCCGAGAGCAGGCAGGCGGCGTGGCGCAGGCGCCGCTCGCCCGCGGTCTCCGGGCCGTCGAGGGTGGCGATGAAGTGGTCGGTCCAGTCGCGCAGTTCCTCGCCGTGGCCGGGGGAGCGGGCGCGCTGCCCGTTCAGCGCCTGCGCCGCGACGATCAGCGGATCGGTGAGTCGGGCCTCGCGGTCGAGCTGCTCGAACAGCAGCCCCTCGCGCACGCCGGAGGCGGAGATGGCGATCTCGCGGGGGCGCCCCAGCCGGATGATCTCCTCCAGCACCACGGCGCCGAAGGCCAGCAGCGGCCGGCGCGCCTCGGAGATGGTCTCGACCTCCTGCAGGGTCGCGGCGTCGCTCGCCTCGACCATTTCGAGGAAGCTCAGCTCGTCGGAGGGCTCGACCGCGTAGCCGTGCATGACGTGGAGCGGGTAGCCGCGCGCCGCCTGATGCAGCCGTGCCAGCGCCCGCCACGTGCCGCCGACCGCGTAGAACGAGCGCCCGCGCAGGGTGTCGAGCTGCGGCTCGGCCTTCTTCAGGTGCTCCCGCGCGAGCTTGCGCGCCTTCTTCAGCGAGCCCTCCGAGAGATCCTGAAGAGCGAGTCCCCCGAGCGGCATGGTCACGCCCTGGCCGACGGTGGTGCCGTTGACGTCGACGAGTTCGAGCGAGCCGCCGCCGAGATCGCCCACCACGCCGTCGGGCGCGTAGAAGCCGGAGACGACGCCGAGCGCCGACAGCTCCGCCTCGCGCCGGCCGGAGAGAAGCTGGATGTCCTGGCCGAGCGCCGCGCGCGCCGCTTCCAGGAAGGCCGGGCCGTTGGCCGCGTCCCGGGCGGCGGCCGTCGCCAGCACGAAGATGCGGGCGATCCGCATCGTGTCGCACAGGACGCGGAAGCGGCGCAAAGCGGTCAGCGCCCGCTGCACCGCATCCTCGTTGAGGCGCCCCGTGGAGAAGACGCTGCGGCCGAGCCCGCACAGCACCTTCTCGTTGTAGAGCGGCGTCGGCGCCCGCTGCAGCCCGTCATAGGCGACGAGCCGCACGGAATTCGAGCCGATATCGATGATCGCGACGGGGCTGGGCGTCTGTGCGGTCGTCATGGAGGCCGGCCGTTCGGCGGAGTGGGCGAGCGTCAGGTGCGGACGTGTCGGACCCATGCATCCCCCATTTGAGCGCATCGTCCCGAAAGCCGGAAACCACCTTTCGGGACGATGCTCTAGGACGGCGCCCCGCGCCGGGAGCGCCCACGTTCGTGCCGGGCGGGTCGCCCGCCCGGCGCAGCCCGTCGTCAGGACCGCTGCGAGCGGCGGCTGAGCGCCCGCGGGCTCGATTTCTTCGACGACTTGCCGCGCCCGGACAGGCTCGGATTCGTCATGAAATACTTGTGGGCGTTGAACGGTTCCTCCCCTTCCGCGGGGCCGATCCGCTCGCTGGCGCCCGATGCCAGTACACGCCAGCTTTGCCGGTTGTCGAGGAGGTTGGCCAGCATGATCTGGTCGAGCACCTGCTGATGCACAGTCGAGTTCGTGATCGGCAGGAGCGCCTCGACCCGCCGGTCGAGGTTGCGCTGCATCAGGTCGGCCGAGGAGATGTAGACCGTGGCCTTCGGATGCGGCAGCCCGGCGCCGTTGCCGAAGGCGTAGACGCGCTCGTGCTCGAGAAAGCGCCCGACGATCGACTTGACGCGGATCGTGTCGGACAGGCCCGGGATGCCGGGCCGCAGGCAGCAGATGCCGCGCACGATGCAGTCGATCTGCACGCCCTCCTGGCTGGCATCGTAGAGCGCGTCGATGATCTGCGGATCGACCAGCGAGTTGCACTTGATCCAGATCGCCGCCGGGCGCCCGGCCCGGGCATGGGCGATCTCCTCCTCGATGTGCTGGAGCAGGCGCGGCTTCAGCGTCAGCGGCGAGACCGCCATGCGCTCCAGTTCCGCCGGCTCGGCGTAGCCGGTGACGAAGTTGAAGATGCGCGAGACGTCGCGGCCGATGGCCGGGTCGGCGGTGAAGAAGGACAGGTCGGTGTAGATGCGCGCGGTGATCGGGTGATAGTTGCCCGTGCCGACGTGGCAGTAGGTGACGAGGCGGTCGCCCTCGCGGCGCACCGCCATCGACAGCTTGGCGTGGGTCTTCAGTTCGACGAAGCCGAACACCACCTGCGCGCCGGCCTTTTCGAGGTTGCGCGCCCAGCGGATGTTGGCCTCCTCGTCGAACCGGGCCTTCAGCTCGACGAGCGCGGTGACCGACTTGCCGGCCTCCGCGGCCTCGGCGAGCGCGGCGACGATCGGCGAGTTCGAGGAGGTGCGGTAGAGCGTCTGCTTGATCGCCACCACGTTCGGGTCGCGGGCGGCTTGCGCCAGAAACTGCACCACCGAGTCGAACGACTCGTAGGGGTGGTGGACGATGAAGTCCTTCTGGCGGATCGCGGCGAAGACGTCGCCGCCCGATTCACGGATCCGCTCGGGGAAGCGCGGATTGTAGGGCTTGAACTTGAGATCCGGCCGGTCGATCCCGACGATCTGCGACAACTCGTTGAGCGCCAGCATCCCCTCGACCACGAACACCGAGTCGGGGGCGATCTCCAGTTCGTCGGCGACGAAGGCGCGCAGCTCCTCCGTCATCCCCGCCTCGATCTCTAGGCGGATCACGACGCCGCGGCGGCGGCGCTTGATCGCCGATTCGAAGTGCAGGACGAGGTCTTCGGCCTCCTCCTCGATCTCCAGATCGGAATCGCGCACCACGCGGAAGGCGCCCTGCCCTTTGAGCGAGTAGCCGGGAAAGAGCCGGCCGGCATACTTCGCGATCACCTGCTCGATGGCGACGAAGCGGGCGGTGCCGTCGCCGGCCACGTCGGGCAGGCGCACGAAGCGGTCGAGCAGCGACGGCAGGCGGATCAGGGCGCGCAGGGTGCGCCCGTCGCGGGGCCGCACCATCATCAGCGCGACGGTGAAGCCGAGATTGGGGATGAACGGGAAGGGGTGGGCCGGATCGATGGCGAGCGGCGTCAGGACGGGGAAGACGTAGGTGAGGAAGTAGTCGTCGAGCCAGGCGAGGTGCTCGGGCGACAGCTCGGCCGGATCGGCCAGATGGATGCCGTTGGCGTTCAGCTCCTCGCGTAGCGCCCGCCAGCGCTCCTGCTGGTCGAGGGCCAGCCGCGACACCTCGTTGCCGATCCGCGCGAGCTGCTCGGAGGGGGTCAGGCCGTCCTGCGAGGGCACGACGAGGCCGGCGCGGACCTGATCGTGCAGGCCGGCGACGCGCACCATGAAGAACTCGTCGAGGTTGTTGGCCGAGATCGAGAGGAAGCGCAGTTGCTCCAGAAGCGGGTGATTCGGGTTGGAGGATTCCTCCAGGACCCGGCGGTTGAACTGGAGCCAGGACAGCTCGCGGTTGACGAAGCGCTCGGGCGAGTGGCGCAGCGACCGGCCGGCCTCGAGCACCGGCTCGCGGGCGGCCTCCGCCGCAGCGCCCTCGGCCCCCGCGTCGGGTTCGGCCGGCTTCTCCGCCGCCTTCTCGGCGGCGAGGATGCGGGCGGCACGGGCGGTGCGGGCGCGGGCGGATTCGCTGCGCACGCCCCGCTCGGTGGCGAGGCTGGTCTCCTCGGCCTCGGTCGCCTCCACGTCCCGGGCGACGACATCCGACTCCCCTTCCGACAACGCGCTGGCTCCCTTCCGCTTCGGTCCTGTCCGGCGGCTCCCTAGCACGGGGCGGCCGGCCCTGTTTGACGGTTTCGTGACAACGGGCCGGGGCTCACGACGCTCCCTCGTCCGCGTCAGTCCCTTCATCGCCGCCCACTTCGCCGTCCTCCTCCGGGCCGTCGGCGCCGTCGAGCCGGTCGAGCACGGCGAGCGCCAGCGGGCGGGTGATGCGGCGGCGGCGGCCGAGCGCGTCGCGGTCGAGTTCGGCCACGACCTCGCGGGCGCGGGCGAGCGAACGGTCGATGCGCAGCGCCAGGGCGTCGACCACCGAAGTGTCGATGCCGAGCTGCCGGTCGGCGAACAGCTTGACGATGACGGCCTTGAGCAGCGCGTCGTCCGGCGGGCCGATCTCGGCGCCGGGCGCGAGCCGCAGGCGCGAGCGAAGATCCGCCACTTTCAGACCGAACCCGTCGACGGGTCCGCAGGCCGTGAGCAGGACCGGAAAACGCCGCTCGCGGGCGAGGTTGAGCAGGTGGAACAGCCCCGCCTCGTCGCGGCCGGCCTCGCGGTCCACGTCCTCGATCACCAGGGCGCCGTTGGAGATCAGGTGCGAGACACGCTCCATCGCCACGTCCGAGGCCGAGACCGTCCAGGCTTGCGCCCGCGTCGCCCAGATCGAGGCGAGATGGCTCTTGCCGCTGCCTGCCGGTCCGCGCAGCAGGAACACGGTGTCCGGCCAGTCGGGCCACGCCTCGATCAGGGCGCAGGCCTCCTCGTTGGAGGGGCTGACCAGAAAGTCCTCGGCACCGTAGCGCGGATCGAGCGGCAGGTCGAAGGCGAGCTGCTTCGGGGGGGCGTTGTCGCGCATCCGGGCACTCTACACCGTCGCGCGCGATCAATCGCGGGCCGGCAGCGGGCGACCCTCGGCATCCCCGATCAGCACCGGCCCGTCGCCCCGGTAGAGCCGGCTCTCGAGATAGCGCGCGATGCCGAAGCGCACGACGACGCCGATGGAGGCGGCCACCGGCACGGCGAGCAGCAGCCCGAGGAAGCCGAACAGCGAGCCGAAGGCCAGCAGCGCGAACATCAGCCAGACCGGATGCAGGCCGACCGAGTCGCCCACGAGCTTGGGCGAGATCACGTTGCCTTCGAGGAACTGCCCGACCAGGAACACGCCGACGGTGAGCCCGATAGGCAGCCAGTCGCCCGAGGGCCACCACTGCACCAGGGCGACGCCGACCGAGAGCATGAAGCCGGTGAGCGTGCCGACATAGGGGATGAAGGTCAGAAACCCTGAGATCATCCCGATCAGTACGCCGAAGTTCAGCCCGACGAGGAACAGGCCGACCGCGTAGAACGAGCCGAGGATGAGGCAGACGAGGCTCTGGCCGCGCACGAAGCCGGTCACCGCCCCGTCGATCTCGCCCGCGAGCCGCCGCGCGGTCGGGCGGTGGCGCGGCGGCACCCAGCCGTCGAGGGCGGCGATCATCCGGTCCCAGTCGTGCAGCACGTAGAAGGCGACGACCGGCGTGACGACGAGGAGCGAGGCGATGGAGACGAGCGCTTGGCTTCCCGTCCAGAGCGACTTGAGGAAGGCCAGGAACCACGTCCCGCCCTGCCCGACCAGGGCACCGACCGAGGATTGCAGCTCGTTGACGACTTCCGCGCCGCCGATGCGCTGGAGGAGCGGCCCGGCGCGCTCGACGAGGATGCTCTGGAGCCGCGCCACCATCGTCGGCAGGGCGTTGACGAGCGAGGCGATCTGCCCGGCGGCCAGCGGCACGACGATGATGAGCACCACCACGAGCCCGATCACGAAGCCCGCCAGGATCAGCAGGGTCGCGGCGAGCCGCCCGAGGCCGAGCCGTTCCAGGCGGTCGGCGAGCGGATCGAGCAAGTAGGCCAGCGCCAGCCCCGCCACGAAGGGCAGCATCACCTCGCGCAGTTCGTAGAGCAGGAAGACGAGGACCGCGAGAATGGACAGCCCGATGATTGCCCGCCCGCGCATCGAGACCCCCTTCGCCGCCCTTTCGCAATGCGAAAGAGTGGGAAGCGTGGCGGTCCCGGTCAAGGCGGGCGATCGATTCGGGACTTGCGGCGCGGCCCGCGGCGCGTTCGATGGTGCCCCGATTCCGAGGGAGATGCGCGAGGGAGATGTGCGAGCCATGGGATCTTACGAAGACCTTGATCGAACCCACGACCTCGACCGGATCGACGATACGGTGCTGGCCCTCCTTCAACTCACGCTGCACGACGGCGTCCGAGCCTGGAAGGGCCATTCCTGGGACGTGCTGGGCCGGCTCCACGCCAAGGGGCTGATCGACGACCCCGTCGGCAAGGCGAAGTCGGTCTGGCTCACGCCGGAGGGCCAGGAACGCTCGGCCGCCCTGTTCGAGGAACTTTTCGCCCGCAGCCAGGCATGATGCTGTGCCCGAACGGGCCGCCTTCCATCCGTGACGGTGGTCAATCGCGGCGCGATGTGGCAGCGGGTTTGCGCATGATCAGCCAAAAGACCAGCATAGACCGGACGACGGGGCGGCGATGACGGCGCAGGACGGGAACGGGCTCACCTACGCGCAGGCCGGCGTCGACATCGACGCGGGCAACGCGCTCGTCGAGACCATCAAGCCGCTGGTGCGCGCCACGCGCCGGCCGGGGGCGGATGCGGAGATCGGCGGCTTCGGCGGCCTGTTCGACCTGAAGGCCGCCGGCTTCAAGGATCCGATCCTGGTGGCCGCCAACGACGGCGTCGGCACCAAGGTGAAGATCGCGATTCTGACCGGGCGCCACGACACGATCGGCATCGACCTCGTGGCGATGTGCGTCAACGACATCGTCGTCCAGGGTGCCGAGCCGCTGTTCTTCCTCGACTACTACGCCACGGGCAAGCTGGTGCCGGGAGTCGGCGCGGCCATCGTGCGCGGCATCGCCGAGGGCTGCCGACAGGCGGGCTGCGCGCTGATCGGCGGCGAGACCGCCGAGATGCCGGGCCTCTACGACGGCTCCGACTACGACCTCGCCGGCTTCTCCGTGGGTGCGGCCGAGCGCGGCACGCTGCTGCCGCGCCCCGGCATCCTGCCCGGCGACGTCGTGCTCGGCCTGTCCTCCTCGGGCGTGCACTCGAACGGGTTCTCGCTGGTGCGGCGGATCGTGGCCAAGACGGGCCTCGGCTGGGATGCGGACGCCCCGTTCGCACCGGGCCGCAGCCTCGGCGAGGCGCTGCTGGAGCCGACCCGGATCTACGTGAAGCCGCTGCTCGCCGCGCTGAAGCGGGCCGGCGGCATCCGGGCGCTCGCCCACATCACCGGCGGCGGCTTCCCCGACAACCTGCCCCGCGTCCTGCCCGAGGGTGTGGGCATCGCGATCGACCTCTCGGCGATGGCCGTGCCGCCGGTCTTCGGCTGGCTGGCGCGGGAGGGCGGCGTCGCGGAACCCGAGATGCTGCGCACCTTCAACTGCGGCATCGGCATGGTGGTGGTCGCCGCCGCCGACGCGGCCGACGCCGTGGCGGATGCGCTCTCCGAGGCCGGCGAGGCGCCGATCCGGCTCGGGCGCATCACCCGGCGCGGGGCGGACGCCGTGACGTTCACGGGGCAATTGGCGCTCTGAAAGCGCATCGTCAGGTCAGCAAACCGGCTGGTCACGGCACCATCCCTCCCCCCGCAGAGGGGGGAGGGTTACCGCGCGTCGAAGCTCCGGTTCGTCGGAAGTCGCATGAACGTCGCTCCCCGCCCCAAAAAACGCGTCGCGATCCTCATCTCCGGCCGCGGCTCGAACATGGCCTCGCTGATCGAAGCGGCCCGGGCGCCCGATTACCCGGCCGAGATCGTGCTCGTGCTCGCCAACCGCCCCGAGGCAGGCGGCCTCGCGCGGGCGCGGGAGGCCGCCATCCCGGCCCGCACCGTCGACCACAAGGCCTATCCCGACCGGGCGAGCTTCGACGCCGCGCTTCAGGCGGAGCTCGAGGCCGCCGGGATCGAGCTGATCGTGCTCGCCGGCTTCATGCGGATCCTCACCGACGCGTTCGTGGAAGCCTGGGCCGGGCGGATGATCAACATCCACCCCTCCCTGCTGCCGTTGTTCAAGGGCACGCACACCCACGAGCGGGCGCTCGAAGCCGGCATGCGCCTGCACGGCTGCACCGTCCACTACGTCGTGCCGGAACTCGATGCCGGACCGATCGTGGCGCAGGCGGCGGTTCCGGTTCTGCCCGGCGACGACGCCGAGGCGCTCGCCGCGCGGGTGATCGTGCAGGAGCACCGGCTCTACCCAGCGGCGCTGGCCCTGATCGCGGCGGGCGACGCCGTGCTGGAAGGCGGACGCGTGCGCTTCACCACCCGTGACCGCAGCGCCGATGCGGCGATCCTGGCGCTCTGAGGATCAACCTGCGGCCGCGGGCCGGCGCGTTTCGGCGGGGGGTGCGGCCAGCCCGTAATAATCCTCCAGAATCCGCGGGTAGACCGTGGGGCGAAACGGCCGGCGGACGGCCCAGAGCGCGTCGACGGGGAGCGCGAGCAGCGCCGCGTTCAGCGCCTGCGGTTCGTCGGCCAGGCCGATGTCGAGCCGGTGGCCGCCCCCGATCGCGCGCAGGCGCTCGGCCTGGGCGCCGAGATCGAACACCACCGGGGGCACGCCCGCCGCCAGCGCCAGGGACAGCGTGTAGCAGTAGGTCTCCGGCCAGATCGACGGGAGCAGGGCGAGGTCGGGATCGAGCCGGGCGATCTCGGCGAGCGCTGCCGCGTCGCTGCGGTAGAGCCCGGTCTCGCGCACGCCCGCGGCCTCCATCGCCCGCGGCTCGGCGGAATGTCCGACGATGGTGAAGACGATGGGAAGCTGCCTCAGGCGGGCGTCGAGGGCGAGGTTGTGGACGATGTCGTAGCCCTTGTGCGCGCCGATCGATCCGATCACGGCCACCCGCAGGGGACCTTCCCTGCGGCGGCGCGGCGCGAGCGCGACGCTCGAAAGCGTCTCCTCGTGCGGGCGCAGGGTGATGCGGTCGAGGGCCAATACCCCGCCGATGCGGCCGGCGAGGTCGGCCGAGGGCGCGAAGACCGCCCGGGCCTTCCCCAGGAAGGCGGCCCAGATCCGGCGCCGCTCCTCGGGATCGGGCGGCGCGATCGCCTCCGCGTCGCGGTCGAGGCGGATGCAGTCGCGGCAGGCGGCGGGCGCCGCCAGCCCACAATAGACGCCGTCGGGCCGCACGAGGTTGTTGCGGTGGCAGACCGGGGCGTAGTCGTGGAGCGTCACGTCGTAGCCGGCTCCCAGCCCCTCGATCAGGCGCATGGCCGCGCCGGTGGCGGGCGCGTCGAGCCCGGCCAGGGAGTGGACGTGCACCATCGCCGGATCGAGCCAGCCGATCAGCTCGGCGAGGAGGTCGGCGTCCCGGCCGAGGGAGAGCGGATCGAGCAGGGAGACGGGGAAGTCGACGGCGCTCGCCTCCGGCAGGTCGAGCCTGAGCGCGCCGGGCTCCTCGATGCGCAGCAGCACGGCGGCGCGACCGGCCTCGGCGAGCCGGGCGCTCATCGCCTCGATATGGGTCTCGATGCCGCCGCCGAGATCGTGGGTGACGATCAGGGCGATGCCGTGCTCCGCCCCCGCCCGCGCGCACCGGGCGAAGCGGTAGAGATCGAGCCGGCGGCGGGCGAAGCGGGCGGGATCGAGCGCGATGTGGTTGTGGACCCGGCGCTGATAGTCCGGGTGCTTGGTCAGGATCGTGCGGAAGATGTCGGCGCCCTTGGTCGCGAGCAGCGTGCCGAAGGAGACGCTTCCGGAGTGGAACACGAACACGTCGTGGGCGAGGCGGTTGGTGAAGCCCGCCTTGAGGGCGCGCATGCAGAAGTCGTTCTCCTCGCCGTAGCCGCGCCCGAAGGTCCCGGCGTCGAGGAGGCCGACCGCGGCGATGGCCGCGCGGCCCATCGCCATGCAGAAGCCGACTCCGGTCGGCACCGGCGAGCCGGTGCGGGCGTTGCAGACGCGCGCATAGGCGTCGATCTCGGCGGGCGCGACCTCCAGCCGGGCCTGGTTGTCGACGTTCGGGGTCGGGTAGCTGCAGATCGTGGCGTTGTTGGAGAACGGCGTGACCGTCGCGACGCGCGGATCGGCGTCCAGATGCCAGAGCAGGCGGTCGAGCCAGTCGCCGTGGACGACGATGTCGGCGTTGAGGAGCACGGCGTCCTTGCCCGCCGCCCGCTCCAGGCCGCGGTTGCAGGTGCGCACGAAGCCGAGATTCTCGTCGTTGACGGCGAGGACGAACAGGCCGTCGGCGGCCCGTTCCGCCAGCGCCGCGCTCAGGCGCGCGTCCGGGCTGCCGTCGTCGATGACGAGGAGGGCGAAGGGCGTCGCCTGGGGGGCGCTCAGCACCGCGTGGATCGCCCGCAGGGTGTCGTCGTAGCCCTTGTAGACCGGCATGATCAGCACGGCCCGCGCCCCGTCGATGTCGGCGGCGGGGCGCGCCGAGCGCCACTCGGCCGGCGTCGGCGCGACCTGTGCGGGCCACGTGCCGAGGCCGAAGGCGGTCGGGCGAAAGCCCCTGGCGCGCCCCGCCGCGAGGTAGTGGAAGTACGGGTTGACCCCGGTGCCGATCTCCCGGCGGTACTGCTTGCGGTAGTAGCGCACCGAGAAGTCGGGGCTGGGGTCGCGGTCTTCGCGGGCGCCGAAATCGAGGAAGTGGCGGACCGGATCGACGCCGGACCGGCGGATGTCGGCGTTCTTCTCCAGGTAATGCTCCCGGTCGAACGCGGCCGCGACGGTCTCGTAGACCTGCGCGTCGGACGCCTCCGCCGGATCGCCGGGAAGCGAGGCGGCCTGCGGCCTGGGGCGCGGGATCGACGGGGCCGCCTCCGCCGCCTGGAGCCGGCGCGTGGCGACGAAATGGTAGAACGGGCTGACGTCGAGGCGCCGCATATGGGCGTGGCGCTGAAGGTAGGTCTCCCCCCTGAAGGCGTCGTTCGGGTCGAGCCCCCGCCGCCATCCCTTGGTCAGGTAGTGGGCGAGCGGATCCTCGCCGCCCTCCAGCCCGGCGACACGGGCGTAGAACGCCGCGTCGAAATAGGGCGCGACGCCCTCGGCCTGCAGGGCCGGGAAGTCGGCTCCCGGCAGGGTCGCGACCCGCAGCCGTTCCGCCCCGGACAGTCGCGCGTAGTGCAGGAGCGGATTGGTCGGCGCGCCATCCGCGAGGTGGCGATCGAGGTAGTACAGGGTCGAGAACACCGCCGAGGGGTCGCGGCCCTCCCGCCAGCCGTGATCGAGATAGTGCAGGAGCGAGTCGCCCCCGCCCGCGGCGACGTCGGGATAGGCGGAGCGGTAGAAGGCGGGATCGAAGAAGGGGGCGGCGATCGCCGCATCGCGGCGCTTGGGCCGAAGCAGCCTCGGCAGCTTGATCACGACCACTTCCTTCGAAACGCGGATACGGGGCCCGGCGCGCCGGACGCACGGATCCCCGCCGCCCGCTCGACCGCCCTGGTTCCGGCCCGGCGGGAAGCATGGGAACGAAGTGTGGCGCGGCCGGGGCGGCGTTTTCCCCACAACCGAAGCCGGACGCAAGGCGGGAATGGCTCCGAACCCCTTCCCCCGTCACCGGGTTCGGCTCTAAGAGTGCCTCACGAAACTCCCGATCACCGACCGCGCTCGCTCCGGGTGCGACGGCGCAGCGGGAGTTTCGTGAGAGACACTGAGCATCGGTGCCGCCGTCGCGCGCGGCGGTTGGGTGCGGCTTGGCCCCGGGAGGGCACGATTTCGGACGGTCTCTGGTCTTCGGCGCTCGGCCTCGTCGCCGTCGTCGCGCTCGTCTTCGCCAACGGCTTCTTCGTCGCGGCGGAATTCTCCCTCGTCGCGGTGCGGCGCAGCCGGATCGCCGAGCTGGTCAACGCGGGCCGGCTCAATGCCCGGGCGCTCCAGCGCGCCACCGACCGGCTCGACGCGCATCTCGCCGCGACGCAGCTCGGCATCACCCTCTCCTCGCTGGCCCTGGGCTGGGTCGGCGAGCCAGCTCTGGCCCACCTGATCGAACCGCTGTTCGGCTGGCTGCCGCCGACGGCCGCCGGCATCACCGCGCACACGCTGTCGATCGCGCTGGCGTTCGCGGTCATCACCACCCTGCACATCGTGCTGGGCGAGCTGGCGCCGAAGAGCCTCGCGCTCCAGCGCAGCGAGCGCACCGCGCTGGTGATCGTGCGCCCGCTCACGATCTTCCTGACGATCTTCGGCCCGGCGATCCACTTCCTCAACGGGCTCGGCAACGGCGTGCTGCGGCTGATGGGCCTGCAACCCGGCGAGGGTGAGGGCAACCTCCCCTCGCCGAAGGAGCTCAGCCTGCTCGTCACCGCGAGCCACGAGGCGGGCCTGCTGCACGAGGCGCAGGAGGACGCCGTGGCGCGCATCCTCGCCATCGGCGGACGGCGCATCCGCGAGATCATGACGCCGCGCAACGAGGTGGACTGGGTCGACCTCGACGAGACCGAGGAGGAGATCATCGAGGCGGTGCGCACCTGCCGCCACGAGCAGATCGTGGTGAGCCGCGCGCAGATCGACGACGTGCTCGGCGTTCTGAGGAAGCAGGACCTGCTCGACCAGTTCCTCGACGGCAAGCCCCTCGACGTGAAGGCCGCCACCCGCGAGCCCATCGTCGTGCACGAGGGGCTGGCGATCCTGAAGGTGCTGGAGATGTTCCAGACCAAGCCGGTGCGCATGGCCATCGTCGTCGACGAGTACGGCAGCCTGGAGGGCATCGTCACCCAGACCGACCTGTTGGAGGCGATGGCCGGCGAGATCCCCGAACCCGGCGAGGAGCGGATGGTGACCGAGCGCGAGGACGGCTCGCTGCTCATCGACGGCATGATGTCGGCGACCGACGCCTTCGACCGCCTCGGCTTCCCGGACCGGCCGCGCTCGGACGACTTCTCGACGCTGGCCGGCTTCGTCATCGTCCAGCTCGGCCGCATCCCCACGGAAGGCGACGCGATCGAGACGCAAGGGTGGCGCATCGAGGTGGTCGACATGGACGGGCGGCGCATCGACAAGGTGCTCGCCACCCGGCTGGCGGACGCCTGAGCGGCCCCATGTCCAACACCATCTTCATGCTGACCGGGGCCGGGATCTCCGCCGAGAGCGGGCTCGGCACGTTCCGCGACACGGACGGGGTCTGGGCCCGGTTCGATCCGATGCGCCTCGCCACGCCCGAGGGCTTCGCCGCCGACCCGGTGCTGGTGCACGACTTCTACAACATGCGCCGCCGCGACACGCTCCGGGCCGAGCCCAACGCCGCGCACGCGGCCTTGGCCCGGCTGGAAGCGGGACTGGCGAAGCGCGCCGGCCGGCTGTTCCTGTGCACGCAGAACATCGACGACCTGCACGAGCGGGCGGGGGTGCGCCACGTCGTGCACATGCACGGCGAACTGCTGAAGGCGCGCTGCACCGTCTGCGGCACGCAAGCCGTCTGGCACGACGACCTCACCGTCGGGACCGCCTGCCCGCATTGCCGGCAAGCCGGGGGAATGCGCCCCGACGTGGTGTGGTTCGGCGAGAGCCCGAAGCACCTCGACACGATCGACGAGGCTCTGGCCGAGGCCGGCCTGTTCGTCGCGGTCGGCACCTCCGGCGCGGTCTATCCGGCGGCGGGCTACGTGGCGCAGGCGCGCGCCTTCGGCATCCCGACGCTGGCCCTCAACCTGGAGGCCGCCGACAATGCCGGGATGTTCGAATCGACCCGCCTCGGACCGGCGAGCGAGACGGTGCCGGCCTTGGTGGAGGAGGTTCTGGCCGGGCGGGTGTGACCCTGCCGCCGTCATCGCTTCGCTGCCGCTCGCGATGACGGCAAGCGCCTACCGCGGCGGCCCGTAGGGCGGCCTCGGGATCGCGCGGTGGGCGGCGCGCAGGGCCGCCGACCAGCGCTCGCGCAGATCGTGGAAATAGCTCTCGCCGGCCTCGATGCGGTGGCTCACTTCGAGGTCGAGGTGGCCCCGGCGCTGCACCGCGATGTCGAGGGGCAGGCCGACGCCGAGATTCGAGCGCATGGTCGAATCCATCGAGACGAGGCCGACCTTGAGCGCGTCGTAGAGATCGGTCTCGTAGGTCACCGCCCGGTCGAGGATCGGCTTGCCGTATTTGTGCTCGCCGATCTGGAGGAAGGGCGCCTCGCGGCTGCACTCGATGAAGTTGCCGGCCGAGTAGATCATGAACAGCCGCATCGGCTCGTCGCCGATCTGCCCGCCGAACAGGAACGAGACTTCCATCCGCAGATTGGCCGCCTCGAACCCCGCCGCCTCGATCTCGCGCACCCGGCGGATCGCCCGGCCGACGAGCTGGGCCGCCTTGAACATGCTGGCCGCCTCCCTGAGCTTCGGCGGCGTCTCGCCCTCGACGTCGTCCACGCCCTCGCGGAGCATGCTCAGCACCGACTGCGTCATGGAGAGGTTGCCGGCCGAGGCCAGCATCATCACGCGCTCGCCGGGCACGTTGAACATGTGCAGCTTGCGGTAGGTCGAGATGTTGTCGAGCCCCGCATTGGTGCGGGTGTCGGCGATCATCACCAGCCCGTCCTCGACGAGCACTCCCACGCAATAGGTCATGGCGGCATCCGCCTTGAGACAGGCCCGGGCGCCGGGCGGGATCGGGCGGTCCGCATCGCACGCACCGCCCCGACGCGGCAAGACACCTTTAATACCAAGCTGCAGGGAAGCCGACCGATGGTCGTATCCCTTGCGTCCGGCGGACGCCCGCCGCCGCGCCTTCGCGCGGGCAACGGGCGATGCGTCGGGATCATCGCCCGTTGGTATAAGACACCTTTTGAAACGCGGCCGCCGGGCTCAGCCCTGCGACTGGCTCTGCTGGCCGCGGGCTTGGGCTTGGGCTTGGGCTTGGGCTTGGGCTTGGGCTTGGGCTTGCGACTGGGATTGCACCTGCTCGACCCGCAGGGCCACGTCGAGGGTCTCGGTGCCGCCGCCCATGCGGCTGCCGCGGATCGGCGCCGCGCCGAGATAATCGAGGCCGACGGCGACCCGCGCATGCGCCTCGGTCGCCGAGAGGCCGTTGGCCGGATCGAACCCGATCCAGCCGAGATCCGGCACCAGCGACTCGGCCCAGGCATGCCCCGCCTTCTGGTCGTCGCCGCCGTCGTTGCGGCGGAAATAGCCCGAGACGTAGCGCGAGGGGATCGCCAGGTGCCGGGCGGCGGCGAGGAAGATGTGAGTGAGGTCCTGGCACACCCCCTTGCCCGCCTCGAAGGACTGCGCCGCGCTGGTGCTGGCGCTGGTCGGGCCCGGCTCGAAGGCGACGGTGTCGTGCACGGCGGCGAGCAGACGGTGCAGGGTCGGGAGCGGGTCGCGCTCCCCCTCGCCGGCGACCCGCTCGGCGAAGGCCCTGATCTCCGGGCTCGCCTCGGTGAGCGGGGTGTCGCGCAGGTAGAACAGGTCGGGCAGGCGCTCCACCGCGCCGCGAACGATGCCGCTGGTCTCGAAGGTCTCGATCTCGCCGGTCACCCGCACGGTGAGCGCGTCGGTGGGATCGTCGGCGGTGAACCAGTGGACGAGGTTGCCGAACCCGTCCTCGCGGGCGGTGAGCCGGCCGTTGACCGAGGGCTCGATCCGCCACTCGCGCACGTGCTGCCCGTCATGGTCGCGCGGCGTCAGCCGCAGGATCTGGATCAGGCCGCGGGCCGGCTGCTCGTAGGTATAGACCGTATCGTGGACGATCCGGATGCGCATGCCTTGATCCTGCCGGGACGAGTCGGGTCAAGCTAGGGCACGAGGCCCGATTTGGAAATCGGTGGCCGTGCCCAAAGCGTTGCCATAACGGGATTTCCCGGCCTTCGGCATCGCGAGCGACGGCGCGGCGCGACCTTTCCGGACAGGGCGGTGCACCGGACCGCTTCGCTCACGCGCGCTGACGGGAGGCGGACGTCCTCATACCGTTTCCGCTTGATCGCTTCGGGTTTGGCCCCACGCCGTCCTCGCGAGCGGCCGCGAAGCGATCCAGGGCGCGACAGGTCCGGAAAGGGCGCGCCCTGGATCGCCACGGCTTCGCCTCGCGATGACGCAGGACAGGCCGAAGTCATCAACCGGATGGCGTATCACACCAGATACTGCTCGCTGATCGCCGCGCCGAGCCCGTTGTTCTCGGCGATGAAGCCCTGGATGAACTCGTGCAGGCCCGAGGCGAAGATGCGCTCGATGTCGGCGCCGCCGAGCTTCGCCCGCATGTTGCTCGCCAGACGCTGGCTCTCGCCGCGGCGGCCGTAGGCGTCGGCGATCAGGTCGAGATGCTCCACCAGCATCCGGTAGCAGCTCGCGAGCGAGCGCGGCATCTCGGTATTGAAGATCAGCAGGTCGGCCACCAGCAGCGGCTTGATGCTCTCGCGGTAGACCCAGTGATAGGCGTTGAAGGCCGAGACCTCGCGCAGGATCGTGGTCCACTGGAAGTAGTCGAGCGAGCCGCCGACCCGCTCGGAGGCCGGCAGCAGGATCTGGTACTTCACGTCGAGGATGCGCGCGGTGTTGTCCGCCCGCTCGATCGCGGTGCCGGCCCGGGTGAACCAGTAGGCGTCGTTGCGCAGCATCGTCCGGTAGGCCGAGCCGTCGAAGGTGAGCGAGACCCGCTTCACCCAGTCGAGGAACTGCGTGAGCTCTTCGCGCGAGAGGTCGCGGCCCTCGTAGGCGCGCAGTTCGAGCCACGCACCGTTGATCGTGTCCCACATCTCGGTGGTGAGCGCCGTGCGGATCGAGCGGGCGTTCTCCCGCGCCGTGGCGAGGCAGGAGCGGATCGAGGACGGGTTGTGGGGCGAAAACGCCAGGAAGTTGCAGACCGTGTGCTCGTTGACCGCGTCGTAGAGCGTCTTGAACAGTTCGGGATCGCCCGCCGAGGACAGGGCCGAGGCCCACTCGTTCGAGGTGCGCCCGCCGTAGCTCGACGGCAGCGCCGTGAGCCGCAGGGCCGCGTCGAGGATGCGGGCCAGGAAATCCGCCCGCTCGGCGTAGCGCGAGAGCCAGTAGAGATTGTCGGCAGTCCGGGACAGCATGGGGTCAGCTCGCGGGCGCGGTGGCGACCGGGGCGGCATCTGCGCGGTGTTTCGGCACCGACGCCGCCCGGCTCGCCTGAAAATTGCAAAACGATCGGGCAAATCGCTCAGGCATCGAGCACCCAGGTGTCCTTGGTGCCGCCGCCCTGGCTCGAATTGACCACGAGCGAGCCCTCCTTCAGGGCGACGCGGGTCAGCCCGCCCGGCACGATGCGGATCTCGTCGGCGCCGGCCAGCACGAAGGGGCGCAGGTCGACGTGGCGCGGGGCCACGCCCGAGGCGACGAAGGTCGGACAGGTGGAAAGCGAGAGCGTCGGCTGGGCGATGAAGTTGTCCGGCGCGTGGCGCAGTTTTTTCGCGAACTCGTCGATCTCGCGGCGCGTCGCGTGCGGGCCCACCAGCATGCCGTAGCCGCCCGAGCCGTTGACCTCCTTCACCACGAGGTCCTTGAGGTTGTCCATCACGTAGGAGAACGCTTCCCTCTCGCGGCAGCGATGGGTCGGTACGTTGTGCAGGATCGGCGCCTCGCCGGTGAAGAATTTCACGATTTCCGGCATGTAGCTGTAGACGGCCTTGTCGTCCGAGATACCGGTGCCGACGGCATTCGAGAGCGTGACGTTGCCGCGCTCGTAGGCGTTCATCAATCCTGGCACGCCGAGCACGGAATCGGGCCTGAAGACGAGGGGATCCAAAAAGTCGTCGTCGAGGCGGCGGTAGATCACGTCGACGCGGCGCGGCCCCTCGGTGGTGCGCATGTAGACGATCTCGTCCTTGGTGAAGAGGTCGCCCGCCTCCACCAGCTCGACGCCGAGCTTGTCGGCCAGGAACGAGTGCTCGTAGAACGCCGAGTTGTAGCGGCCGGGGGTGAGCAGCACCACGGTCGGGTCGCGGGTGGCGGAGGCCGGCGCGAGGCTGCGCAGGGTCGCGAGCAGGGCGTCGGGATAGTTCTCGACCGGCGCGACGCGGTGGCGGGAGAACAGTTCGGGGAAGAGCCGCATCATCACTTCGCGGTTCTCCAGCATGTAGGAGACGCCGGACGGGGTGCGGGCGTTGTCCTCCAGCACGAAGAAGTCGTTCTCGCCCGTCCGCACGATGTCGATGCCGGCGATGTGGACGTAGAGGTCGTGCGGCACGTCGAAGGCGCGCATCTCCATGCGGTAATGCGGGTTGCGGTAGACGAGGTCGGGCGGGATGATCCCCGCCTTGATGCACTCCTCAGGCCCGTAGATGTCGTTGATGAAGGCGTTGAGTGCGCTCACCCGCTGCTTGAGGCCGCGCTCGAGAAAGTCCCATTCGGGCTTGGTCAGCACCCGCGGGATGATGTCGAAGGGGATCAGCCGCTCGGTCGACTCGTTGGCGCCGTAGACCGCGAAGGTGATGCCGATGCGCCGGAACAGCATCTCGGCCTGGCTGCGGCGGGTGTGGAAGTGCTCCGGCGGCGTCTTGTCGAGCCAGGCCTTGAGGATGTCGTAGGCCTCCCGCACGCTGGCCGGATCGGACTGAGCCGGGTCGGGCCGGCCCTCCCCTCCCCCGTTCATCTCGTCGAACGCCGTGAGCGCCATCCGCGCGATTCCCCCTGATGTCTCGTCCCGATGGAGCAAGAGGCAGGCCACCCCGAAAGGATACCGCTTACCCCGTCCGGCCTCGCCTCAACCTGCCGTGGCACCCTACCCCGGGCAACGGCGCCCGCGCCCCGCTCGGCGGCGGGTTTGTCGGACAACCTGTCATCGATGTAGCGGACGGAGCGCGCGCGCCTAGAGCCTCGTCCTGGATACCGGATCCAGGACGAGGCTCTAGGTTTTTGATTCCGCATCGTCTTTTCAGACAGGCCGGCCGCCGCCTTTCGGGACGATGCCCTACCTCGCGGCCATGCTCGCCTCGCCGGCCCGCGCCGGGCGTCAGATCAGCTTGAGCCCCTTCAGGCTGGCATGCCCGTCGCGGCCGAGGATGACGTGGTCGTGCACCACGATGCCGAGCGGGTCGAGCACCGAGACGATCTCCCGCGTCATGCGGATGTCGGCGCCCGACGGCGTCGGATCGCCGGACGGGTGGTTGTGGGCGAGGATGATCGCGGTGGCGGCGAGTTCGAGGGCCCGGCGGGCGACCTCGCGGGGATAGACCGGGGTGTGGTCGACGGTGCCGCGCCCCTGCACCTCGTCGGCGATCAGGTGGTTGCGCCGGTCGAGGAACAGCACCCGGAACTCTTCGCGGCCCGAGAAGGCCATGGTGGCGCGCAGGTACTCGATGACGGCGCTCCACGCGGAGAGGAGCGGGCGCGCGGCGATGGCCCCCCGCGCCAGCCGCCGGCCCGCGGCCTCGATCAGCTTCAGGTCGGCGGCGACGCCGGCGCTGACGCCCTCGACCTCGGCGAGCCGGGCGGGATCGGCGCTGACGACTTCGGCGAACGAGCCGAACCGGCGGATCAGCGCCTTGGCCAGCGGCTTCACGTCCCGCCGCGGGATCGCGCGGAACAGGGCGAGTTCGAGCAGTTCGTAATCGGCCAGAGCCTCGGCGCCGGCTTCCGCGAAGCGGGCGCGCAGGCGTTCGCGGTGGCCGTGATAGTGCGGCGCCTCCCCGGCGGCCGACACCGTCGCGGCCGACGCCTCGGAGAGGCCCGGCAGGGCGGGCGGTTCGGCCGTCCGGCGGGCCATGCTCGCCTCGTCAGGTTTCGGACGCGCCCTGCGGCTTCGGCTGGTCGAGCCCCTTGGGCGAGAGGGTGAAGATCTCGAAGCCGTCCTCCGTCACCGCCACCGTGTGCTCGAACTGGGCCGAAAGCGAACGGTCGCGGGTCACGGCGGTCCAGCCGTCGGAGAGCACCTTCACCGCCGGGCGGCCGAGATTGATCATCGGCTCGACGGTGAAGAACTGTCCCGGCTTCAGGGGCACGTCGTAGCTCGCCTCGACGTAGTGCAGGATGGTCGGCGCGTCGTGGTAGACGCGGCCGAGCCCGTGGCCGCAGAAATCGCGCACCACCGAGCAGCGCTCGGATTCGGCGTAGGTCTGGATGGCGAGGCCGATGTCGTTGGTGGAACCGCCGGGCTTCACCGCGCGGATGCCGCGCATCAGCGCCTCGTAGGTGATCTCGCACAGGCGCTGCGCCTTGCGCGGCACCTCGCCGATATAGGCCATGCGGCTCGAATCCCCGTGCCAGCCGTCGAGGATCAGGCAGATGTCGAGGTTGACGATGTCGCCCTCGCGCAGGGGCTTGTCGTTGGGGATGCCGTGGCAGACGACGTGGTTGATCGAGGTGCAGATCGACTTGCGGTAGCCGCGGTAGAACAGCGAGGCCGGATAGGCGCCGTGGTCCATCCCGAACTCGAAGGCCAGCTTATCCAGATGCTCGGTCGTCACGCCGGGCCGGGCGGCCTCGACCAGAAGGTCGAGCGCCTCCGCCGTGAGGCGGCCGGCGCGGCGCATCCCCTCGAACCCCTCCGGTCCGTGGATCGGCGGCTCGGGGGCGCGGCGCCCGCCTTCGGCGACGGCTTGCTCTTCACGGCTCATGGGAGGATCGGGCGCTGGCGAGGACAATTCGAGGCGGTCGAGAACGTCTTACGCCGCCCCGGGGCCGGCGCCAACCCGAGCGCGCGTTCCGTCGGGGCCATCGCTTGAAGCGATCGCCCTGGTTTTTTAAGGCCTCGGTCGCCGAAGGCGCCCTTCGCAACGGACCCGAGCCAGGGCGCCCCTGTCTAGGATTGCGGCCGCGAACGCGCTAGACCATCGGCTCGATCTTCAGGGACGTGCGATGGCTGACAAGGCGGTTCCCCACTTCCACAACCAAGCCGGCATGAGCGTGATCGCGGTGGGCTCGAAGGAGCTCATGTGCATCGGCGCGCTGCCGCCCTTCGATCACCCGCACGTCTTCCTCGACATGGGCAGCGACACCGAGATCATCTGCCAGTACTGCTCGACCCTGTTCCGCTACGATCCGAAGCTGAAGCCGGGCACGGCGGAGCCGGCCGGGTGCGCGTGGCACGACGAGGCGTCCGAAGAGACCTCCAAGGCGGCCTGACGGGCCGGGCCTCCCCGTGGCGGCGCTCTCCATCGTCATCGTCGGCGCGGGCATCGGCGGGCTCACCGCCGCCCTGGCGCTCGCCGATGCGGGGCATGCGATCACGCTGATCGAGCGCCGCACCGGTTTCTCCGAGGTCGGGGCCGGGCTCCAGCTCTCGCCGAACGCCAGCGCCGTGCTGATCGGCCTCGGCCTCGGGGCGGCCCTGCGCCGGGCCGGCGACGAGCCGCCGGGCGTCACCGTGCGGGCGCTCGCCACCGGCCGCGTCATCGGCGGCATCCGGCTGGGCCCGGGCCTGCGCGAGCGCCACGGCGCGCCCTATTACGTGCTGCACCGGGCCGACCTTCAGACCATCCTGCTCGATGCCGTGCGCGGGCGTCCCGGCATCCGCCTCTGCGTCGGGCGCGAGGTCTCGGATCTCACCGAGCGCGAGGACGGCGTCGGCCTGACGATGAAGAGCGTCGCCGGCGACCGCAGCGAGACCTTGAACGCCGATCTCGTCGTCGGTGCGGACGGCGTGCGCTCGAACCTGCGCCGACGTTTCGACGGGCGCCCCTTGCAACTCCATCGGCAGGCGGCGTGGCGGGCGGTGATCCCGCGGGAGGCGGCGCCGGAGACCCTTCAGGGCAGCGAAACCGGCCTGTGGCTGGGACGCGGGCGCCACGTCGTCCACTACCCGATCAACGGCGGCAGGCGGCTCAACGTCGTGGCGATCGCGCCCGAGCGCGACGGCGACGAGGATTGGGGCCGTCTCGGCGACCCGGCGGCCCTGCGCGGCCATTTTCCGGACGCGGCCCCCCCGCTGATGGCGCTGCTCGGCCTGCCCGATACCTGGGTGGTGTGGTCTCTGGTGGACCGCCCGGCGGCGCGGCCGATGGCGCGGGGCCGGATCGCCCTGCTCGGCGACGCCGCCCACCCGGTGCTGCCCTTCCTGGCCCAGGGTGCGGCGCTCGCCATCGAGGACGCCGCGGTGCTGGCGTCGAGCCTCGCGGCCCACGCCGCCGTTCCGGAGGCGCTGGCCGCCTACGCCGCGGCACGCCAGCCCCGGGTCCGCGCGGTGCAGCGCGCCGCCCGCCGCAACGGCCGCTTCTACCACGCCGGCCGCCTGATCGGCCTGGCCCGGGACACGGCGATGCGGCGCCTGGGGCCCGAGGGCATGAGTGCGCGCTACGCCTGGGTCTACGGCTGGCACCCGCCCGCTTGATCTGCCCGCACCGGCCCGCTACCGCTGCCTTATGCGGACGTGGCGAAACCGGTAGACGCACGAGACTTAAAATCTTGCGGTCGCAAGGCTGTGCGGGTTCGAGTCCCGCCGTCCGCACCACGGATTTGAAATTGCAAGCCCCGCCAGTAAGATACTGGCAGACAGGTGTTTTTCGGCGCCCACCGCTACAAAGGGCGCTACAAAGTGGCCGTTCCCATGACATCCCTGAGCCGCGCCGCGAATGGCGATTGGTTCGCCCGCAAAGGCATCCCTAAGGACATCCGAGCGGCCTACAAGGCGGCCTACGGCGTGGCCCAGGAGGAGCGTTTCCGTCGCCCTGTTTGGTCCCGGCATTTGGTGGAGCGGGTTTGACCTGAAGCGGCCGGGCTCAGCGGACCATGCCTTGCAGATGGCTTCGTAGGGCGTGAGGCCGCGCAGGGTCTTCAAACGGCGTGCGAAGTTGTAGGCGCTGACAAAGTCGGCCAAGTGCGCACGGAGTTGCGCGTGGCTGTCGTAATGGTAGCGCTTGACCGTCGCGTCCTTGATCGTGCGGTTCATCCGCTCGACCTGACCGTTCGTCCAGGGGTGGCGCGGTTTGGTCAGCCGATGGTCGATATCGTTGCGGGCGCAGGCAAGTTCGAAGCTGTGGGCTCGGAAGGTCTCGCCGGCTACAATCGCCTCCTTGATGACGGAAGCGGCCGAGGCGACGTTGCCGGGCGTGGTGAAGTGGGTGCCGTTGTCGGTGAGCACCGTGTGCACCTTGTAAGGCACGGCCTCGATGAGATGGCGGAGGAAGTCACCTGCGACCCGCCGCGTGGCCTTCTCGTGGAGCTCAACGAAGGCGAACTTGGTCGTGCGGTCGATAGCGACGAGCAGGTAGAGTCGCCCTTCGGCTGTGTGAACCTCGGCCAGATCGATGTGGAAATAGCCGAGCGGGCAGGTCTTGAAGCGTGACCGCTTGGGCTTGTCACCGTCGACCTCCGGCAGTCGGCTGATGCCGTGGCGCTGCAGGCACCGATGCAGCGACGAACGGGTCAGGTGCGGGATCGTCGCCTGGAGCGCGTAGAGGCAGTCGTCCAACGGCAGGAGCGTATGGCGGCGAAAGGCGACGACGACCGCCTCGTCCTCCTGTGACAGCACCGTCGAGCGGGGATCCTTCGGACCCGTGCGCTGATCGGCGACCGAGGTCCGCTGCCGCCACTTGGCGACCGTCTTCCGGTTGATCCCGTAGCGCTTCGAGAGCGCCCTCAGGCTCGCTTGACTATGCTGGATCGCTCGACGGACTGCCTCCGTCGTGGTGGCGCTGCCGTGAAGAACTTGGCCCATAGCGCGTCCCTCCACTCCAACGTGAAGAGTGCACCATCAAACCCTGGGATCAAACATCAAGCGCGAGGCTGGGACGGCGGTTCGATCTCCGGGCCGCCGTTCTCTTGTGCGATGCCTGCAAAGTCGTTTTCAGGTTCCGCGCGGGATGCGAACACTGATGCCCGAGCCGGGACCGGGCGGAATACCTAATGCGGTCTCCACCCCAACGCTGCCCCGAACGTCAATAAGAAGCACTTCTGGATCAACAAGGAGCCCAATCAATCGCTCAGACTCGGGGCGTGGTTGGGCAACCTGTTTGGCTCTATAAACCTCAAGCCTAGGGATACCGTTTGCTATTGCCCTTCGGCTTAGGCCGCGGACGTAGAACCGATTGAACTCACTCTCAGCTAGAACTTCGGCTGCATTGTGCGGCACTTTAACTTGGGTAAAGCCACTTTTCGTCCGTCGCATTGTCGTAGCGGTCAGCGACGTTGTAGACCTGAGCTGCGAAGCTAAGCCGTCGTCTGAGCCGTTTCTGGCTGCATCTCGAAGATAGTCCGGCCAGTTGCCCTGTGCTTGCTGGGTCAGATATGCGCTGATGTAGAGCTTTTCCTCCGCCGCATCCATCTCGATTTCTTCGAGCATGAAGGCACGCGTCTCAGCAACCAAGTTCTCGAAATTCAGTCCCATAGCTCTCACACATTTATAAGTAACAACATTGAAAAAAACATCGACTGGCAGTGATTCGTCAACGATTAAATACCAACTTTCTTGTGGTTTAGTGATTTAACTCAGATTAATACAATTATGATTGCCACGAAACATAGCACCATAGAGTACGACAACGAGTTGCCAAAATATCAAATGTGCTTTGCCGCTGGATTTTACCGAAATATTTTTGGCAAAAATCTGAGAGGGCATCGATCAATCGGCACGCACGTAATTCCCCCCGTGCCCCCTGGGGTGTCCGCCTCCGCCCACCCAGGCACGCGCCCGCCCGCGGCATCGAGCACGCCCGCACAGGCGCGTTCAGCGGCACGTGAGCACGCGCGGAGAGACGACCCTAGATTGGCACGGGATATCGCCGAGGCTGGAGGTTTGAGACGTGGTGACGGTCCATCATTTCCGGGTGTGGGACGCGGCCAAGGACGAATGGCGCTATCCACCGCTCAAGATCCCGGAGAGCCGCATCCGGGATGAGGCGCGAGGCGAGATCATTCCCGGTACCTCGGAGGACGTTGACCCTTCGAACCTGGACGCATCCGGCCGATACGATCCTGCGAAGAGCGCTCGGCAGCGGGACGAGTGATACGGGCCGCCAAACCCTAATGCGCCGCTTGACGATGGGTCACGAGCATCACAACAATCTGGTCAACGCTCGTTGATTGGAATGTGATGGCTCATGGCACAGGGTGCGTTCGTCGCCTACTACCGCGTTAGCACGGCCCGTCAGGGCGCTTCTGGGCTGGGCCTTGAGGCGCAGAAGGAAGCCGTCCGCCGCCACCTCAACGGGGGTGGCTGGAGCATCCGGTCCGAGTTCGTGGAGGTGGAGAGCGGACGCAAGAACGACCGCCCTGCCCTGGAGAAGGCACTGGCCGCCGCTCGTCTTCATCGCGTCCCGCTCATCGTCGCGAACGTCTCCCGCCTCACGCGCTCAAACTCGCCTACGCCCGTGCTCGTGCACCCGTCACAACCATCATCACGACCCTTTCAATCACCTGGACGGGGCCCCTTCGCGGGGGCTCCGCCCACCCCTTACGCATGGAATGAAACGATGACCGAAGAGACCCCGCGAGAAGTGACCGTGACGTTCACCGGGAGCTGCAAGGGCAATCCCGGACCGGGGAGCTGGAAGGCTCACCTGTGGGAACCGGCGACCCGCAAGCAGGACACCGCGACACGGAAGAGGCGTTGAGGCTGCAACGCCCGTTGCCTGATGGGTTGATGAAGGAGGTGGCGCGGGGTGAACGTCACGACGGAGAGGCTCGGAGCTGAGACGCGGCCGGCACCTTCCGCCCCCTCGCCAGCCGCCACAAAAGCCGCTACAAAGAGCCCTCCGTTCGCGCTCGAAAAACATCAACAATTTCAACGCGCAATGCTGGTACGGAGGGTCTCCCGCCGAGCCTACCAGACCAGCCGCTCGATCACCGCGTCGGGCCGGACCGGCTGCCTCGAGAGCCAGTCGGCGATGTCGCCCAGGCTGTGGTGCTCGGCAGTGACGCCCAATTCCTCCGCGTGGATGCCGCAGGCCACCAGGATCGAGGGGATGCCGAAGCCGGAGGCGCCGGCGATGTCGGTGCGGATCGCGTCGCCCACCGCGACGGTGCGGGCCACCTCCGGCGCCGGCCCGCCATCGAGGTCGCCGGCCATGGCGAGCGCCGTCTCGTAGACCGGTCGGTAGGGCTTGCCGGCATAGACCACATCGCCGCCGATGGCCTCGTAGGCTTGGGCGATCAGGCCGGCGCAGGGGATCAGCCGCTTGTCGCGCTCGACCACGAGATCGGGATTGGCGCAGATCATCGGCACGTTTCGCCGACGGAAGCCGGCCAGCGCCGCGCGGTAATCCTCGGCCGTCTCGGTGTCGTCGTCGAACAGGCCGGTGCAGACGATGCGCTGCGCGTCCTCCGCCGGCACCAGGGTGAGGTCGAGGCGATCGAAGACCGGCCCGTCGCGCTCGGGCCCCAGGTGGTACACCCGCTCGCCCGGATGCGCGGCGATCAGGCGCCGGGTCAGGTCGCCGGAGGTGAGGATCGCGTCGTAGGCCTCCCGCGGCACGCCGTAGCCGTCGAGGATTTTCTGGACGCCCTGCCAGGGTCGGGGAGCGTTCGACACGAGGATGACGCGTCGTGGCCGGGGGCCGGGGAGCGCCCGGAAGCGGATCAGGGCCTCGCCCGCGGCCGCGTGTCCGCGCGTCCCGTCATGCAGCACGCCCCAGACGTCGCACAGGATCAGGTCGTAGCGCTCGGCCACCGCCTCGAAGCGGCGGAGCGTCGGGACGGGCGGATGAGTCATCGATGCGGAAATCCGGTCGGGCGGCGTTGCGGGCTCCGGCGCCTCGTCCTGGACATCGGCTCCAGGACGAAGCGCTGGACTCTTGTTCTGGCATCGTCCCGAAAGCCGGAGGCCGCCTTTCGGGACGATGCCCTATAGCGGGCTTTGCCCGTCCGAGGGGAGCGCCGTCTCCGGAGAGACCGCCTCCGGAGAGACCTGGGCCGGCCCCTCGCCCACCTTCACCCCAGGAACCGCCCCACCAGCAGCCGGGCGAGGTCCCGCGGCGGGTCGGGGGTGAGGACGGCGAGCTTGCCCGAGGTCGCGAGGGAAGCCAGCCCGTGCAGGGCGGCCCAGAGGGCGGCGACCGCCCGGCGGCGCTCCTCCGGGTCGGCGATCAGCGGCGCCAGCACCGTATCCACGAGCCCGACCGGCCGGGTGAGTTCCGTCGCGTACCAGTCCGGAAACGGCTGGTCCGGCGCGGCGAAGTGCTCGAACAGCAGGCTCCACACCCGCGGGTCGGCGGCGACGAAGACGAGGTAGGCCTCCGCCAGCGCCAGCGCGTTCTCCCGCGGCGCCCGGGCCGGGTCGATCGTCGCCGCCAGGGCCGCGTGCAATCGGGCGAGCGTGCGGGCATTGACCCGCAGGACCACCTGATCGAGGTCGCCCACCGCGTTGTAGATCGAGTTCGGGGCGTAGCCGATGGCGGCGGCCAGCCGCCGCATCCCGAGCGCGCGAAAGCCCTCGTTGCGCACGAGGCTCTCCGCCGCGCCCGCGACGAGGGCGACGAAGCCCTCCCGGTCATGCTCGCCCCGTGGGCCGCTGCCGCGCGCCTTCTCCGTCAAACCGGCCTCGCTCCACACGTCGCCGTGCGTGTCCGCACCCGACGCGGCGATAGATTGCACATCGTGCAAAATCAAGCTTGCGCCCGATCCGGACCGCCATAATTTGAACGTCGTGCAAAAGCCCGATTTGACGCCTCGCCCCTGCGCAGGCAGTCATTCCTGAAGCCGGGAGACCACGATGTTCCGCACGCTGATGACCACGCGGCGCTTCGCGCCGCTGTTCTGGTGCCAGTTCTTTTCCGCCTTCAACGACAACTTCCTGAAGAACGCGCTCGCCCTGCTGATCCTGTTCCAGGTCGGCGCGCGGGGCGAAAGTTCGGGCGGGGTGCTCGTGACGCTGGCGAGCGCCGTGTTCATCGGCCCGTTCTTCATCCTCTCGGGCCTGGGCGGGCAGCTCGCCGACCGCTACGACAAGGCGGTGCTGGCCAAGCGCCTGAAATTCGCGGAGATCTTCGCCGCCCTGCTCTCGGTTCTGGGCTTCTGGCTGCACGCGGTTCCGCTTCTCTTCGCGGCCCTCGGGCTGTTCGGGGTCATCGCGGCGCTGTTCGGGCCGATCAAGTACGGCATCCTGCCCGACCACCTGAAGCGCGAGGAACTGACGGCGGGCAACGCGCTGGTCGAGGCCGCGACCTTCCTGGCGATCCTGCTCGGCACCATCACCGCCGGGCTCGCCATGGCGATGGGCGGCCACGCGCTGGGGCTCGGCGCCGGGCTGATGGGCATGGCGGTCCTGTGCTGGCTCTCCGCGCGGATGATTCCGGCCACCGGCGAGGGCGCGCCCGATCTGCATGTCGACCGCAACGTGGTGCGCTCCACCGCCGCCCTGCTGCGCGACCTGTGGTCCGACACGCGGCTGTGGCGCGGCTCGGTGATCGTGAGCTGGTTCTGGCTCGTCGGCGTCGTCGTGCTCTCGCTGCTCCCCGTTCTGGTGCGCCAGACGCTCAACGGCACCGAGATCGTCGCCACCACCCTGCTCGCGATCTTCTCGGTCGGCATCGCCGTCGGCTCCGGCCTCGCCTCGTGGCTCGCCAGCGGACGCATCGTGCTGCTGCCGACTCCCGTCGGCGCGGTGCTGATGGGCCTGTTCGGGCTCGACCTCGCCTGGACGGTCGCGCACCTGCCCCCGCCCGCGGGCGAGCCGGTCGGCGCCTGGGACTTCATCGCCAGCGCCACCGGCCTGCGCATCGCCGCCGACTTCGCCGGGCTCGCGGTCGCGGGCGGGCTCTACGTCGTGCCCTCCTTCGCCGCGGTGCAGGCCTGGACCGAGAAGGCCAAGCGCGCCCGGGTCATCGGCGCGGTCAACGTCCTCACCGCCGCCTTCATGGTCGGCGGCACCCTGGCGCTCGCCGTGCTGCAAGGGCTCGGCCTGTCCATGGCGCACCTGCTCGCGCTGGTGGGCGTGCTCAACCTGATCGTCGGCGCCGTCATCCTGAAGACCCTGCCGACGAACCCCTTGCGCGACGCCCTGTCGATCCTGTTCCGCGCGGTCTACCGCCTGGAGGTGAAGGGCCTGGAGAACGTCGAGAAGGCGGGCCCGAACGCCATCGTCGCGCTCAACCACGTCTCCTTCCTCGACGCGCCGCTGGCGCTGTCGCTGCTCGACAAGGATCCGGTCTTCGCCATCGACCACGGCATCGCGCGACGCTGGTGGGTGAAGCCCTTCTTGAGCGTCGCCAAGGCGATGCCGCTCGATCCGACGCGCCCGCTCGCCACCCGCACGCTGATCAGCGCGGTCAAGGGCGGCGAGACGCTGATCATCTTTCCCGAGGGACGGCTCACCGTCACGGGGAGCCTGATGAAGGTCTACGACGGGGCGGGCCTGATCGCCGACAAGTCCGGCGCCATGGTCGTGCCGGTGAAGATCGACGGGCCGGAGCGCACCGTGTTCTCGCGCCTGAAGCGCGATCAGGTGCGCCGCGCCTGGTGGCCGAAGGTGACCGTGACGATCATGCCGCCGGTGCGGCTCCACGTCGATCCGGAACTGAAGGGCAAGAACCGCCGCCGGGCGGCCGGCGCGGCGCTCTACGACATCATGTCGGACCTCGCGTTCGAGACCGCCGACATCGAGCGCGGCGTCTTTTCCGCCCTGGTCGAGGCGGGCGCGCTTCACGGCTGGCGGCGCACGGCGCTGGAAGACCCGGTCTCGGGCACGATGAGCTACGCCCGCCTCGTGATGGGCGCCAACATCCTCGCCCGGAAGCTGCAAGCGCTCCTGCCCGATGACAAAAAACCGGTCGGGCTGATGCTGCCCAACGCCAACGGCGCGGCGGTGACGTTCTTCGCGCTGGCCAGCGCCGGCCGGGTGCCGGCGATGATCAACTTCTCCGCCGGCCCCGCCGCGGTGCTCTCGGCCTGCAAGGCGGCCGAGGTCGACACCATCCTCACCTCCCGCGCCTTCATCGAGAAGGGGCGCCTCGGCGCCCTGATCGAGGGCATCGAGGGGATTGTGCGCCTGATCTATCTGGAAGACGTGCGGGCCGGCGTCACCACGGGCGACAAGATCCGCGGAGCCCTGAGCCCCCGCCGCCCGCTGGTGGCGCGCAAGGGCGGCGACCCGGCCGCGATCCTGTTCACGTCGGGCTCGGAGGGCACGCCGAAGGGCGTGGTGCTCGCCAACCGCGCCATGCTCGCCAACACCGCGCAGGTCGCCGCCCGCATCGATTTCGGCCCGCGGGACAAGGTGTTCAACGTGCTGCCGGTGTTCCACGCCTTCGGGCTGACGGCGGGCCTCGTGCTGCCGGTCACCTCGGGCGTGCCGGTCTACCTCTACCCCTCCCCGCTGCACTACCGGATCGTGCCCGAACTCGTCTACGGCTCGAACGCCACGGTCCTGTTCGGCACCGACACCTTCCTCGCCGGCTACGCCCGGACGGCGCATGCCTACGACCTGCGCTCCCTGCGCTACGTCGTGGCCGGCGCGGAAGCCGTGAAGCCGTCCACCCGCAGGACCTGGGCGGAAAAGTTCGGCTTACGCATCCTCGAAGGGTACGGCGTCACCGAGTGCGGGCCGGTGCTCGCGCTCAACACGCCGATGTTCAACCGCTTCGGCACCGTCGGCCGTCTCCTGCCGGGCATCGAATCGCGGCTCGAGCCCGTGCCCGGCATCGACGAGGGCGGGCGCCTCGCCGTGCGCGGCCCCAACATCATGCTGGGCTACCTGCGGGCGGAGAAGCCCGGCGTGCTGGAGCCGCCGGCGGACGGCTGGCACGACACCGGCGACATCGTGGCCTTCGACGCCGACGGCTTCGTGACGATCAAGGGCCGGGCCAAGCGCTTCGCCAAGATCGCGGGCGAGATGGTCTCGCTGGCGAGCGTCGAGGCGCTCGCCGCCGAACTCTGGCCCGACGCCCCGAGCGCGGTCGCCGCCGTGCCCGACGCCCGCAAGGGCGAGCGCCTGATCCTGTTCACGGAAGGAAAGGACGCGACGCGGGCCGCCTACCAGAGCTTCGCCAAGGGCCGGGGCGCGGCCGACGTCGCCGTCCCCGCCGAGGTGGTGACCCTGGAGAAGTTGCCGATGCTCGGCACCGGCAAGGTCGATCAGGTCGGCGTGACGAAGCTCGCCAAGGAGCGGGCGGCGACCGCGGAGGCGGCGTGAGGGTTGGATCATAGACCGCTCCGAGCCACCGCCTCATCCTGAGGTGCCCGCGCCAGCGGGCCTCGAAGGATCCTCCCGTGATCGCGTGATGCCTGGAAGATCCTTCGAGGGCGACGCTTCGCGCCGCCGCCTCAGGATGAGGGCGTGGATGGGAAGGGCCGGAGCAGGTGCTCCACGCACCGGAACCTCAGTCACATCGGCCAATCCATCCTCGCCGTAGAGCCAATCCTGGCTGTGGGCGGCGTCCGGTCCGGCGGCTGCCTTCATCGCGGCGGACCGCCGTACGTCGGCCAGCACGGCCCGCCGCGTTCGTCGATCCGGCACACGCCCGATCGGTTCGGGCCGCGCGATCGGCCGCCCGTCCTGCGTGAGAATGATCGTCTCGCCCGCTTCGGCCCGCCGGACGAGATCCGGCAACTGATCCTCGGCATCCGCCACGGAAACACGCATTGGCACCTCCTGTCGCAACGCTCCGGTCTCGGCCCTCGGGGAAGTCGAACTTAAACCATTCTTGGCCCTATCCTCGGGTGCCTCCCACCGTCCGCTGGTCCGTTGCCGATGCTCCTCTCCCGCCGCCGCTTCCTCGCCTCCTCGCTCGGCCTCGCACTCGGCGGCTCCTTGGCCGGCCCGGCCGCCGCGCAGAGCTACGGGCAGTTCTTCAAGGTCGAGAACGACGAGGGGCGGCCGGTCGCCAACATGCGGCTGCCGGGCGAGATCACCGGGCAGATCCAGGAATTGCGCGGCGTCACCTATGTCGGGCCCCGCGAGGCCGAGGTCACGCTCTACGAGTTCTTCGACTACAACTGCCCGTATTGCCGCAAGGCCGCCGCCGACGTCACCGCGCTCGCGGCCAGCGACGCGGCCCTGCGGATCGGCCTCGTCCACAACCCGATCCTGTCGCCGATGTCGGCCCAGGCCGCCAAGGTGTCGCTGGCGGTCCAGCGCAAGCTCGGCTCGGCGGCGGCCTTCGCCTTCTACGGCCGGTTGCTCGCCACCAGGGGCCAGATCGACGGGAACAAGGCGCTCGACCTCGGCGCCATGACCGGCGTGGCGCGGGCCGAACTCGAAGAGATCGCCGACGGCGAGGAGGTGCGCGAGGCGATGCGCGCCCACATGCACGTCGCGGCCAATCTCGGACTCACCGCGACGCCCTCCTACGTGCTCGGCAACACCGGCGTGCTGGGCCATCCCGGCGTGAAGTCGCTCGCCCGGATGATCGCGGCGATGCGGCGCTGCGATCGGATCGCCTGCGGGTAGGGGAGCCTCACCCCTCCTGCGCCTGCAACTGGCGATACTCCCGCCCGTGCCGGCAATAGCCCTCGACGATGTGGCTCATCATCGCCCGCTTCTTCGGGTCGAGCGTGCCCAGGATGCGCGCCGGGCGTCCGCCCCAGAGATGGCCGCCCTCCAGCAACTGGCCCGGATCGGTGGTCGAGCCGCCGGCCAGCATCACGTCGTCGGCCACCACCGTGCCCGGCGCCAGCACCGAGCCGATGCCGATGAGGCTGCGGGCGCCGATCCGGCAATCGGCCATGCGCACGTTGTGGCCGACCGTGGTGTCGCGCCCGATCACCACGCCCTCGCCGCGGCTGCGGATCGCCGTGTTGTCCTGGATGTTGGTGTCGGCGCCGACCACGATCGGCCCGACCTCGGCCGCGAGTTCGCAGGAGAACAGCACCGTCGCCCCGGCCCCGAGCGCGATGCGGCCGGAGAGCCGCGCCGTGCGGGCCACGAACACGCTCTCTTCGGTCTCCGGCGGCGCGGTCTCGGGCGGGCTCGTCCCCTCGCCCGCCGCCTCGCGCAGGCGCTCGGCCCGCTCGGCGAGTTCCTCCGCCGCGATCGGGCGCAGGCGCTTGGCCGGGTTGCCGCCGTAGGCGAAGCCGCTTTCGAGGTTCGAGCGCGGGAAGATGGTGGCGCCGGCCTCGATCAGCACGCCGTCGCCCACGGTCGCGCCGTCGAGGATGATCGCGTCGTCCTCGATCACCACGTCCGAGCCGACGGTGCAGGCATGCACCACCGCGTTGCGGCCCACCGTGACCCGGTCGCCGATCCGGGTCGGCAGCGATTCGGTGGCGATGTGGACGGTGGAGCGGGCCCCGAGCCAGAAGCGCTCGCCCGCGGTGATCGGCTGCCCGTCGCTGCGGATCACGCTGTCGTCGCCGAGCCAGGCCTGGGCCCCGAGCGTCGCCGCGCCGATCACGGTGCTGGCGCGCCCGCACCAGACGGGGCGGCTGGCGAAGACGGGCAGGACACCGTCGTAGGGCAGGATCAGGTCGGGCGTCACGGGCGCGGCTCGCTTTTCGAGAAAGGGCGCCGGTGGCGCAGTCTCATTGCCGAGCCATATAGGCGCACGGGCAAACGAGGTAACAGGGCCTCGCGAAAACGGATCGCGCGGCCCCCTCCGCCCGACAAGAGGGGTTCCGGCGGCGTTCCCGAAAAAGACGGTCATGACGGTCAGCATCCAGTCCGAGCCCTTCGACACCGCCGCCGAGATCGCCCGGATCGAGGCCGAGCTGGCCGGGCGCGCGGGGGCGGTCGTGACCTTCTCCGGCCTGTGCCGCGACGAGGCCGGCCGCCTCGCCGCGCTGGAGCTGGAGCATTACCCCGGCATGGCCGAGGCCGAGATCGCCCGGGTGGCGGCGGAGGCGCGGGCGCGCTGGCCGGTCCAGGCCCTGCGGGTGATCCACCGCCACGGGCTGGTGCGGCCGGGCGAGGGCATCGTCCTCGTCGTCACCGCCTCGCCCCACCGCAAGGCCGCCTTCGCCGCGGCCGATTTCCTGATGGACTACCTCAAGACCCGCGCCCCCTTCTGGAAGCGCGAGCACCTCGCCGACGGCCGCACCGGAGGCTGGGTGGAGGCGACGCAGGCCGACGCCGACGCCGCCGAATCCTGGGTCTGACATCCTGGGTCTGACATCCTGGGTCTGACATCCTGGGTCTGACATCCTGGGCCTGGCCCGAACACCGCGAACGGAATCCCTCATGACGGCATCCTCTCCCAGCCTGCCCGGGGCGCGCGGCCTCGCTGCCGCGGGCATCGCGGTCGTGGCCTTCGCAGCCCTGCTCTGGCTCGCCTGGACGGCGGCGGCGACGCTGCTGCTGATCTTCGCCGGCGTGCTGTTCGCCGTCTTCCTCGACGGGCTGACCCGGGGCCTCGGCCACGTGCTGCCGATCCCGCGGGGCTTTCGCCTCGCGCTGGCCTGCCTCGCGCTGGCCGCCCTCGCCTTCGGGCTCTCCGCCTTCGGCGGCGCCACCGTGGCGAGCCAGGCGCGCGACCTCGGCACCACGGTGCGCCAGCAATCGGAGACCGTGCGCGACTGGCTGAAGCAGCGCGGCATCGAGATCGACCTGTCGCAGGGCGCTCCGGCCGTGAGCCAGGGCGGCGGGCAGGGGACCGGCCCGGGCGCCGGTGACGACGCCGGTCAGAGCGAGGACGGGAAGAGCCGGAAGGAGAGCGGCCTCGCCGGCCTCGCCTCGGGGGCGCTGAAGAGCCCCGGCTCGCTCCTGTCGGATGCCGGCAGCGTGCTCGGGCCGGCGGCGACCGTGGTGATCGCCCTGTTCGACGCGCTCGGCAACGTCCTCGTGATCGTCTTCCTCGGCGTCGCCATCGCCGTCGATCCGGGCAGCTACCGCGACGGCGCCCTGCGGCTGGTGCCGCCGCGCCACCGCGAGACCGGCGCGCGGGTGCTCGACGGCGCGGGCGAGACCCTGCGGCACTGGCTGTTCGGCCAGCTCGTGACCATGGCGGCGATCTTCGGGCTGACCTGGGCGGGGCTCGGCGTCCTCGGCATCGGCGGCGCGCTGATCCTCGGGCTCCAGGCGGGCCTGCTCGCCTTCGTGCCGACGATCGGGCCGCTGATCGCGGGCGTGGTGATCGTGCTGAGCAGCCTCGCCTCCGGCTTCAACGCCCTGCTCGGGGCGCTCGGCGTCTATCTCGCGGTGCAGGCGGCGGAGAGCTATGGGCTCACCCCCTTCATCCAGCGCCGCGCCCTCGACCTGCCGGCGGCGACGATCTTCGCCGGCCAGCTCCTGCTCGGCGTGCTGTTCGGCCTGTGGGGCGTGGCCCTGGCCCTGCCGTTGGTGGCGGTGATCAAGGTGCTGCTGGAGGAACTCTACATCGAGGACGGGGCCAGGGAGGCGTGAGAGCGGCTTCGGATGGTTTCGGCTTCGCGAGCCTCGTCCGGCACCGTTGCGGCCTGGATTGCTTCGGCTCCGCCTCGCAATGACGAGGAGGGTGCCTCAGACCGTCGTCGCGAGCGTCAGCGAAGCGATCCGGCGGCGCGACGCCGGACGGCCTCGCGATGACGGGCGTATCCCGCAGGCTTGCACGGGCCCGCGGGATCGGTCGGCTGCGGGCCTTGGTGTCTCTCACAAAACTCCCGCTGCGCTGTCGCGCCCGGAGTGGGCGCGGACGGTGATCGGGAGTTTTGTGAGGCACTCTTACGGCGCCATGTCGGGGACCGGCTTGACGGTTCCCATCTCGGCCGGGGCGGGGGCCGGCGCCGGGGCGCCGATCTGCGGCGGCGGGGTGAGCTGCAGGTGCTCGCTGGTATAGGCCAGCGCCTGTTGCACCCGCTGCGGATCGTCGTTCAGCCGCGTGCCGTAGCTCGGCACGATCTGGCGGATCTTCGCCTGCCACTCGGGGCTGGCGACCTTCTTCGCAAAAACCTTCTCCAGCACGTTCAGCATGATCGGCGCGGCGGTCGAGGCGCCCGGCGAGGCGCCGAGCAGGGCGGCGATGCTGCCGTCCTTCGCCGCGACCACCTCGGTGCCGAGCTTCAGCACGCCGCCCTTCTCGGGATCGCGCTTGATGATCTGCACGCGCTGGCCGGCCTGGACGAGGCGCCACTCGTCCTTCTTCGCGTCGGGGAAGTATTCGCGCAGGGCCTGGTAGCGGTCCTCGTCGGAGAGCATCACCTGGCCGGCGAGGTACTCGATCAGCGGGTACTGCTCCACGCCGACCTGGATCATCGGCCAGACGTTGCTGGTGGTCGTGGAGGAGAGCAGGTCAAAGTAGGAGCCCTCCTTCAGGAACTTGGTCGAGAAGGTCGCGAACGGCCCGAACAGGATCGCGCGCTTGCCGTCGAGCATCCGCGTGTCGAGGTGCGGCACCGACATCGGCGGCGAGCCGACCGAGGCCTTGCCGTAGGCCTTGGCGAGGTGGCGCAGGGCCACGTCCTGGTTCTCGGTGACGAGGAACGAGCCGCCGACGGGGAAGCCGGCATAGTCGTCGGCCTCCGGGATGCCGGATTTCTGCAGAAGGTGCAGGGCGCCGCCGCCCGCACCGATGAACACGAACCGGGCATCGACCGTCTGCCGGGTGCCGTCCTTCAGGTTCTTCGAGGTAACGCGCCACCTGTACCCATCGTTCGTGTGCCCATCGTTGCCGTCCTTGATGCGCTCGAAGCTCTCGACCTCGGTGGAGAGGCGCAGATCGAAGTTCGGCCCGCTCTTCAGGGCGGCGACGTACTGGCGGGTGACCTCGCCCCACTCGCAATCGGTGCCGAGCGGCGACCACGTGGCGGCGACCTTCTGCTTCGGGTCGCGCCCCTCCATCATCAGGGGCACCCACTTCTTCAGTTGCTCGGGGTCGGTCGAGAATTCCATCCCGGCAAACAGCGGGCTCGCCTTCAGCGCCTCGTAGCGCTTGCGCAGATACGTGATGTTGTCCTCGCCCCAGACGAAGCTCATGTGGGGCGTGGCGTTGATGAAGGAGTGGGGGTTCTTCAGCACGCCTTGCCGGACCTGCCAGGCCAGGAACTGACGGGTGACCTGGAAGGCCTCGTTGATCTCGACGGCCTTGCCGATCTGGATGTTCCCCTTGGAATCCTCCGGCGTGTAGTTCAGCTCGGCCAGCGCCGAGTGGCCGGTGCCGGCGTTGTTCCAGCCGTTGGAGCTTTCCAGCGCCACGCCGTCGAGCCGCTCGACCATCTCCAGCGACCAGTCGGGTTCGAGCGCGCGCAGCCAGACGCCGAGCGTCGCGCTCATGATGCCGCCGCCGATCAGCAGGACGTCGACCTTCCGGGGCTCGTCGGCGGCCAGCAGCGGCGATCCCGGCAGCGCCGTCGCCGCCAGCCCCGCCAGGGCGCCGCCGATGACGTGACGACGGTTCATCGCGAACGGGCTATGCTGCGCATCGGCGGGGCGGATGTGCATTTTATCGTCATTCTTCATTTTATTTTTCGCACCGTTCAAAAATTTATTGACCCCGGTGGTCGGCTACTACAAGCGCGGGGGGCGTACAACCCGGTGATTACATGGCTGCCATGCCGTGAAACCTTGAACACGTGCAACGCGCTGTCGCGCCGTCGTCGAGGTTGGTTCGCGGCGGAGCGCGAACCGCTCTATCTGTTTGGTCCCGGCATTTGGTGGAGCGGGTTTGACCTGAAGCGGCCGGGCTCAGCGGACCATGCCTTGCAGATGGCTTCGTAGGGCGTGAGGCCGCGCAGGGTCTTCAAACGGCGTGCGAAGTTGTAGGCGCTGACAAAGTCGGCCAAGTGCGCACGGAGTTGCGCGTGGCTGTCGTAATGGTAGCGCTTGACCGTCGCGTCCTTGATCGTGCGGTTCATCCGCTCGACCTGACCGTTCGTCCAGGGGTGGCGCGGTTTGGTCAGCCGATGGTCGATATCGTTGCGGGCGCAGGCAAGTTCGAAGCTGTGGGCTCGGAAGGTCTCGCCGGCTACAATCGCCTCCTTGATGACGGAAGCGGCCGAGGCGACGTTGCCGGGCGTGGTGAAGTGGGTGCCGTTGTCGGTGAGCACCGTGTGCACCTTGTAAGGCACGGCCTCGATGAGATGGCGGAGGAAGTCACCTGCGACCCGCCGCGTGGCCTTCTCGTGGAGCTCAACGAAGGCGAACTTGGTCGTGCGGTCGATAGCGACGAGCAGGTAGAGTCGCCCTTCGGCTGTGTGAACCTCGGCCAGATCGATGTGGAAATAGCCGAGCGGGCAGGTCTTGAAGCGTGACCGCTTGGGCTTGTCACCGTCGACCTCCGGCAGTCGGCTGATGCCGTGGCGCTGCAGGCACCGATGCAGCGACGAACGGGTCAGGTGCGGGATCGTCGCCTGGAGCGCGTAGAGGCAGTCGTCCAACGGCAGGAGCGTATGGCGGCGAAAGGCGACGACGACCGCCTCGTCCTCCTGTGACAGCACCGTCGAGCGGGGATCCTTCGGACCCGTGCGCTGATCGGCGACCGAGGTCCGCTGCCGCCACTTGGCGACCGTCTTCCGGTTGATCCCGTAGCGCTTCGAGAGCGCCCTCAGGCTCGCTTGACTATGCTGGATCGCTCGACGGACTGCCTCCGTCGTGGTGGCGCTGCCGTGAAGAACTTGGCCCATAGCGCGTCCCTCCACTCCAACGTGAAGAGTGCACCATCAAACCCTGGGATCAAACACCTAGGGTCAAAACCCAATCAGCTTGACTGTGCGAATGGCTGCTACGGGTGGATGAACGAACCCGCTCGCGCGGGATGGGTGGCAGCTTCGAGGTCGGCGGATTGACCCGAACGCCCTGCGCCGATTGAGGGGCGCCCAGCTCGGGCGGACGATCCCGGCTCCCTTCCTTCGAGCGGAGCCATCCCATGACCGTCCTTGCCGTTCCCGCCGCTGCCGGCGGCTCGCTGCGTCAGCGCCTGATCGACGATATGACCCTGCGCCGGTTCTCCCGGGCGACGCAGCGCAACTACATCCGCGACGTCGGGCGGCTGGCTGCCTTCCTGCGGCGATCGCCCGATACCGCGACCGGCGACGACCTGCGCCGCTTCCAGATCGCCCAACAGGAGGTCGGCCTCGGCGTGCCGACGATGAACGCCATCGTCTCCGCCCTGCGCTTCTTCTTCGTCCACACGCTCATCCACGACTTTCGTACGCCTCACGGCGACCGAAACTCTTCAGGATCTGCCGATCCGCTTTCGGGCCGCAATGGCGTGAAGCGGACGTCGCCGCCGCGCTTGTCTCCGACCCGTAGGCGGAGTTGTCCCATCCTGCCACCCACGGCAGGATGAGGCTATGGAGCCCGACGAGGCATAGGATGACGTGGCGGCTACATTGGCTTGAGGCGTCCGGCGATTTGGGTCCCTGGCGTAGCACCATCGCCGAGGAGGTCGAGATCGCCCGAAAGGCTGTAGCGGGCGTGCTGCCAGTGTCACCACTCGATATCCTCGTGCAGCGTCTGCCCGGCGCGGTGATCCCGGAGACTGGCACGACAGGACAGGCCATGCGCCCTGGCTTGTTCTCCCTCACCATCGACCCCGACAACCCCAACTTCTCGCGCGCACTGCGCAATGGAGACCTGCGCCGGACCGTGGCGCACGAGGCCCACCACTGCATGCGCATGGCCGGTCCCGGCTACGGCTGGACGCTGGGTGAGGCCCTGGTGAGCGAGGGCTTGGCGGGGCAGTTCGTCAGCCGCCTGTTCAGCTCGCCACCCGAGCCGTGGGAATGCGCCGTCACCGACGAGGTGCTCGCGGCCAACTTGCCGGACAATGCGACGCTCGTGGGCAACGGACATGACCACCGCGCGTGGTTCTTCGGCTTCGGAGGACGGTATCCGCGCTGGCTCGGCTACACCCTCGGCTACCGGATCGTGGGCGACTGGCTGGAAGCGGGGGCGGATACTGGCGGCGACGCCTGGGTCAACATCCCCGCGCACGAAGTCATCAAGGCGGCCCGCGGGCGCACGCTGTCGAACCTCTGATAGCTGACCAGCAGGGGCCGCTTCCGACCCCGAGACGAAGTTGCCAAACGGCCTACGATGGCTGCTTTCGGGATCAGCCGGTGACTGTCCGCACGACTGGCATGGGTCGAAACGTGCCGGATGGCGTCGGTTCGCTACGGGTGTACTCCAGCCGAACCGAAAAGGCCGGTCTGTTTCGGATGCCGGCGAAGACCATCCGAAACGAACTTTTTCAAAAGAACCATCCATAGGAAACCAGCATAGCGAAATGCCGTGAAGCGGACATCGTGAAGGTCTGCGTGAGATCGAGAGCGGATCAACCCCAACGATCAGCTTCGGCGATCCGCGCATCGTCTTCTTCCGGAAGACCGGAGCCGCCTTGCGGAATGCTGCGAGACCGGACGCCTCACCCCCGCGTCGCGGCATCGACATGGATGTCGCGCCCCCGCGTCTCCGGCAGCAGCCCGGCGGCGACCGTGCCGATCAGGCTGAAGGCGGCGAGGTAGTAGGCCGGGGCCATCCGGTCGCCGGTCGCGGCGATGAGCCAGTTCACGAGGTAGTTCGTGCTGCCGCCGAAGATCGAGACCGCGAGGGCGTAGACGATGGAGAGCCCGGCGCTGCGCACCGCCCGCGGCAGCGATTCGGGGATGCCGACGATGATCGCCGCCGCGTTGATCGAGGACAGGGCCGAGAGCAGGAAGGTGACGGCGTAGACGCTGAGGGCGCTCGGGGCGCGCAGCATCCACAGGAAGGCCGGCACGGCGAGCACGAGGATCAGCGCGCGCGGCCAGATCATCACCGGTTTGCGTCCGAACCGGTCGGCGAGCCAGCCGCCGAGCAGGGGGAAGGCCACCGAGGCGAGGCCGAGCGCGATCGGCACGGCGTTGGCCGCCATCTCCGAGAGGCCGAGCGTCGCCCCGGCATAGACCGGCATGTTGGTGCCGACGGCGTTCGAGACGGTCGAGGCGGCGATGACGAGGAAGGTGAGGCCGAGCATCCGCCCGTGCCGGCGCAGCAGCCGGCCCAGCACCGCGCCGGTCGAGGACGCGGCGGCGGGGTCGAGGCCCTCGCCCGCCGTCTCCGGCAGGTGGCTGCGGATCACGAGGCCGACGGGCACGACGAGGAGGCCGAGGCCGAACATCAGCCGCCAGCCCCAATCGGCCATGGCCGCATCGCCCAGAACCAGCGTCAGCCCGGTGGCGGCGAGGCCGGCGACCAGGGCGGCGCAGCCCTGGCTGGCGATCTGCCAGCTCGCGACGAAGCCGCGGTGGCGGGCCGGGGCCGCCTCGATCAGGAAGGCGGTGGAGGGCCCGACCTCGCCGCCGAGCGCCAGCCCCTGGATCAGCCGCCCGGCGATGACGACGACCTGCGCCCAGCCCCCGAGCACCGCCGTGCCGGGGCAGGCCGCCAGCATCAGCATGCCGACGGCCATCAGGGCGATGGTGACGAGCATGGCGGGCTTGCGCCCGGCCCGGTCGGCGAAGGCGCCGATCACGACGCCGCCGACCGGGCGCATCACGTAGCCGATCCCGAACAGGGCCAGCGAGGCGAGCAGGCTGTCGGTCGCGCTGTCCGAGGGGAAGAAGGCGGCGCCGATCGACTTGGCGAAGAAGGCGTAGATCGTGAAGTCGTAGAATTCCAGCGCGTTGCCGAGGACGACGGCGCCGACCGCCTTCCGGTCGAGGCGGGCCGGCGCCGCATGCCCTGTGTCGTGCGCTGTGTCATGCGCTGTGTCATGCGCGGGATCGTGGAAGGTCATTCGTGTCCTTGCGTGGCCAAGGCACCGGGCAAGGCACCGGGCGCGGTTCGAGGCGGGGCGGCCTCGCGCCGGTTCCCGCGGACCGGCGGTGCAGGTAGAAGGAATCGAACCCGGGAGGAAGGGCGCCATGCAGGAAGAACCCCGACACGTTTGCGCGAGCGCGGGCGCCCAGCCCGGCCGCCGCGCCTTCCTGAAGACGAGCCTCGGAGCCGGGTTCGCCCTCGCGGTCCAGCCGGTCGCGGCGGCGACGATCACGACGCCCACGGACGGGCTGACGGCGGACGAGGTGAAGGTGCCCTCGCTCGGCGTCGAGATCCCGGCCTACCGGGCGATGCCGGCCACGGGCGGCCCCTTCCCGGCGATGCTGGTCGTGCAGGAGATCTTCGGCGTCCACGAGCACATCCGCGACGTCTGCCGGCGGCTGGCCAAGCTCGGCTACTACGCCATCGCACCCGACCTGTTCGCCCGCCAGGGCGACGCCTCCACCGCCGACATCCCGACGATCCGCACGCAGATCGTGCCGAAGGTGCCGGACGCGCAGGTGATGAGCGACCTCGACGCGACGGTCGCCTTCGCGGGCCGGAGCGGCAGCGCCGATACCGGGCGGCTCGGCATCACCGGCTTCTGCTGGGGCGGGCGGATCGTCTGGCTCTACGCGGCGCAGTCCCCGGCGCTGAAGGCGGGCGTCGCCTTCTACGGCATCCTCGGCGGCGCGGCCGCGCCGGTCTCGGATTTGAAGCCGCGCAACCCGGTCGACGTCGCCGCCGCCCTGAAGGCGCCGGTGCTCGGGCTCTACGGCGGCAAGGACGACACCATTCCCGCCCCGATCGTCGCCGAGATGCAGGAGAGGCTGAAGGCGGCGGGCAGCCCCTCGCGGATCGAGGTCTACCCGGACACGCCGCACGGTTTCTTCGCCGATTACCGCCCGACCTACCGCGAGGCCGCGGCGGCGGACGCCTGGGCCAAGCTGCGGGCGTGGTTCCGCGAGCACGGGGTCGCCTGAGCCGTCCCGGGTCAGGCCGCGTCCCGACGAACCGTGCCATCAGCGCCGCGGCGAGACACAGGGAGCCGGCGGGCACGAAGGCGGAGAAATCCTCGCCGGCGTCGGTCGCGCCGACAAGCGAACCCGCAACCTACGACCGGCCTCGGCGCCCCATCACGGATGGATTCCGGGTTCCGCTCGCGGCCCCGGAACGACGGCCGCGAGGGACTGGGGAGAGGCGCTGAAAGAACGTCGGTTCGCGTCCGGCGCCCTGTCGTCCGCGCCGCCGGTTTCGGGGCTGACGCCGCGCACGATCGTGCTATGGGCGTGCCGTCCCGGCGATGCTTCGCCCGCTCTCGAACCACCGCCCGCCCTTGCGTCTCCTCGTCGTCGCCATCGGCCGCCTGAAGAACGGGCCGGAGCGGGATCTCGCCGTCCGCTACCGCGAGCGCGCCGTCGCGCTCGGCCGGGGCCTCAGCATCACGGCCTGCGACCTTGCCGAGATCCCCGAATCCCGGGCGCGCCGCGCTCCCGACCGCGTGGCGGAAGAGGCCGAGGCGATCCTGGCGCTCGTGCCGGCGGATGCCGCGGTGATCGCCTGCGACGAGCGCGGGCGCTCCGACTGGCCGAGCGAGCGCATCGCCGCCCGGGTCGGAGCGTGGCGCGACGCGGGGCGCAGCGCCCTCGTCCTCGTCGTCGGCGGGGCGGACGGGCTTCACGAGCGCGTGCGGGCCCGCGCCGACCATATTCTCGCCTTCGGAGCGGCGACACTGCCGCACGGTCTGGTGCGCGTGCTCGCCCTCGAGCAGGCCTACCGGGCCCTGACCATCCTGGCCGGTCACCCCTATCACCGGGGCGATCCCGAGGCATGAGACGAGCGGTGACGGCTCACCCACGGCGCGCGCCCCTCCCGACCGCCCTGCTGACGGCCCTCGCCGTCGCGGGCGTCGTCGGCGCGCCGGTGCGTGCGCAGCAGGGCACGCCCGATCCGGAGGCGATGCGGCGCACGCAGGAGGAGCGCGACCGGCGCGCCCAGAGCCTCGGGCAGATCGAGGAGGCGCTCGCGGCGAGCGCCGGCAACCGCGCCGCGCTCGAAGCCGAGATCGCCGCGATCGGCTCGGACCGGACCAAGCTCAGCGCCGCCCTGCTCGATGCCGGGCGCCAGGCCCGGGCGACCGAGGATCGGCTGAACCGGCTGGAGGAGCGCCTGCGCGCGCTGACCGACAGCGACGCGGCGATCCGCAAGTCGCTGATCGCGCGCCGGGCGGTGATCGCCGAGATCCTGGCCGCGCTCCAGCGCATGGGCCGGCGCCCGCCCCCCGCGGTGCTGGTGCGGCCCGAGGACGTGCTCGCGGCGATCCGCACCTCGATGCTGCTCGGCGCCGTGGTGCCGGAACTGCGCGGCGAGGCGGACACGCTGGCGGGCGACCTCGCCGAACTGGTGCGCGTGCGCGGACTGATCGCCGCCGACCGCGAGGCCCTCAGGAAGGATCTCACCGGCTGGGCCGCCGAGCGCCAGCGCCTCGACGCCCTGATCGCGGCCCGCCGCAGCCGGCAGGCGGAGGTGGAATCCAGCCTCACCGCCGAGCGCCAGAAGAGCGCCGAACTCGGCAGCCAGGCCAAGTCGCTGAAGGATCTCGTCGACCGGATGGAGGGCGAGTTGTCGAGCGCCCGCCGCGCCGCCGACGAGGCCCGGGCCGCCGCGGAGCGGGAGCAGCGGGCGGTCCAGGAAAAGTTCGCGGCGGCCGGCGCCCGCGATCCGGCCCGGCTCGCGCCCAAGGTGAGGTTCGCCGAGGCCCGCGGCGAGCTGCCCAGGCCGGCGAGCGGCACCCTCGCGCGCGGCTTCAACCAGCCCGACGGCCAGGGCGGCACCACCCGCGGCATCTCGCTGCGGACGCGGGCCAAGGCCGTCGTGTCCTCTCCGGCGGACGGCTGGGTCTCGTTCGCCGGGCCCTTCCGGTCCTACGGCCGTCTCTTGATCATCAATGCGGGCGACGGCTACTATCTCTTGCTCGCGGGGATGGATCGGATCAACGTCGAGGTCGGCCAGTTCGTGCTGGCGGGCGAACCGGTGGCCGTGATGGGCGAGGGCAGCGGCATCCCGGCAAGCACGCCGCCGAACGGGGCGCAGGCTGCGTCACAGAGGGACGATGATCGCGCCGATCCCGTCCTGTACGTCGAGTTCAGGAAAGACGGCGGCTCCATCGATCCGGAGCCCTGGTGGGCGAGAAGTTCCAGCGAGAAGGTTCGCGGATAATGCGCAAAGTGTCCCTCGTGTTGCTCGGCGCGGCCCTCGGCATCGGCGCCTCGGCCCTGTCGACCCAGACCCAGCTCCTGTCCGGTACGAGCGCCATCGCGGCCTCGGCCGAGACCTACCGCCAGTTGAGCCTGTTCGGCGACGTGTTCGAGAAGGTGCGCACCGACTACGTCGAGAAGCCCGACGAGTCGAAGCTGATCGAGGCGGCCGTCAACGGCATGCTGACCTCGCTCGACCCGCATTCGAGCTACATGGACGCGAAGGCGTTTCGCGACATGCAGACGACGACGCGCGGCGAGTTCGGCGGCCTCGGCATCGAGGTCACCATGGAGGACGGCCTGATCAAGGTGGTCTCGCCGATCGACGACACGCCCGCCTCCAAGGCCGGCCTGCTCGCCAACGACATCATCACCCAGATCGACGACGATCAGGTCCAGGGTCTGACCCTGAATCAGGCCGTCGACAAGATGCGCGGGCCCGTGAACTCCACGGTGAAGCTGAAGATCTCCCGCAAGGAGTCGAAGGACCCGATCGACGTCTCGCTGACCCGCGACATCATCAAGATCCGCCCCGTGCGCTCGAAGGTCGAGAGCAACGACGTCGGCTACGTGCGCCTGACCCAGTTCAACGAGCAGACCTTCGACGGCCTCAAGACGGCGATCGAGAAGCTCCAGACCGACATCGGCGCCGACAAGCTCAAGGGCTACGTCCTCGATCTGCGCAACAACCCGGGCGGCCTGCTCGACCAGGCGGTGATGGTCTCCGACGCCTTCCTCGACCGGGGCGAGATCGTCTCGACCCGCGGCCGCAACCCGGACGAGACGCAGCGCTTCTCCGCCAAGGCCGGCGACCTCGCCAAGGGCAAGCCGATCGTCGTGCTGGTGAACGGCGGCGCGGCCTCGGCCTCCGAGATCGTGGCCGGCGCCCTTCAGGATCACAAGCGCGCGACGATCATGGGCACGCGCTCCTTCGGCAAGGGCTCGGTGCAGTCGATCATCCCGCTCGGCGGCCAGGGCGCCCTGCGCCTCACCACCGCGCGCTACTACACGCCGTCCGGCCGCTCGATCCAGGCCAAGGGCATCGAGCCGGATCAGGAGGTGCTGCAGGAGGTGCCCGACGATCTGAAGGGCAAGGACGAGACCAAGGGCGAGGCCGGCCTGAAGGGGCACTTGAAGCAGAAGGATGTCGAGGAGCGCGGCGGTTCCTCGGCCTACATCCCGCCGGACCCGGCCAAGGACAAGCAGCTCATCGCGGCGGTCGACTTCCTGCACGGCATCCAGAAGGGTGCGGCCAACGTGACGAAGCCCGCCACGCAGAACTGATCGTCCCGCCCGCGGTGGACAACCGCCGCGCGGTTAGCGAAAGATTAACCATGACGGCCCGCAATACCGGCTCAGACCGGGTTTGCGGGCCGTCTCTCGTCGAAGGCCCGCCTCCGGTCGTCCGATCATGCGCCAGCGGGGCGGGACGGCGGGTGAGCGACGCGGCCGACGACATCCTGACGAAGCCCCTCGGTGTCGGGGGCAAGGCGGTCCGCGCACGCTTCGCCCTGCGCCCGACGCCGGGCGCGGCGGCCGGCGCCGTCTCGCTGGCGCTCGCCCTCCTCGCCGCCGGCGTCGCGCTCACCGGCGATCCCCGCGGCGGCGAGCCCCGCGCGAGCGCGACGATCGAGATCCGCGAGCCCGCCGCGCCCGCTCCGCGCGTGGCCGAGGCTGCGCCGCCGACCCTTCCGGGCCCGTCGCAATCGGCGCGGGAGGTCGAGCAGGCCTCCGGCGTCAGCGTGGTCCGCCCCGACGGCTCGACCGCGCCCGACGCGCCGGTCATCATCCGCGTGCCGAACGCGACCCAGGTCAAGCTCAACCCGGCGCCCGACCCGCGCCTGACCGAGCGCGGGCGCCACGGCCCCCTGCCCCGCATCGGCGAGGGCCGGCTGCGGCCGCTCGACGTCTACGCCCGGCCGGAGGAGCCCGGCACCAGCCCGCGCATCGCCGTGCTGGTCTCGGGGCTCGGGATCGGCGAGGCCGCCACCCTGGGCGCCATCGCCCGGCTTCCCGCCGCGATCAGCCTCGCGCTCTCGCCCTACGGCGGCGATCTGGAGAAGACCGCCGCACGCGCCCGCGAGGCCGGCCACGAGATCCTGCTCCAGTTGCCGATGGAGCCGTTCGACTATCCCGACAGCGATCCCGGACCGCAGACCCTGCTCGCCGCCGCGCGGCCCGGGGAGAACCTCGACCGCACCGCCTGGGCGATGAGCCGGTTTCCCGGCTTCGTCGGCGTGGTGAACTTCATGGGCGCCAAGCTGATGAGCGAGGCCGCCGCCCTGGAGCCGGTCCTGAAGGAACTCTCCGCCCGCGGGCTCGGCTTCGTGGACGACGGAAGCTTTCCCGGCACGCCGTTCGCGGGGGTGGCGGCCAGGACCAAGCTGCCGGCCGCCCGCGCCGGGATCGTGGTCGATGCGGTCCCCCGGCCCGACGCCATCGACGCGGAACTCGCCCGCCTGGAGACGCTGGCGCGGCAGAAGGGTTTCGCGCTCGCCTCCGCCGGCGCCTCGCCGCTGACCATCGACCGTCTGTCCCGCTGGTCGCGGGATCTGGAGGCGCGCGGCGTGCGGCTGGTGCCGGTCTCCGCCTCCCTCCGGCAGGCGGGCGGCGTGGCGAAGCTGTCGAGCGCCGCGCCCTAACGCATCGTCTTTTCCGACAAGCCGGCAACCACCTTTCGGAACCGCCCCAGAAGAACGATGTTCGATATCGGCCGGGCCTTTCCAGTGTTCCGCGCGGACAACTGCGTCCGGCATCGGCCAGGGAGCCGAGTGGAGACAGCGCCTCCAACGATGCTTCGATGACGATCGCTTCCCCACATGACAGAACCAAAACTTACACATGCAATATCTGTAACGGCGAGTACTATCTAATAATACCGACGGCTCCAACGAACCGCGAAGAGTCCAATCCGGAGTGCGACAAACGAATCCGTTCAACAGTTGGCGATCCGGTAACTGTTTAACCGGCAGGATCGTTCCGCCCGCAGAGCCGATCCGGGCATGAGGTTCCTGCCCGGAGTTTTTCGTGTCGCTCCAATCCCTTCCCATCCGCAGCAAGCTGGTCGCGTCCTTCGCGGTGCTGACGCTCTTCCTCGTCGGCCTCGGGACACTCGGACATTTCAGTACCCAGGCCATGCGGGAGCAGGCGCTCGACATCGAGCGCAACTGGCTCCCCAGCATGCGCCTGCTCGGCGAGATCGACACGGCGGCGGCGCGGATGAACGGCGTGATGCTGCGGCACAGCCAAGCCACCGACCCGCAGATGGTGGCGGCCATGGAGCGGGACTTCGAGCGCTTCGGCAAGCTCGTGGCCGACAGGCGCGCGGCCTACGAGCCGCTGATCGCCTCCCCCGAGGAGCGGGCGCTCTACGAGACCTATCTGCGCGAGAACGCCGTGTTCGAGGCCGAGCGCAGGGTCGTGATGGACCTCTCGCGCCAGGGCCGGAAGGCCGAGGCCTTCACCTACTACGAGTCCAACGGCCTCGCCCCGCGCCGGGCGATGTCGGCCGCCCTGGAGAAGCTGATCGCCTTCAACAACGAGGGCGCCGCCCACGCGATGGAAACGGGCGAGTCGGTGTTCCGGTGGGCCCGCAACCTCGGCTTCGCGGTGACCGCCCTCGGGCTCGTTTTCTCGATCCTGCTGGCCCTGCTGATCATCCGCGGCGTGACCCGCGGCATCGCCTCGGTGGTCGCGCCGATGCAGGCGCTGGCCGCGGGCGATCTCTCCGTCGCGATCCCGCATCGGGGCCGGCGGACCGAGATCGGGTCGATCGCCGATGCGGTGCAGATCTTCAAGGACGGCCTGATCCGGATGCGCGGCCTGGAAGAGGAGAGCGCGCTGGCACGCGCCGGGGCCGAGGCCCAGCGCAAGGCGGCGATGCACGAGACGGCCGACGGCTTCGAGCACGCGGTCGGCGGCGTCGTCAGCCTCGTCTCGGCCGCCGCGAGTCAGTTGCAGGCCTCGGCGCAGGGCATGACCGCCGCCGCGACCCGCACCGCCGGCCAGTCGGTCAGCGTGGCGGCGGCGGCGGAGGAAGCCGCCGCCAACGTCAACACCGTCGCGGCGGCGGCCGAGGAACTCGGCGCCTCGGTGCAGGAGATCGGGCGGCAGGTCGGCGGCTCGTCGATGCTCGCCCAGGCCGCGGTCGGCGAGGCGGCGCGGACGGCCGCCCATGTGCGGGAACTGAGCGCGGCGGTCGCCAAGATCGGCGACGTGGTGACGATGATCACCACCATCGCCGGGCAGACCAATCTCCTGGCGCTGAACGCCACCATCGAGGCGGCCCGCGCCGGCGAGGCCGGACGGGGCTTCGCGGTGGTCGCGTCCGAGGTCAAGGAACTCGCCAACCAGACGGCCCGGGCGACCGAGGAGATCTCTGCTCAGATCGGCCGCATCCAGGACACCACCGGCCATGCCGTCACGGCCATCGGCAGCATCACCGGACGGATCGAGGAGATCAGCGCGGTGGCCGCCTCCATCGCGGCGGCGGTGGAGCAGCAGGGCGCGGCCACGCAGGAGATCGTGCGCAACGTCTCCCAGGCGGCGATGGGCGCGGGCGAGGTGACGAGCAACATCGCGGGCGTGGCCCAGGCCGCCGAGGAATCGGGCGCCAATGCCGCCCAGGTGCTCGCCGCCTCCTCGGAGCTGTCGCGCCAATCCGCGCATCTGAGCGGCGAGGTCGGCCGCTTCCTGGCGCGCGTGCGCGCCGCGTAAGGATCGCACGGCGGGCGGGGACGGGCGCGGGGGGCCGCCGGGGCGGCGCCCGCGCCTTTTCATGGACGCGTCGGAGCCGTGCGGTCGGTGCAGGTCGGCGTTGCCCGCATCGGTTCGGCCTCCTATGGTCGCGCCGCCAGCACGAGCCCGCGATGACCCGCCCCAGCGACGACCTCCTGCGCCTGCCCGAGGGCAGCCCGCTGCCCTACCGCCCCTGCGTGGGCGTCGCCCTGTTCGGCCGCGACGGCCGCGTCTTCATCGGGCGGCGCAGGCGCGAGGCGGGTCCCGAGCACGTCGACGGCGATCGGGCCTGGCAGATGCCGCAGGGCGGGATCGACGCCGACGAGGCCCCCCTCGACGCGGCCCTGCGCGAACTCCACGAGGAGACCAACGTGCCCGCCGAGGCGGTGACGCTGCTGGGCGAGACCCGCGACTGGCTCGCCTACGACCTGCCGCCGGAGATCATGAAGCAGGCCTGGAAGGGCCGCTACCGCGGCCAGCGCCAGAAATGGTTCGCCTTCGGCCTCACCGGCAGCGAGGCGGCGATCGACGTGGACGCCCCCGGCGGCGGCCGGCACAAGCCCGAGTTCGACGCGTGGCGCTGGGAACGGCTGGAGGCGCTGCCCGACCTCATCATCCCCTTCAAGCGCCCGGTCTACGAGGGCGTGGTCGCGGCCTTCTCGGGGCTGTCCGGCTGGCACGGGGCGACCGGCGAACCGGCGCGGGATCCGGCATGACGCGCCCGCGGCTGACCCGCGGCTGATCCGATGCGGTGGTGGCTCGTTCCCCTTCTCGCCGTGGTGGCCTGGTTCGCCTACACGCTGACGCCGTTCTGGTCGCTCTACGGCTTCGCCGCCGCCGTCCAGGCCGGCGACACGGCGGCGGTGGAGCGGCGGGTCAACTTCCGCACGCTGCGCCTGTCGCTCGCCCGTCAGATCAGCGCCGCGGTGAAGGCCGACAGCACCGCGCTCGATCCGCGCGAGCGGCAGCGCATCGCCGACGCGGCGGCGGCCTTCGCGCTGCCGGTGATGGAATCGGCCCTGACGCCGGAGGCGGTGATCGATCTCCTCGACGACGGCTGGCCGCAGGGGGCCGAACTCGCTGCGCCCGCCGACCGGCACGAGCGGCGCGACGGGCTGCGCATCCCCGACCTGAAGCGGCTGCTGCGCTACTATCTCTCCTCCGACATGCGCGGCTTCCGCTCCGTGGTGGTCGCGGTCCCGCCGGACCGGCCCCGCCACGAACAGTTCCGCCTGCGCCTGCGCCTGCGCGACTGGGGCTGGCGCCTCGTCGATATCGAGCTGTCCGAGGATCTGCGCACCCGCATCGGCGAGAAAGCCGCCGCCGGGGCCGCGCGCCTGCGCGACAAGGGCTCCGCTCCGGACAGGGCGGCACCGGACGCGGCCCCTCCCCAGTCGCCCTGACGGCCGACGCCGCGCCGACACGAAGGGCCCTGGCTTTTATTCCGCGGCTCCGTAGATGATACGGTCGCCGCCTGATGAGAGCGGCGACCGTATCGGCAAGCCTGCGCGGCGCTTGAGCGAAGCCGGCATCCGCCATCCCGAAGGGATCGATCGGATGCCATGTGAGCCGCCACGATCGGCCCCGCTTCCGGAGCACCGTCTTGAGCCAGCCCGCCGCCCACGACCCCGACGCGGATGTTTCGGCCTCCGGGCCGGGGCGGCGCCTCGGGGCGGGCCTCCTCGTCGGCACCCTCGGCGTCGTCTACGGCGATATCGGCACCAGCCCGCTCTACGCCCTCAAGGAGGCGGTGCGCGCGGCGAGCCAGGGGACCGAGCCGAGCGCGGCCGCGGTGACCGGTGCCGTCTCGCTGATCCTGTGGGCGCTGATCCTCGTCGTCTCGCTGAAATACGCGGTGCTGATCCTGCGCGCCGACAACCGCGGCGAGGGCGGCATCGTCGCGATGCTGGCGCTGCTCGGCGCCCGCCACGCCCGGCCCGGCTCTTGGCAGGCGCTGCTGCTCGTCGTCGGACTCGTCGGCGCCGCCCTGCTCTACGGCGACGGGGCGATCACGCCCGCGATCTCGGTGCTCTCGGCGATCGAGGGCCTCAAGGTCGATGCCCCGAGCCTCGACCGCTCCGTGGTGCCGATCGCGCTCGCGATCCTCGTCGCGCTGTTCCTCGTTCAGCGCCAGGGGGCGGCCTTCATCGGCCGGATCTTCGGCCCGGTGATGCTGCTCTGGTTCGTCGTGCTGGCGGCGATGGGCGTGGGCGGCATCCTGCAGGCGCCGCAGATCCTGTCCGCGGTCAATCCGCTGCGCGCCGTGGAATTCACGGCCCATGCCGGCCTGCATGTCGGCTTCGCCATGCTCGGCGCCGCCTTCCTCGCGGTCACCGGCGGCGAGGCGATGTATGCCGATCTCGGGCATTTCGGGGCGCGGGCCATCCGGGTCGCGTGGTTCGCCCTGGTGCTGCCGGCGCTGGTGATCCACTATTTCGGGCAGGGCGCGATCCTGCTGGTCGATCCGTCCGCGGCCGAGAACCCGTTCTACCGCCTCGCGCCGACCGCCCTGCATTACCCGCTGATCGGGCTGGCGACGCTGGCCGCCGTCATCGCCTCGCAGGCGGTGATCTCGGGCGTGTTCTCGCTGACCCGGCAATCGATCCAGCTCGGCTTCCTGCCGCCGCTGCGCATCGTCCACACCGCCTCCGACGAGCGCGGACAGATCTACGTGCCGACCGTGAACTGGATCCTGGCCGCCGCCACCCTCTCGGCGGTGCTGATCTTCCGCTCCTCCGACGCCCTGGCGGGCGCCTACGGCATCGCCGTGTCGCTGCTGATGGCGATCACGACGCTGCTCGCCGGCCTCGTCGCCCGCAAATGGGGCTACGCGCTCGCCGCCGTGCTCGCCGTCAACGGGTCCTTCCTGCTGATCGACCTGATCTTCCTGTCCGCCAACAGCGTGAAGCTGTTCGAGGGCGGCTGGTTTCCGCTGCTGCTCGCGGGCGCCGTCGCCTTCCTGATGCTGACATGGCGCAAGGGCAATGCCTGTCTGGAGCAGGCACGCAGGGCCCTGCGCCGGCCGGAGGACCGCTTCCTGGACGGCCTGCGCCGGGATCCGCCGAAGACGCTGCCGGGCTCGGCGATCTTCCTGTCCTCGGCCACGGAGGGCGTTCCGCTGCCGATGATGCGCCTCGTCGAGCGTCTGGGCGCGCTGCACGCCCGCATCCTGATCGTCACCGCCCTGTTCGAGGAAACGCCGACGGTGCCGCGGGAGGAGCGCGCCGAGGTCACCGAGATCACCCCCGACATCCGCCGCGTGGTGCTGCGTTACGGCTTCATGCAGACGGCCTCGATCCCCGAGGGCCTGGACTGCGCCGTCGGCGCCGGCCTGCTGCCGCGGGAATTCGCCGAAGACGTCACGGTCTTCGTCGGCCACGAGACGATCGTCCCCGTCTCCGACCGGCGCGGCATGTCGGATTGGCGCGAGGCGGTGTTCGCGGTGATGCAGAACAACGCCGAGCGCACCGGCGTCCACTTCGGCGTGCCGGCCCGCCAGGTCATCGAGATCGGCACCGAGATCGAGATCTGATACCGTTTCCGATCGATCGCTTCGGGTTTCGCCACCCTCCGTCATCGCGAGCGGCAGCGAAGCGATCCAGGACGCGCGACCTGTCCGGAAAGGGCGCGACCTGGATCGCCACGGCTTCGCCTCGCGATGACGTAGGAGAGGCCGAAGTCATCAACCGGATATCGTATGAGGAGCGCTGCTCGTGTCCCAGTGCTACTCGTCGCCCTGGCCCTTGCCGGTCATCCGGAGCTGCGAGGCGACGCATTCGCGCATCGCGTCCTCGATCTTGGCCTTCTGCGCGTTCGCGTAGCCGGCCACCTCGTCGATGCATTTGACGAAGTAGCCCGCGGTGAAGCTCTCGTTGAGCGAGACGAACGACTTGCCGAAGCGGGTGGCGAGCTGGAGGCGGTCCATGGCCGAACTCTGCCGCCACGCCTCCAGCGTATCGGTCATGGTCAGGGCCTGCGCCGTCCCCGGCAGGAGGACGGCGGCGAGGAACAGGGCGGAGAAGCGGCGCATCGTGCAAGAACCTCCCGACTGCATTTTCTGGTTTTTCCGCGTGTCGCTTCCGAATACTCCCTCGTTCGATCGAATGAATAAGGGCGAATCGGATGAAGCAGTCAGATAAGCCGTGGAGATCGGCGAGACAGCCGGACCGCCGGAACTCGTCTCTTAAATTGCTCTGAGAATTGTGCGGGCGATTGGCCTCCACGCTGCGCTCTCGCTCATCGCCGCCACTCGGAAAAACCGACGACGCGGTGGACCAGGCGGCGGCCGCGCGCCGTCTCGCCGAACGGGGCGAGATCCCACTCCCATTCCCGCTCGGGCGCGCCGAGCCGCGCGCCGTAGAGCAGGTCGTGCCGTGCGTGCACGCGGCCCTGCCGATCCTCCTCGGTCTCGTCGATGTCGGTGACGAGGCAGACCTTCGCCGACAGCCGGGCCAGCCCATCGAGATGCCCCTCGACGATGCGCCGGCCGAAGGCGTCACCCTCGTCGGGTGTCCAGGGACCGAAGCCGCGCCGGGACGCCTCCAGCCGCTCGACCGGCCGGATCGGCAGTTGCGACAGGAGGTTGGCCGAGATCACGAGATCGGTCGAGGGCGCGGCGCAGACCGGCGGCAGGCCCGGTTCGAGGTCGGGGGCCGTGCCCACCATCAGCGCCATGGCGCCGCTCAGATCCGCCGTCAGGATCTCGACGTTGGGGAATGCCCGCGCGGCGCGCAGGGCCGGCCGCGGATGAACCGCGTCGACCAGCACGACCCGCCGGAAGCTCCCGGCCAGATCGTCCAGCGGCACGTCGGCGAGAGGACCGGAGCCCAGCACCACGGCGGTGTCGCGCCGCCGCGCCGCCGCGATGGCCGTGCGCATCGCCGCTCGGCTGGCGTCGAGGTGCGGCGCCCACGCCTCCCGGCAGCGGCGCGCCCGCGACATCAGCCAGATGCTGTCGCGCCGGTAGCCGAGCCGGCGCTGGGGGCGCGGCGCCGGGGTGGTCAGGAGGTGAAGGAGATCGAGCAGCACGTGAGCCTCGTCCCGAAAGGTGGCGGCGGGCCTTCGGAAAAAGACGACGCGACATCGGGAATCTGGAGCATCGTGCCGGCTCCGGAAGCCGCTCACCCTGCGAAGACGGCGGCGATCTCGCCCGGCCCCAGAATCCGGAACGCCCCCGCCTCCAGATCGGCCGGCAGGGTCAGGCCGCCGACGCGGTCGCGGTGGAGCGCGTCGACATGGTTGCCGAGCGCCGCGAACATGCGCCGGACCTGATGGTAGCGGCCCTCGTGCAGCGTCACGGTGCAGCGGGTCGCGTCGGAGGCTTCCATCTCCACCGGCAGCAGCGGCTTGTCCTCGCCCTCCAGCATCAGTTCGCCGGAGGCGAGGATCGCCGCCTCGTCGCCCTGGAGCGGGCGGGCCAGCGTCACCGCGTAGCGCTTGGCGACGTCGGCCTTGGGCGAGATGATCCGGTGCAGCAGGGCGCCGTCATCGGTCATCAGCAGCAGGCCCGAGGTCTCCTTGTCGAGGCGCCCGACCGTCGAGACGGCGGGATCGCGTCGCCGCCAGCGCTCGGGCAGCAGGCCGTGGACCAGCGCCCCCGCCTCCTTGTGCGAGCAGGTGACGCCGAGGGGCTTGTGCAGCATCAGGCAGACGCCCGGCAACGGATCGAGCCCCTCGCCCTGGACCGTCATCCGGGCCGGCAGGTCGGGATCGAGCGGGATGCGCTGCGAAGCGTCCGTCAGCGCCTGCCCTTCGAGGCGGATGCGGCCGGCGCGGGCCAGCCCCTCCACCTCCCGGCGGGAGCCGTAGCCGAGATTGGCGAGCAGCCGGTCGAGCCGCACCGCCTTCACTTGCGCGCCTCGAACAGCTTGTAGCCGCCTTCCGTCACGCCCGGCGTGACGGTGCGGAAGGCGGCGCGCAGGGGCGCCTCGTAGGGCAGGTGGGCGTTGGCCACGAGATGCAGCGTGCCGCCGGGCCGCAGGGCCGCCGCCGCGCGGGCCATGAAGATGCTGCCGAGCGCCTGATCCTCGGCGCCGCCGTCGTGGAAGGGCGGGTTGGTGACGACGAAGTCGAGCCCCGACAGGGCCGGCTCCGGCCCGCGCAAGTCGGCCCAGTGCACGCTGGCGCGCGCCTCGCCCACATTGCGCCGGGCCATCTCGACGGCGCGGCGGTCGATGTCGACCAGCGCGAGCGAGGCGACCTTTTCGGATTTCAGCACCGCGCGCGCCAGGATGCCGAGGCCGCAGCCGAAATCCGCCCCGCGCCCGGAGAGCGTCGGCAGGTGGCGCAGCAGCAGGGCGGTGCCGGGATCGAGCCGGTCCCAGGAGAAGAGGCCGGGCTGGGTGCAGAGGCCGAGATTGTCGATGTGGCGCGGGGCGCCGCCCGCGACGGCGACATCAAGGCCGGCGGGCGCCTCGGGCCGTGTCGCGGTGCAGATGCGGTGATGGCGCCGCGCCTCGTCGGTGACCGCGCAGCCGAAGCCGCGCAGTTCCTTGGCGAGCCGCGCGCCGCCCTTGTCCTTGGGCGCCAGCGCCACCAGCCGACCGCCGGGCCGCAGCGCCCGGAGCGCCAGGGCCAGGGCGTAGCGGCGCTCGGCCGTGCCGGGCGGTGCCAGCAGCAGGGCGGCGTCGAGGCGCGCCTCGGAGACGTCCTCCAGGCGCGCGGAGCCGGGGATCAGCGGCGAGACCTGGGCGGCGCCGTCGGGCACCTCCGCGAGATCCGCCGGGGGGAGGCCGTAGAGGAGGGCCCGGATGTTTGAATCGGGGTGGAGCATGGGGGTTGCGTTCAGGCCGGGGTCACCGACGTCAGGAGTTCGTCCAACCCTCTCCCTCATCCTGAGGTGCCCGCCTCGGCGGGCCTCGAAGGATCATCCAGGAAACGCGCGGGCACTGGAGGATCCTTCGAGGCCGCCGCTCCGCGACGGCACCTCAGGATGAGGGTGAGGGTTGGACGAGGAGAATAGAGGTCAGCCGGTCGGGAATTCGAGGCCCATCTCGCGGTAGCGAGCGGGATCGTCGGCCCAGTTCTCGCGGACCTTCACGTGCAGGAACAGGTGGACCCTGGCCTCGGCGGCCTCGGCGATCTCGATGCGGGCCGCCTGCCCGATCGCCTTGATGGTCTGGCCGCCCTTGCCCAGCACGATCGAGCGCTGGCTCTCGCGCTCGACGAAGATGGTCTGCTCGATGCGCACGGAGCCGTCGGGGCGCACCTGCCACTGGTCGGTCTCGACGGTGGAGCGATAGGGCAGTTCCTCGTGCAGGCGATCGTAGATCTTCTCCCGGGTGATCTCGGCGGCGAGCATCCGCAGCGGCGCGTCCGAGATCTGGTCCTCGGGATAGAGCCAGGGGCCGGGCGGCATCCGCCGGGCGAGCGCCTTGCGCAGGTCGGCCACACCGTCGCCGTTGAGCGCCGAGATCAGGAAGGTGTCCTCGAACGGCACCGTCGCGTTGAGCCGGGCCACCAGTTCGAGCAGGCGCTCGCGGGCGATCAGGTCGATCTTGTTGAGGATCAGGATCCTGGGCCGCTTCACCTCGGGCAGGCGGCGCAGGATGGCCTCGACCGCCTCGTCCACGCCCTTGCGGGCATCGACCAGCAGGCAGACCGCGTCGGCATCGGCCGCGCCGCTCCAGGCGGAATGCACCATCGCCCGGTCGAGGCGGCGCTTGGGCGCGAAGATGCCGGGCGTGTCGACGAGCACGACCTGCGCCTCGCCCTCCATGACGATGCCGCGCACCAGCGCCCGCGTCGTCTGGACCTTCCGCGAGACGATCGAGACCTTGGCGCCGACCAGCGCGTTGAGCAGGGTCGACTTGCCGGCATTCGGCACGCCGATCAGCGCGACGAAGCCCGCGCGCGTCTCCCGCGGGGGTGCGCCTTCGCCGACCTCGTGTTCCGGCTCGTGCTCAGACATCCGACTCGACCATTCGCGGCTCAACCACTCGTGCCACCCTGTCCCTGCGTCCCGCCGATGTTTTCGCGCGCGAGGACGGCGCGGGCCGCCTCCTGTTCCGCCACCCGCTTCGAGGCGCCCTCGCCGTAGCCGGGCTCGATGCCCTCGACCCGCACCGCGATCCGGAACACCGGGGCGTGGTCGGGCCCTGAGCGCTCCACCACCTCGTAGAGGGGGATCGCGAGGCTGCGCGCCATCGCCCATTCCTGCAAGGCCGATTTCGCGTCGCGCCCGCGCGGCGCCGCGGTCTCCTCGCCGAGGCGGAAGGCGCGCTGCACGATGGCGCGCGCCGCCTCGTAGCCGGCGTCGAGGAACACCGCGCCGAGGATCGCCTCGCAGACATCGGCCAGGATGGTCTGGTTGCGCCGCCCGCCGGTCTGGATCTCGCCGGGGCCGAGGTTGAGGTGCGGCCCGACCTCCCAGGCCTCGGCCACCGCGGCGCAGGTCTCGCGCCGCACGAGGCCGGCCAGCCGCCGCGACAGTTCGCCCTCCTCCGCGTCGGGCAGCACCTTGTAGAGCGTCTCGGCGACCGCGAGCCCGAGCACCCGGTCGCCCAAAAATTCCAGGCGCTGGTAGCTGCCGACCCGGCCGGACTGCCCGGCCTTGCTGACATGGGTGAGCGCCAGCGGAAGCAGGGTGGGGTCGGCGAACGTGTGGCCGATCCGTTCCTCCAGCACGGCGAGGCCCGGCCGCGGACGGTGCGCGCGCCGGGCGCGGCTGGAGGAACGGTCCCGTGCGGTTTCGTCGCCCGACATGGCATCGTCCTTCGCCATGTCAGCGGATCGCCGCCATGAAGCGGCTCCAGCGCAAGGCCGCCGTCGCGGAGCTGTTGCCTCCGGCCGCGTCAGCAAAAGAGAACAGGACAAGATCGGCCCGGCCAACCAAGTTTCGGATCGGAACGTAGCCGACACTCGCCAGATCCCGCGAATCGACGGAATTGTCGCGGTTGTCGCCCAGGGTGAAGACGTGCCTGGCCGGAACCTCGTAGACTTCGGTATTGTCATAGAAGCTGCGGTCGCCGTCGCGCTCGATCACGCGAAAGGTCGCGCCGCCCGGCAACGTCTCCTCATACTGCGCCACCTTGTCCACCTTGCCGTAGGACTGGACGAGCTCGTAATCGGCGACGCGCTCACGCTTGACCGGTTTGCCGTTGATGGTGAGCACGCCCTCGATCATCTGGATCGTGTCGCCCGGCAGGCCGACCACGCGCTTGATGTAGTCGGTGGCGTTGTCCTTCGGCAGCTTGAACACGATGATGTCGCCACGTTTGGGCAGCGCACCGGGCAGCAGCGTGCCCGCCAGCGGATAGGGCAGCACGTCGCTCAACGGCAGCGAATAGCGAGAGAAGCCGTAGGCGTACCGCGACACGACCACGTAGTCGCCGACGACGATCCCCGGTGCCGTCGATGTCGAGGGGATGCTGTAAACGCGGAACAGAAAGGGACCGACGGATAGCAGTGCCACACAGATCCCGGTCGCGACGGCGAGGCCGGCGAGCTCGAGAAACCCGCCGCGCTTGGCACCGGGTTTTTTGGCGAGGTCAATCGTCGTCACATCAGTGGATCGTGGAGAAGATGCGGTTCCAGCGCACGTCGGTCGGCCAGCGCCAGAGCTGCCACGCCGGGGTGCGCTCGTCGATCGAGAAGAAGATCATCTCGGCCCGGCCGACGAAGTTCTCGAAGGGCACGTAGCCGACGCTGGCGAGATCGCGCGAGTCGGTCGAGTTGTCGCGGTTGTCGCCCATCATGAAGAAGTGACCCGGCGGCACCGTGTAGACCTCGGTGTTGTCCCAGAAGCCGCGGTCGCCGTCGCGCTCGATCACCCGGTGCGTCACGCCGCCCGGCAGCGTCTCCATGTATTGCGGCACCCTCACGGTCTGGTCGAAGGCGTCGAGCGTCTCGTAGTCGGCGATGCGCTCGCGCTTCACCGGCTTGCCGTTGATGGTGAGCACGCCCTCGATCACCTGGATCTTATCGCCGGGCAGGCCGATCACGCGCTTGATGTAGTCGGTGGCGTTGTCCTTCGGCAGCTTGAACACCGCGATGTCGCCGCGCTTCGGCTCGGCCGCCCAGATCCGGCCCTGCGCCTGGAACGGCAGGTATTCGGACAGCGGCAGCGAGTATTTCGAGTAGCCGTAGGTGTACTTCGATACGAACAGGTAGTCGCCGATCAGCAGCGTCGGGATCAGCGAGCCCGAGGGGATGTTGAACGGCTGGAACAGCAGCGTGCGCACTACCAGCGCGATCAGCAGCGCCTGGACGCCGACCTTCACGGTCTCCCGGATGCTCGCCCAGGTTCCGGGCTCGGCCGTCCGGATCTCCGTCTTGCCCTCGCGATCCACGCGCGCGTGTCCCATGTCCATGAGTGATTCCGCCTTCGGCCCCGCCGTGTCGTCCGGCAGCCGCGTCCTGACGTGGCGGTGGCTGTCCCGCTGGGCGGCGGGTCTAGACCAAGCCGCGCCCGCCCGCAACGCGGGGATGGGCCGGCTCAAACCTGCGGTGCGTTTCGGAGCGGCACCGCCTCGATGACGACGAAGGCCTGCGCCAGGGGCGGTTCGTCGGTGAGGGTGAGGTGCAGCCGCGCCTCGTGCCCCGCCGGCACCATGCGCGCGAGGTGCTCCCGCGCACCTCCGGACAGGCGCAGGGTCGGCTTGCCGCCGGGCAGGTTGACGACCTCCATGTCGCGCCAGAACACGCCCGCGCCGATGCCGGTGCCGAGCGCCTTGGCGCAGGCCTCCTTGGCGGCGAAGCGCCGGGCGTAGGAGGGGCCGCGGGCGGCGCGCCGGTCGCACTTCGCCCGCTCGCCGTCGGTGAAGACGCGGTGGGTGAACCGGTCGCCGAACCGCTCCAGGGAGTTTTCGATGCGACGGATGTCGCAGAGGTCGGTGCCGATGCCGAGGATCACGGTTCGAGTTGCCGCCGCGCCCGGTCCATCGCCGCGCGCATGTCGTGGACCGCCTGCCGCAGGCCGACGAAGATCGCCTCGGCGATGAGCGCGTGGCCGATGTTGAGTTCGCGGATCTGCGGCAGCGCCGCCACCGGCCCGACGCTCTCGACGGTCAGGCCGTGGCCGGCATGGATCTCCAGGCCGAGCCCGGCCCCGTGGGCGGAGGCGCGCACGATCCGGTCGAGTTCGCGCGCGATCTTCGCCGCGTCGCCCGCGATCACCGCCTCGCAATAGGAGCCGGTATGCAGCTCGACCACAGGGGCCCGCAGGGCGTGGGCGGCCTCCATCACCGCCTCGTCGGGCTCGACGAACAGCGAGACGCGGATGCCGGCCTCCGACAGCGCCGCGATGCGGGGGGCGAGATGCGCCCGGCTGGAAACGATGTCGAGCCCGCCCTCGGTGGTGCGCTCCTCGCGCTTCTCCGGCACGAGGCAGGCGGCGTGCGGGCGGGTGGCCAGCGCGATGCCGACCATCTCGTCGGTCGCCGCCATCTCCAGGTTGAGCGGCACCGGCAGCCGTCTCAGGGCCTCGATGTCGGCGTCGCGGATGTGGCGGCGATCCTCGCGCAGATGCGCGGTGATGCCGTCGGCGCCCGCCGCCACGGCCTCGCGGGCGGCGCGCACCGGATCGGGCGAGAGGCCGCCGCGGGCGTTGCGGACGGTGGCGACGTGATCGATGTTCACGCCCAGGCGCAGGGACGACACGGGAGCTTCTTCCGGCTTCGACGGGAACGGGCTGCCGGTTTAGCGGGTGCCGCCGGGGCTTGGAAGCGCCCGCGACGCGGAGCATGCCGACACGGGACCGGATCGGCGGCACCACGCCGCCTCGCGGCCGGTGCGCCGGCTCGGGCCTCGGAAGGAAGACGGCCCGGGACGCCCCAGCGGGCTCCCCCTCGCATCGCGCCGCGATCGGGGTGACGGCGCGCGATGCGGCGGTGCAGGCAGTTGCGCCGGCCGCGCCGATCGCCAGATTGAGCCGCGCCGGCCCGACCGGCAGTGAAACGCTTGAGCGCCCATGCACGGCACGTTGTCCCGGCCGGTTTCCCCGCCCTCGCGGCCGGCCTCGGCCGCCCGGCTGCCGCTCATCCTGCGGCTGGCGCTGCGCGAACTCCGCGGCGGCCTTTCCGGCTTCCGGGTGTTCATCGCCTGCATCGCGCTGGGCGTGGCGGCGATCAGCGGCGTCACCTCGATCGCCGCCTCGCTCTCCGGCGGGCTCGGGCGCGAGGGCCGGCGCATCTTGGGGGGCGACATCACCTACGGCCTGATCAACCGCGAGGCGAGCCCGGCCGAGCGCACCGTGCTCGACGGGCAGGGGCCCGTCGCCGAGGTCGCGAGCCTGCGGGCCATGGCCGTGGCGGGCGACGGCGGGGCGGCCCTGGTCGAGTTGAAGGCGGTCGATTCCCGCTATCCGGCGGTCGGCGCCGTCGAGACCGACCCGCCAGGACCGGTGCAGGACCTCATCGCCGAGCGGAACGGCGTCCACGGTGCCGTGGCCGACCCGGCCCTGCTGACCCGGCTCGGGCTGAAACCCGGCGACCGGGTGACGCTCGGCGGCTTTCCCGTCGAGATCCGCGCCGCGCTGGTCTCCGAGCCCGACCGGATCGGCTCCGGCATCGGCTTCGGGCCCCGCCTGCTCGTCTCGCTCGGCGCCCTGCACGCCACCGGCCTGATCCAGCCGGGCAGTCTCAACCGCTTCACCTACCGCCTGCAGGTGCCGGACGCGGACGACGCCCGCCTCGCCGCCATCGACGCGGCGGTCCGGAAGGCCCTGCCCGAGGCCGGCTTCGAGATGCGCGCGCGCGACAACGCCGATCCGCGCTTCGCCAAGGGCATCGAACGCTTCACGCAGTTCCTGACGCTGGTCGGGCTCACCGCGCTCATCGTCGGCGGGGTCGGCGTGGCGAACGCCGTGCGCGCCTTCGTCGACGGCAAGCAGGGCTCGATCGCCACCCTGAAGAGCGTCGGCGCGCCGGGCTCGCAGGTGGTCGGGCTCTACCTGATCCAGGTCATGCTGATCGCCGCGATCAGCACCGCGCTCGGCCTCGCCGTCGGCGCCGCCCTGCCCTTCGTGCTCGACGCCGCGCTGCGCGACCAGTTGCCCCTGCCCCTCGACCCCGAGATCGCTCCGGCCCGCCTCGCGCTCGCCGCCGCCTACGGCCTGCTGACGGCGCTCGCCTTCGCGATCCTGCCGCTCGGCCGCGCCCACGACGTCTCCGTCGCCGGCCTGTTTCGCGACACCGTCGATCCGGCCGGGCGCCGGCCGCGTCGGCGCTACCTCGCGGTGCTCCTCGCGGCCCTCCTGGCGCTCGCCGGCCTCGCCCTCTTCACCGCCTTCGACCGGAAGGTCGCGCTGATCTTCATGGCCGCCGCCGCCCTGGCCTTCGGGGCCCTGCGCCTCGTCGCGTCGGGGCTGACGGCCCTGGCCGCCCGCCTGCCCCGGCCGAAGGGAATGGTGCCGCGCATGGCGCTGGCCAATCTCCACCGCCCCGGCGCGCTGACGCCGGCGGTGGTGCTCTCGCTCGGCCTCGGCACGACCCTGCTGGTGGCCCTCGGCGCCATCGACAGCAACATCACCCGCACCCTCGAAAGCTCGCTGCCGGGCCGCGCCCCGAGCCTGTTCTTCCTCGACGTGCCCTCGCGCGACGCCGAGGCCTTCTCCGCCTTCCTCGGCGCCCACGCGCCCGACGCGAAGATCGAGCGGGTGCCGATGATGCGCGGCCGGATCACCGCCCTCGACGGCGTGCCGGCCGGGCAGATCAAGCCGCCGGAGGACGCCGCCTGGGTGCTCGACGGCGACCGGGGCATCACCTACGCCGACGCCCTGCCCGACGGCTCCTCGCTGGTCGAGGGCGCGTGGTGGGGCGAGGAGGAGGCGCGCCGGCCGCTCGTCTCCTTCGACGCCGAGCTGGCGCACGCCCTCTCGCTCAAGGTCGGCAGCAGCGTCACCGTCAACGTGCTCGGCCGTTCGATCACCGCGCGGGTCGCCAACCTGCGCAAGATCGCGTGGCGCTCGCTCGGCATCAACTTCGTGATGGTGTTCTCGCCCGGCACCTTCCGCGGGGCGCCGCACGCCGATCTGGCCACGCTGACGCTGCCGAACGGGCCCGACCCGAAGCTGGAGGCGGAGGTGGTGCGCGACGCGGCCAGGGCCTTCCCCTCGGTGACCAGCGTGCGGGTGAAGGACGCGCTGGAAGCGGTCAACGACCTCGTGCACAAGCTCGTCCTGGCGATCCGCGGCGCCAGCGTCGTCGCGGTGCTCGCGAGCCTGCTGGTGCTCGCCGGCGCGCTCGCCGCCGGGCACCGCGCCCGGCTCTACGACGCGGTGGTGCTGAAGGTGCTCGGCGCCACGCGGATGCGGCTGCTCTCGGCCTACGCCCTCGAATACGGCGCCCTCGGATTCGCCACCGCCGTCTTCGGCATCCTGGCCGGCTCGGTCGCGGGCTGGGTGATCGTGTCCCGCGTCATGCGCCTCGACTTCGCGCCCGATCCGGCCGGGGCGCTTGCGGTCGCGGGCTTCGCGGTGGTGTTCGCGGTGGTGGTCGGGCTCGCGGGCACCTGGCGCATCCTCGGCCAGAAGCCGGCGCCCTATCTGCGACAGTTCTGAGAGCCTGTTTGACTGCGGTGATCCCATCTCGCCCCTCATCCTGAGGTGCCGGAGCGCAGCGGAGGCCTCGAAGGGTGCTCCAGAAATCGCGCGGGATCTGGAACACCCTTCGAGGCCGCTCACGCGGCACCTCAGGATGAGGGTGGGGATGGGAGCCTGGCCTTCTCGCCTTGCCGTTGCCTGGCGAAGACACGTCGGCCGGTCAAACAGGCTCTGAGACCATCGACATACGTTCAATGAGGAGATTTCATCCATGAAAAATCATGAAAATCTTGCGCCTCCGTAAGGCTCGAAAACGCGGCCGTTCGACCGAAGCCCACTTGTTTACGGCTGTTTCAGCGAACATATTCGGGCACGAGGCGCACTCGGGGCGCCAGGGGTCGCGCGTGGCCCCCGTCACAACTCCGCGCCGGGAGCTTCCAAGGGAAACTTTCATGGCATTCGACAACAGCCCGTTCCGTGCCGGCGCCCAGCCGCAGGGGTACGCCGGCTCTCCGGTCGAAGTCGACCAGGGCCTGCGCAGCTTCATGCTGGGCGTCTACAACAACATGGTCGTCGGCCTCGGGATCTCGGGTCTCGTGGCGCTCGCCCTCAACATGGCCGCCGTCGCGCAGACCGGCGCCGGCCGCCTCGCCCTGACGCCGTTCGGGCAGTTCCTCTACACCAGCCCCTTCAAGTGGGTGCTGATGCTGGCGCCGCTCGCCTTCATCTTCGTGTTCTCGTTCCGGATGGACCGCATGTCGGCCTCCTCCGCGCGCACGATGTTCTGGGCCTTCGCGGCGGTGATGGGCGCCTCGATGTCCACCCTGCTGCTCGTGTTCACGGGCGCCAGCGTGGTGCGGGTGTTCTTCATCACGGCGGCGACCTTCGGCGGCTTGAGCCTCTACGGCTACACCACGAAGCGCAGCCTGTCGGGCATGGGCTCGTTCCTGATCATGGGCCTGATCGGCCTGATCATCGCCTCGCTGGTGAACCTCTTCCTGGCCTCTTCCGCGCTGCAGTTCGCGATCTCGGTGCTCGGCGTCCTGATCTTCGCCGGCCTGACCGCCTACGACACGCAGAAGCTCAAGGAGATGTTCCTCTACAGCGGCCTCGACGCCGAGGGCGCGGCCAAGATGTCCGTCAACGGCGCCCTGACGCTGTACCTGGACTTCATCAACATGTTCCAGTTCCTGCTCTCGCTGCTCGGCGACCGCCGCTGAGCACCGCGACTGCAAGGGCCTGAAACGCGGAAGAGCCCCGGCCGGAAGGCCGGGGTTTTTTCGTGCCCGCAACATCCGTCCTGGCCCCGGCTCCACAATCGTGCCGGCATGCGGGGCGCGAGGCTGGAAGCGGCACCCCTCCCCCGCATGATCGGCCAATGTCTGACGACGGCAAGAGACTCGCCCAATGACGAGCCTTCAGCGGCCCTCCTCCACCGCCTCGCAGACCAGCGGCGGCGCCTCGACGCCGCGCCAGCGGCCATAGGACCAGGGGCGGTGCCAGGCGGCGCGCTCCGGCAGGCGCTCCGGCACGAGGTCGATGCCGTGGGTGCCGAACGGGCCGCAGCGGCAGATCCGGGCGAACCCCATCCAGCCCCCGGCCCACAGGCCGTACCGCTGGATCGCCGCGTCGGTATAGGCCGAGCAGGACGGCCAGTGCCGGCACTGGCGCCCGATCACGCCCGACAGGGTGAGCTGGTAGGCGCGGATCGCCCCGTGCGCCGCCCGGCGGATCGTCACCGTCAAGCCGCCTCGGGCGCGCCGGAGCCCTTCCGGACGGCGATCTGGTCGAGGGCATCCACCACCGCGTCGAAGGTCAGCAGGGTCGAAGCGTGGCGGGCGCGGAAGTCGCGCACCGGCTCCAGGACGGAAAGGCCCGCCCATCGGCCCTCCGGCGGCGGGCCGTTCTCCTTCAGCATCGCCCGCATCCGGGCGCGGACCGCGTGCAGTTCGTCGACGGTCGCGCCGACGACGTGGCGGGCCATCAGCGAGGAGGAGGCTTGGCCGAGCGCGCAGGCCTTCACGTCGTGGGCGAAGTCGGCCACCGCGGCACCGTCCGCGTCCAGCTTGAGATCGACGGTGACGGTCGAACCGCACAACTTGGAATGGGCGGTCGCGCTGGCATCCGGTGCCGCGAGCCGTCCCAGGCGGGGGATGTCGGCGGCCAGTTCCAGGATGCGGCGGTTGTAGATGTCGTCGATCATGGCTGACGCGTCCGGACGCTGCTTCGGCAAGGTTACGGGAAGGCTTCGGCACGGCTGAAGGAGGTCCGGGGGCCGGATTTCCTTCAGCCCGATGCGCGCGCCACGCATTGCGCGACGGCACGATTGCGACGATATAGGCTCGGGATCGCCGTTCCGCGAGAATGGCACCGTCGACCCCGGTCACGCCCTGGCCCAGGATTCGGATCGCTCGAGGGCGTCGGCACTTGAGGATCTTAAGACGCCGGGACGGATCGACGATGTACGCCAAGCCCGACAGCACGACCATGAAGGCGCGTGTGGCGAAGGCCGGAGATGCCATGGATGCCGCTCTCAAATCCCTCTCTTACGGCATGAGCGACGACGAACGGCGCATGAGCGCGGTCGGTCTCGAAGCGATGCGCGGCGCCAACGATTCCCGTCCCGGCAGCACGACCAACATCGCCCCCAATATCGCCCCCTTGCCCGAATCGGCCCAGCGGGTGCCGAACGAGGTCGCGCTCGGCCGTCCGAGCCGGCAGGAGGCGGAGGCCGCCGTGCGCACGCTGCTGCGCTGGGCCGGCGACGACCCGACCCGCGAGGGGCTGATCGACACGCCCGCCCGGGTGGTGAAGGCCTACGAGCAGATCTTCGGCGGCTACCGCATGGATGCCGACGCCCTGCTGGAGCGGGTGTTCGAGGAGGTCGAGGGCTACTCCGACGCCGTGCTGGTGCGCGACATCCCGTTCTACTCCCATTGCGAGCACCACATGGTGCCGTTCATGGGGCTGGCCCACATCGCCTACTATCCCAGCAAGGGCGTGGTCGGCCTGTCGAAGCTCGCCCGCGTGGTCGATGCCTTCGCCCGCCGCCTGCAGACGCAGGAGACGATGACGGCGCAGGTCGCCGACACCATCGAGAGCATCCTCCAGCCCCGCGGCTGCGCCGTGATGGTCGAGGCCGAGCATCTCTGCATGGCGATGCGCGGCGTGCAGAAGGCCGGCGTCTCCACCATCACCACGCAGTTCCGCGGCGTCTACAGGAACGATCCGAACGAGCAGGTCCGCTTCCTGACCTTCGTGCGGAACAAGGCCTGAGGCGGCCGGACGTCCCGACCATGACCGACCGGTTCGCGTCCCCCGGCTCCCGCGCCGAGGTCGAGGAGGGCGGCGCGCTGACGCCGCGCTTCGGCCCCGACGGGCTCGTCGCCTGCATCGCCGTCGATGCGGGCGACGGGCGCGTGCTGATGCTCGCCCACATGAACGCCGAGGCGCTCGCCCGCACGCTGGAGACCGGCGAGGCGTGGTACTGGTCGCGCTCGCGCGGCGAACTCTGGCACAAGGGCGCGACCTCCGGGCAGATCCAGCGGGTCGTCGAGATGCGGGTCGATTGCGATCAGGACGCGATCCTGATCCGCGTCGCGGTCGGCGGCGACGGCGGCTGCTGCCATACCGGCCGGCGCTCCTGCTTCTACCGCGCGGTGACGCGCGATGCCGCGACCGGTACGGTCGCCCTCGTCCCCGCCGATCCGGGCCGATGAGGTTCGAGGCGCTCGGCTCCCCCGCGCCCCGCTTTCCGGAAGGGGCGGTGGAACCGGTGGTGCCGCGCTTCCGCTCTCCCCGCATCGGCCTCGCGCTCGGCGGCGGCTCCGCCCGGGGGTGGTCGCATATCGGCGTGATCGAGGCGCTGGAAGAGGCCGGGATCCATCCGGAGGTCGTGGCCGGCTGCTCCATCGGCGCGGTGGTGGGCGGCGCCTACGCCGCGGGGCGCCTCGGCACGCTCAAGGCGTTCGCGCTCTCGCTCACCCGGCGCCGGGTGGTCGGGATGCTCGACCCCCGCATCACCGGCTCGGGCCTGATCGCCGGCGAGCGCCTGCGCCGCCGCCTCTCCCGCGAACTCGAAGGCCTGCGCATCGAGGATCTGCGCCTGGCCTTCGCCAGCGTGGCGACCGAACTCGGCACCGGCCACGAGGTCTGGCTCTCCCGCGGCCCCCTGGTCGAGGCGGTGCGGGCCTCCTACGCCATCCCCGGCCTCTTCCCGCCGGTCGCCCTCGACGGGCGCCTCCTGATGGACGGCACCCTGGTGAACCCGGTGCCGGTGCGGCTCGCCCGCGAACTCGGCGCCGACCTCGTGATCTGCGTGAACCTGGCCTGCGAGACGCGCGCGCCCGCCACGGTGATCCGGCCCGAACGGGAGGGGCCGGTCCTCGCGGGGGCCGACGAGCCGGTGGAACGGGCGATCGAGCAGACGCTGGAGGCGACCGTGCGCCGCCGCGGCCGCTGGGGCCTGTTGCACGGGGCGAGCCGGCGCCTGATGGGCCGACGCCGGGCGAGCCCGCCGCGAGACCCCGCCGGGCGGCCGACGCCGGGCGTCGCCCGGGTGATGCTCGACGCCTTCAACATCACCCAGGATCGGATCTCCCGGGCGCGGCTCGCGGGCGACCCGCCCGACGTGTCGATCCGGCCGCTCCTGGCCGAGTTCGGCCAGTTCGAATTCCACCGCGCCGCCGACGGGATCGAACTCGGCCGCGAGGCGGTGCGGGCGGCGCTGCCGGAGATCCGGCGGATGATCGAGGGTGCAGCGGCCCGCAACTGATCCCAGGTTGCACGCAAGCCGATCCGATGGTCGGCTTCCCCTGCGTCCGGCGGACGCCCGCCGCGCCTTCGCGCGGGCAACCGGCGATGAGCGGGATCATCGCCGGTCGGCATGAGCCGCCGCTGCAAGCGTCCGGGCTCGCGTCAGGCCATGGTGATGTAGTCACGCATCGCCTGATGCTCGGCCTCGACCGCGGCGATGCGGCGCTTCACGACGTCGCCGATCGAGACGACGCCGACGAGGCGCCCCTCCTCCACCACCGGCAGGTGGCGGAAGCGGCCCTCGGTCATGGTCTCCATCACGGCCTCGACGGTGGTGCGCCGGCTGCAGGTCACGACCTTCTCGGTCATGTAGTGCGACACCGGCCGGTCGAGCGCCCCCACGCCTTCGGTCGCCAGGGCCCGCATCACGTCGCGCTCGGACAGGATGCCGATCACGCGGCCCTCGGCATCGCCCACGACGAGGGCGCCGATCCGCTTCTCGGCCAGCATGTGAATCGCCTCGTCCACGGTACGGTGCGGCGACACCGTGACCACGGAGCCTCCCTTCTCTGCCAGGATACGCGCAACGGTCATGAAGTCTCCTCCCTGAAAGACCGCGCCGTCAGCCCGCGGCACGGCACCGGATGCGGCCGGGTTCGGCCCCGGCTCCGTGCGGCGATTGTGTGGCGCCTTGGCTGCGCTGGCAAGCGTCAGACGCGGAGCAGGCCTTCGTGCGGAGGGGGACTCAAGAAGAAAAGTTCACCTCCACCCTGAAACGATCCGGAGAAACGGCCGAAAGTTCCTGAAAACGGCCGATCACCGGCTGGAGGTGCCACGAGATTGCGCGATAGTTCATGACGCGCACGCGCTCGGGAGGGAGCGCCGCGCCGCGAAAAGAAAGAGGCGGTCCCGACACCGGACGATCGTCATCCCGGGGCGCTGACGAGCGAGCCCGGAATGACGGCAGTGAGGGACCGGAGAGGGGCGGTCGGAGCGTCAACCCGCGTTCGGAGCCTGGTTCCGGCGCGGGTTGACGGCGATGCCGTCGCTCAGCGGCCCTCGGCCTGTCGGCGGGTGATCAGGGTACGGTTCGGCTCGGCCTCGCCCTTGTCCTGACCGAACGGGACGATGACGCGCAGCCAGCCGCGGGTCTCCTTGCCGCCGTAATTGCGCTCGGCCACGTCGCGGGTGACGTAGCCCTGCACGTTCATGAAGCCGAAATTGTAGCCGACGAGGCCACCGACCGCGATCTGGCCCTGTTGCCGGTAGCCGATCACGTTGGTCTTGAGGTCGGTCGAGCCGAAGGCCACCGGGCCGACCTGCCACTTGCCGAACTTCTTGGTCAGGGCGACGTCGAGGTTGAGGTAGTCGGGATACAGCACGCCGGTGGGCGAGCGCGGGTCGAGCATGTGGCCGTAGAGCAGGTTGGCGGTGATCGCCCAGTCGTTGGCGGCATACGTGATCGCGAAGCGGTGGCTCAGCGAGGCCGACTGCGTCAGGAAGCGGGTGTCCCAGGGAAGGTAGCCGCCGAGCAGGTAGCTGACGCCGACGCCGGCCCCGAGATCCCAGGCGAGCTGGCCCGCGAGCAGGGGCTGGCCCCAGCCGCTGTTGTAGGGGGCGCCGCGCACGCTGGAGGCGGCGATGGGCGCGACGAAGATGAACTGCACCTGCCCGCCGAGGATGGAGAAGGGGGTCGCCCACAGCAGGGTCGGCAGGTTGACGTTGCTCTCGGAGTCGAGCGGCGAGGTCTCGCGCACGCCGAAGCTCGACAGGTTCACGGCGTAGAAGCCCTTGGGGAACGGTGCGCCGAACGGCACGCCGATGGTCTGGCCGGGCTGGGCGGCCGAGGCGGCATGGGCGGCCGTGCCGCCGAAGCTCCAGGCACAGGACAGGGCGAGCCCCAGGCGGGCGACGATGGCTGCTCGATGTCTCACCGGTGTCCAATCTCCATCAGGAACGGAGCCGTCATCTGATGTTTTACGTTTAATCCGCTCTCGTTCCTGAAATCGACGGGCGGCCCTCCTTTTTTATTTCCGGCAAAGCTGCAAATGACCCGGCTGTGGCCTGGACAGCACAGCCGGCCGGCGCTCAGGGCCGCGTCCGCCCGCTCCTCCGCTCCATCAGCGGCAGCAGGAAGAAGCCGGCCGCGAACCCGCCGAGATGCGCGTCCCAGGCGATCGGGCCCTCGCTGCCCCCGAGCGGCGGGGCGAGCACGCCGAACAGCAGGTTGGTGACGAACCAGATGCCGAGGAACAGCATCGCCGGCCGGTTGCGCATCAGTTCGGGGATCGTCTGGAGCCGGGGCCGCGGCGGGAGCTGCCACGGCGCGCCGGAGACGAAGGGCGGCGGAGGCTGGAACACGAACCGGGCGGCGGCGGCCATGAGGGCCGAGATGCCGGCCGAGGCTCCCACCAGCGGCATCAGGCTGTAGCGGTCGAGCGCGAAGTGGAGCAGCGCCCCCGCCACGATGCCGGCGAGCGCCAGCACGCCGTAGCGCAGGGCGCCGTAGCGGCGGGCGACGGGCGAGCCGAAGGCGGCGAGCCACACGGCGTTGAAGATCAGATGCATCCACGAGCCGTGCAGCAGGGCGTAGGTCGCACCGCTCCAGGGCATGGCGGCGGGGTCGGCGACGAGGGAGCGGGCGAAGTCCTGGCGCGCGGCCGCCATCTCCGGCCCGCCCGCCCCCTCCCCCGCCGCCCGGACGATCTCGGTCGCCGCCGACGGATCGAACGCGGCGCTCCAGCGCGCGGGGATGAAGGCGAGGTCGAGGAGGACCGTCACGTCGAGGTCGTCCGGCAGAGCGCTGCGGACCAAGTGGATCGCGGCGAGAACCGCGATCGAGACCGTGACGATCCCCGGTAGGTTGAAGACGGGAACGCGGCCCTGCCGCGGCGGATCGGGAGAGGCATCCATGCCGCACCATGTCGATCAAGCACGCGCCGCCGCAAGGTCCAATCGGGCAAGGGCCGCGTCATCGCAGGCGGGCGTGGTGCCGCATGGCGGGCGCGATGGCCGGCCCTTCGAGCGGCCGGGAAAGGCCGTCGTTAAGGTTAAGGATAAGTTGCGCGAGCGTGGCCGTAGGCGACGGCATAGGGTGTGCGGATCTTACCGATCAAGGGCGGGATGGACGTTGCGTCTGTCCCAAGCCGACCCGAACCGAGGCCTGTTTGGACCGGGCCGTACCGATGCGGAACATCATGAAGCATCCGACCAGCCGTCAGCTTCACGCCTATTGGGACCGGCTGCGGGGCGAGCGGGCCGCGCCCGAGCGAGGCGAGATCGAACCCGGCGAGATCCGCAACCTGCTCGCCGACAGCTTCATCCTGGAGACCGAACCGGCCCGGCGCTCCGGCGCGGTGCGGCTCGCCGGCACGCGCCTGTGCGCCCTGTTCGGGCGTGAATTGCGGGGCAGTTCCTTCGTCGACCTGTGGGGTGAGCCGCAGGGACGCCCCGATCCGTCCCAGGTCGATCCATTCCAGGCGGATCCATTCCAGGCGGATCCATTCCAGGCGGATCCTTGGCGGCTCGTCGAGACGGCGGCCTGCGACACGGTGGGGATCGTGGCCGGCCTCACCGGCTTCACCGCCCGCGGCGAGCCTCTCGACCTCGAATTGCTGCTCCTTCCCCTGCGGCACCGGGGCAAGACCCAGGCGCGTCTCCTCGGCTCCCTGAGCCCTCACTGCATCCCGGCGTGGCTCGGCAGCCGCCCGATCCTGCGGGTCGAGACGATCTCGCTGCGGGTGCTCGAAGCGGCCGCGGTGGAACCGACGGCGGTGCGAAGCTTCGTGGAGGCGCTGCCCGAACCCGCCAACGACGCCCGCCCCGTCCGCTTCGGCCACCTGCTGGTCCACGAAGGGGGACGCAGCAAGGCCTAGAGGCGCGATGCCCCGATGTTCCGTCGCCGCACGACTTCGGCATGGGGCTGCGTGGGATGAACCGATTTCGCGCAAGTCTTTTGTAACCCCGCGACGGCTAGACAGGCGGTTGAACCATCGAGACTGCCGAGCCGACATGACCGAGCTTTCCCGATCCGGGATCGTCTCCCCCCCGTCTCCCGCCCGTGCCGCCGAGCAGCGTCGGCACCAGCGGGTGCGCGCGACCCTGCTCGGCCGCTACATGCTGGCCGACCGGCGCGAGTATCCCTGCCAGACCGTGGACGTGTCCCCCGGCGGTGTCCGCCTGACCTGCGCGGTCATCGGCGCGATCGGCGAGCGCGTGGTGCTGTATCTCGAACAGATCGGCCGGCTGGAGGGGGTGATCGCGCGTCATCCGCCCGGCGGCTTCGCGATGCGGATCAACGCCACTCCGCGCAAGCGCGACAAGATCGCCTCGCAACTGATGTGGCTCGCCAACCGCGAGAGCCTCGGCCTGCCCGAGGGCCGCACCCACGAGCGACTGGTGCCGAGTCAGCCGGGCGTGACCCTGCGCCTGGAGAACGGCCGGTTCATCCCCGCCCGGATCATCGACATCTCCATGTCGGGCGTGGCGCTCGCCACCGCCTCGGCCCCGCCGATCGGCACCCACCTCATGGTCGGGTCCACGCCGGGCCGGGTGGTGCGCTACTTCGAGGGCGGCATCGGCGCCCAGTTCATGCTGCCGATCTCGCCCGACCGCTTCCACGAGGGCATCACGCTTTAGGGTGGAGCGACGCGTTGCGCCGGTCGTAGGGCCCGTCCGGGAACCGGGGCATGGAGAAGCCGGCCCCCTGTCCGAGGCGGGCCATGTCCGCGCGCAACAGCCTGTCCGCCGCGACGAGCGCGCCCCGCCCGCGCCGGGCGTCGCCTCCGCCTGCGGTCGGCGCATCCGTCGCCGTCACGCTGCCGCGCAGCGGCCTCATAGGGTGCCTCACGAAACGCCCGGTCACCGGTCGTTTCCCTTCGGGCGCGGCGGCGCGGCGGGAGTTTCGCGAGAGAGACATCGCCCGCTCCCGGCGAGACTCAGGGTTTCTTCCCTCCTAACGCGGTCCCCCGCATTTGCCGCAGATCCGTGAGCCGCGATTCGCCCTCGCGCGGGTGCGGATCGGGGACCGGGCGATTCGATAAAATTGCGCGGATCGGCTTCAGCGCGGCGGAGGGGGTGCGGCGACATCCTGGCCTCGTTCGAAGGAAACGCCGCGATGCGCACCACCAGGACGGATCATCTCAAGACGGGGCTCGCGATGGGCCTGCTGGCGGTGCTGGCCTTCTGCGTCGGCCTGCTCTGCGATGGGGCCAGGGCGCAGACGACGACGCAGACGGCGACGCAGACCTTCGCCGCCCTGCCCGCGGCGGGCGCCGGCCTGACCGCCGGGGCCGAGGCGCGCCCGATCCTGGCCTGGACCGAATTCTGCCAGTCCTACCCGGCCGAATGCGCCTTCGACCGGACCGAGCCGGCCCGCATCACCCTCACTCCCGCCCTCTGGTCGACGATCGTGTCGGTCAACCGCCGGGTGAACGGGGCGATCGACCCCGTCACCGATCAGGAGCATTGGGGCCGCCCCGACCGCTGGGACCTCGCCGAGGACGGTCGCGGCGATTGCGAGGACTATCAGCTCCTCAAGCGCCGGATGCTCGCCGCCGCGGGCCTGCCCCGCCGGGCGATGCGGATGACGGTAGTGATCGACGAGAAGGGCGAGGGCCACGCCGTGCTCACCCTGATCACCGACCGCGGCGACTACATCCTCGACAACAAGACCAACACGGTGATGCCCTGGGCCCAGACCGGCTACGTCTTCATCAAGCGCGAGGGGCAGGAGACCTTGGCATGGGTTTCGCTGGGCGGAGCGAGCTCTCCCGCCACCACGGCGAACCGCTGACGCCCGGTTCGCCGCTTGGATCGCGCGCGCGGGTGGAGGAGGGTCGAGATGAACGCGACCGGTGTGGCCGCTTTGCAAGCCTGATCGAGGTTGTCTCGCCGTGGCACGGAAAAGCGACGATCCGGTTTCATCCTTTCTTCATTTTCGTATTGAGCCGGGCCCCGGCCCGTGCAAGCTTTGCCGAGAAACAGGGGCGGCAGGACGGTCGGCCATGCGGTACGCGGTGCTTCGGAGCGTCGGCGACGGATCGGCGTTCCCCCGCGGGAACGTGCGGCGGCGCCTCCGCCGGACGGCCCACCTCGCCCTGGTCGGCGCCACGCTGCTCATCGGCGGCGCCGCGGCCCCGGTCCAGCCGAGCCAGGCCCGGACCGTCGCGGGCTTGCCCGAGCCCGGCACCGCCGCCGATCCCGGCGCGCCGGCCCGGCCGGTGGCGGCCTGGAACGAATTCTGCGCCCGCTACCCGTCCGAATGCGCGGTCGATCTCTCCGAGCCCGCCCTCGTCATCCTGACGCCCGCGGTCTGGCACACGCTGACCACCGTGAACCGCCGGGTCAACGGCCGCATCAAGCCGATCACCGACATGGCCCATTGGGGCGTGGTCGACCGCTGGGACTTCCCCGACGACGGCTTCGGCGATTGCGAGGACATCCAGCTCCTCAAGCGCCGGATGCTGGCCGAGCGGCGCCTGCCCCGCCGGGCGATGCGGATGACGGTGGTGATCGACGAGATCGGCGAGGGCCACGCCGTCCTGATGGTGCGCACCGACCGGGGCGACCTGATCCTCGACAACAAGACCAACGCGGTGCTGCCCTGGCAGCGCACCGGCTACAGCTTCGTCAAGCGCGAGGGACAGGACGGCAAGGCCTGGGTCAGCCTCAACGACGGCGCCTCCCCCGTCACCACCGCCAACCGCTGATCCGGATGCGGCTTCGGGCGTTGAAGGGCATGCCGATGCCGTGCTCCGAAGACGATCCGGGCGATCCGCCCTCCCGCCGCCCCTCGCCTGCGGCCGGCGCCGAGGAGCGAACCGATACCGGCTTCCTCGCCGCTTTCCTCGCCGCCCTCCCCCTGCCCGCCCTCCTGCTCGAAGCGTCGGAGGCCGGGCTGACGATCACGCAGGCCAACCCCGCCCTGCTGGCGCTGACCGGACGCGCCGAGACCGAACTGCTCGGCCGTGAGATCGAGGCGCTCGCCTGCCGCCACGGCGACCATGCCGGCTGGCATGCCCTGCGGGAGGCGCTGGGACGCGGCGAGGCGGCGGAGGCCGAGCTGCTGTTCGCCCGCGGCGCCGCCTCGTTCTGGGGCACGATCCACCTCATGCCCATCGGAACCCTGCCCATCGAAACCTCGCCCGTCGAGACCCGGCCCGGCGCGACCGCACGCGTCCTCGGCCAGATCGTCGACGTGACGCGGCGGCGGGACGCGGAGGATGCGCTCGCCCTGTCGCGGCAGCGCGAGGCGCTCGGGCTGCTCACCAACAGCGTGGCCCACGAGTTCAACAACTTCCTGCAGATCCTGATCGGCTACATCGACGGGCTGAAGCGGCGCCTCGGCGACCGGCCCGAACCGTTCATCCAGCGGGCGGTGACCCGCTCCACCGAGGCCTCCGAGCGCGCCGCCGTGCTCACCCGCCAGCTTCTCGCCCATTCCCGGCGGATCGCCCCGGACGTGCGCCCGGTCGATCTCGGCGCCGCCGTGACGGCGGGCATCGATCGCCTGCGGCCCGGCCTGCCGCCGGGAATCCGGCTCGACCTGTCGATCCCCGACGACCTCCCGCCGGCCCTGTGCAATCCGATCCAGCTCGAACTGGGCCTGAGCCACATCCTCGCCAATGCCTGCGAGGCCATGGCCGGGCGGGGCCATATCCGCGTGGCGCTGTTCGCGATCGCGCCCGGAGACCGCTCGCTGCAGCGCCCGGAGGCCGGAGCGGTCGGCCTCACGGTCTCGGATACCGGGCACGGCCTGTCGCCGGAGATGCTGTCGCGGGCGCTCGCCCCCTTCGCCACGACGCGGGAATCCGGCCGGGGCGCGGGGCTCGCCATCGTCCACGGCCTGATGAAGCGCCAGAACGGCACGATCTCCATCGAGAGCCGGCCCGGCGAGGGGGCGAGCGTACGCCTCGTCTTCCCCGCCGCCCGCTGATCCTTTGCGAGCCACGCGCGAGACGACGGCGGCCGGCGGGAAATTCGCCGGGACCGATGAAAAAGTCGAGCTTGTGAAAAAGTCGAGCTTGGACGGGCCTAAAAAGGCGCCTCGAACGTCACCATCTTGAAAGGGGCATCCTGCCCTCTTGGTGACCGAGGTTCTTTCGATGGCTTCCTCCCCCGCGCGCCGTCGGCGCGTCGTGACCCTCCTCGCGCTCGCGGCCGCGCTGGCCGTGGCGGCGCCCGCCGTCGATGCGCGGCCGGGCGGCGGCGGTGGCATGGGCTCGCGCGGCTCGAAGACCTTCAGCGCGCCGCCCGGCACCGCGACCTCCCCCGGCGCGATGGGCCCGATCCAGCGCTCGCAGACGAGCCCAAGTTCCGGCTTCAACAATCCCGGCATGGCCGGTCCGAACCAGGGTCGGCGCTTCGGCGGCGGCTTCCTCGGCGGCATGCTCGGCGCGGGCCTGCTCGGCGCCCTGCTGGGTGCGGGCTTCGCCGGGGGCCTCGGCGGCATCGGCTCGTTCCTCGGCCTGATCTTCCAGATCGGCCTGATCGCCTTCCTCGTGATGCTGGCGGTGCGCTTCTTCCGCCGCCGCCAGGAGGGTCAGCCCGCCATGGCCGGCAACGGCGGTCACGCCCGCTCGGGCCTGCCGCAAGGTGGGACGAACCCGATGGGCGGCGGTGCCCGGCCGCAACCGGTCCAGGTCCAGCCGGCCGACTTCCAGGTCTTCGAGCGCTCGCTCACCGAGATCCAGGGCGCCTATGGCCGCGAGGACGTCGCCACCCTGCGCCGCCTCGCGACGCCGGAGATGGTCGGCTACTTCGAGGAGGAGCTGCGCGCCAACGCCGCCCGCGGCGTGGTCAACCGCATCTCGGACGTGAAGCTGCTGCAGGGCGACCTGTCGGAGGCGTGGCGCGAGGGCCCCGTCGAGTTCGCCACCGTGGCCATGCGCTTCTCCCTGCGCGACGAGGTGTTCGAGCGCGCCGGCAACCGCCACGTCGAGAACGGCCCGCAGGAGGCCAAGGAGTTCTGGACCTTCGTGCGCGAGCCGGGCGGCCCGTGGCTGCTCTCGGCGATCCAGCAGGGGCGCTGAGTTTTTCCGATGCTCAAAAAGAAGGGGCGTCCGGTAAAAGCCGGACGCCCCTTCTTTCATGACTGATACCGCTTCTGATCGATCGCTTCGGGTTTGGCCCCACTCCGTCGTCGCGAGCGGCCGCGAAGCGATCCAGGGCGCGACAGGTCCGGAAAGGGCGCGCCCTGGATCGCCACGGCTTCGCCTCGCAAGGACGCAGGACAGGCCGAACGCATCAACCGGATGGCGTATGAAACGCTCCTCACGTCATCGCGAGGCGAAGCCGGAGTCAATCCAGTGCTCGGCGCTTCAAGGTAAAACGCCGGAGCGTTTCCGTTCTTTCATATCGATCGCGCTCATGACGTCGAACATTGCGCCGCTGGATGGCTTCGCTGCGCTCGCAATGACGAGCGTGATCCGATAAAGATCACTCCGTCAGCGAGCGGGCCTCTTCCGGCAGCATGATCGGGATGCCGTCGCGGATCGGGTAGGCGAGCTTGGCGGAGCGGCTGATCAGTTCCTCGCGGGCGGAGTCGTATTCCAGCGGTTCCTTGGTCAGCGGGCAGACCAGCAGTTCGAGCAGGCGGGGATCGACCCGGGTCGCTTCGACGGGCGGGGTGGCGGTGTCGGCCATGTCTTCTTGCTTTCCGTAGGTCGGCTCCCGACCGCGCGGACGGTCGGGAGCGTTGAGAAACTATTGCAGCGTCGGCTCGGAGCCGCTGGCGCGGACGAGCTCCATCTCGGTGACCGCGACCAGCACCTCGGCCCGGGTCTTGAGGTCGGCGGCCTCCAGCATCGCCTGCTTCTCGCGCACCCCGAACGGGCTCATCATGCACAAGGCGTTGACGAGCGCCTCGTTCGGCGCTTCCTCGATGCCGGCCCAGTCGACCTGGAGGTCGTTGGCCTCGATGAAGTTGCGCAAGGCGCGCAGCACGTCCGCGCGGTCCACCGCCTCCTCCCCGGCCCGCGGCTCGAAGTCCCGGGCGAAGGCGTCGTAGGACACTTGGCAGCGGCGATAGGCGGTGGTGACGGCGAGTTCGCTCTCGACCCGGAATCGGCTGACACCGGTGAGCGAGATCAGATAGCGCCCGTCACCGGTCTCGGCGAACTGGCTGATCCGCCCGGCGCAGCCGACCCGGTAGAGCCGCGGCGCCAGCGGCGAACCGCCCCCGTCCGCGTCCGGCTGGATCATGCCGATGATCCGCTCGGAGCGCAGCGCGTCGTCCACCATGGCGAGGTAGCGCGGCTCGAAGATGTTGAGCGGCATCTGTCCCCGCGGCAGGAGCAGCGCCCCCGGCAGCGGGAAGACCGGGATGAGGGCGGGACAATCCGCCGGCGACTTGAACCCCGGCTGCGTGCTCATGCGCGGCTCTCCTGCTGAGGGCGGGTGCGCGCGACGCCCCGTCCGGCGGCGGCGCTCGCGGCCCCGCTCACGAGAACAGCAGCGTCGAGAGCTGCCGGCGCCCGCGGATCGCGGCCGGGTCCATCAGGCCCCAGGCCTCGAAGAACTGGAGCAGTTGCTTGCGCGCGGCATCCTCGTTCCAGCTCCGGTCGGCCCGGGCGATGGCCACGAGCTGATCGACCGCCTCGTCGCGCTTTCCGGCCCCGTTGAGGCCGAGCGCGAGGTCGAAACGGGCCTGGAAGTCGTTTGCGTCGGCTTCGATCCGCCTCCGCAACCCGGCAAGGTCGCCCAGGCTCCCGGCCTGCTCGGCGAGTTCGAGCGCGGCGCGCACGCCCGCGAGCAGCGGATCGTCGGCCTTGGCTGCGGGGACCATGGCGAGAACCTGCCTGGCGTTCTCGGTCTCACCGAGTTCGAGCCGGGTCTTGGCCAGTCCGGCGATGGCCTTCAGGTTCGCCGGCTCCTCGCGCAGCACGGCGCCGTAGAGTTCGGCGGCCGAGGCGAGGTCGCCGGCGGAGGCGACCGCCGCGGCCTCCTCCAGCACCTGATCGATCTCGGAGGGGCCGGCGAGGCGGTCGACGAAGGCGCGTACCTCGGATTCCGGCACGGCGCCCATGAAGGCGTCGGCGGGCCGGCCGCGGTCGATCGCGATCACAGCGGGGATCGATTGCAGGCCGAGCTGCTGGCCGATCTGCTGCCAGACGCCCGGATGCTCGTCGATGTTGAGCTTGGCGAGCTTCACCCGGCCGCCCGCCGCCCGCACCACCTTCTCCAGCACCGGGGTGAGCTGCTTGCAGGGGCCGCACCAGGGCGCCCAGAAATCGACGATCACCGGCTGGTTCATCGATTCGGCGATGACGTCCTGCCGGAACCCCGCCGTGGTGGTGTCCTTGATGAGGCCGTCGGCGGCGGGTGCGCCGGCGGCGGCATTGGCATCGAGCATGGAGCCCTCGGGAATCGTGTAAGAACACGCGTGCGCGTGCGTTGCACCGGGCCCGTTACATGGGGCCTGACGCCGCGCCTGACCAGACGTTTTCCGACTCTCGTGGCTCTCCGGGGCCGATCCGGGCTCAGGGCCTGGCCGGGGCGGCCGCACCGTCCTTCGGGGCGCCCTTGTCAGGTTGAGCTCCCGACTTGGCATCGGTGACGAACACGCCCGCATAGGTCTTGCCCTGCGAGGTCGCCTCGCAGGCGATCATGGTCTTGCCGGGCTCCGGCGAGGAGAACTTGCAGGAGCCGACCGCCGGGGCGGGATTGCGCACGATCCCCTCCTTGTTCCTCATCCCCGGCACCACGAGGCTGATCGGCTGGAGCGGCTCGGTCTCCCCGGTCTGCTCGTGCTGCGCGCCCGAGCCGCCGAAGCTCAGGGTCTGGCCGTCCCAGGCGGCGAAATCGAAGCTGGTGCGCCCGCGCGCGACCGAGTTGACGAGCTGTTCCTTGCAGTTCCGGGTGATGTCGAGACCGCCGATCACCAGCTTCTCGCATTGTCCGGTCAAGTGCATCTCGGCCTGCTGGGCCGAGGCCGGACGAGAGGCCGGGCTTACGGCGAGCAGGCCGAGGAGCGCGAGAAGGCGCGCGCGCGAGCGGGTCGTCATGGCGTGAGGTTCTCTGAGCGAGCACGGCGTCACGTATATGCCCGCCTTGGCTTCATTCGCCAGGGTCCGCGCGGCCGGCGGCAACCGATACCGTTTCCGATCGATCGCTTCGGGTTTGGCTTACCCTCCGTCCTCGCGAGCGGCCGCGAAGCGATCCAGGGCGCGACAGGTCCGGAAAGGCCGCGCCCCGGATGGCCACGGCTTCGCCCCGCAAGGACGTGAGGACAGGCCGAACGCATCGACCGGATGGCGCATCAGGCCGGCAAGAAACCAGGGCGCTTACTGCTCCAGCAGGCGCCGGGCGATGACCTGGGCCTGGATCTCGGCGGCCCCCTCGAAGATCGAGAGGATGCGCGCGTCGCACAGCACGCGGCTGATCGGGTATTCCAGCGCGAAGCCGTTGCCGCCATGGATCTGCAGGGCGTTGTCGGCCGCCGCCCAGGCGACGCGGGCGCCGAGCAGCTTGGCCATGCCGGCCTCGAGATCGCAGCGCTTGCCCTCGTCCTTCTCGCGGGCGGAGAAGTAGGTGAGCTGGCGGGCGATGTTGATCTCCACGGCCATCATCGCGAGCTTGTCGGCCACCCGCGGGAACTCGACCAGCGCCTTGCCGAACTGCACCCGCTCCTCGGCGTAGCGCAGGCCGATGTCGAGGGCCGACTGGGCCACGCCGATGGCGCGGGCCGCGGTCTGGATGCGGGCGGATTCGAAGGTCTGCATGAGCTGGGCGAAGCCCTTGCCCTCGACCTCGCCGAGCAGGTTGGCGGCTGGCACGGCGAAGCCCTCGAAGGAGAGTTCGTACTCCTTCATGCCGCGATAGCCGAGCACCTCGATCTCGCCGCCGGACAGGCCCTCGACCGGGAAGGGGTTTTCGTCGTCGCCGCGCGGCTTCTCGGCGATCAGCATCGAGAGGCCGCGGTGGCCCTTCTCTTCCGGCTTGGTGCGCACCAGCACGGTCATGATGTCGGCGCGCACGGGGTGGGTGATCCAGGTCTTGTTGCCCGTGATCCTCCACACCTCGCCGTCCTTCACCGCCTTGGTGCGCAAGCTGGCGAGGTCGGAGCCGGTGTTCGGCTCGGTGAAGACGGCGGTCGGCAGGATCTCGCCGCTCGCGATCCGCGGCAGGAAGCGGTTCTTCTGCTCCTCGGTGCCGCCGCACAGGATCAGCTCGGCGGCGATCTCCGAGCGGGTGCCGAGCGAGCCGACGCCGATATAGGCGCGCGACAGTTCCTCCGAGACCACGCACATCGCGGCCTTGGGCATGCCCATGCCGCCGTATTCCTCGGGAATGGTGAGGCCGAACACGCCGAGTTCCGCCATCTTCTCGATGATCGACATCGGGATGTAGGCGTTCTCGCGGTGCCAAGCCTGCGCCTGCTCCACCACCTCGGCCTTGCCGAAGCGGCGCATCTCGGTGCGGATCGCCTCCATGTCCGCGTCGAGGCCCGAGGCGCCGATGGTGGCCGCGCCCGAGGTCGCCGCCTCGCGGATCCTGGCCACCAGCGCGGCGCGGTTGGCCGGCGTGTTGCCCTCGGCGATCGCCGCGTCGATGGCCGGCGTGCGCAAGGACGCGAGTTCGGCGGCGGTGAAGCCGAGCGCAGTCGGGCGCACCATCTCGCCCTGGCTCATCGGGATGCCGCCGAACATCTGGTCGAGATACTCGCCGACGCCGATCTTCACGAGCAGCGCCTCGGTCTCGCCGAAGCTGCCCTCGCCCTGGAGCCGCTCGGCGTAGCCGGCGAGTTCGCGCACCGCCTCGCCGTAGGTGGCGAGCCAGGACAGGCCGTGGGCGGCGTGCTGCTCCCGCTCCAGCGCGCCCGCATCGAGCTTGCCCCCGGGGCCCGTCACCCGCGCCTTCACGCGGGCGGTGGCCTCGGCGACGAGGGCCTTGGCGCCCGCGGCGGCGTCCTTGGCCAGGGCGACGAAATCCTTCGGGTCGTTGGCGGGCTGGACGGCGGGGGAAGCGGCCATGTCGGACTCTCTTCTACCAAAACGGTCGGATGGTTCCTTTATAGCCGGGACCGCCGACACAATAGCGGTTTCTCGTCGCCGCATCCCCCGTCTTCAGGCTGAATTCATCATGCGCCTCACCGCCTTGCGCCGGCCCGAGGCCCGCTCGCCAGGCCGACGCCGGCGGCCGCCACCGCCATGCCGGCGATCTGCACCGGGGTCAGCGCCTCGCCGAACATCGCGTAGGCGATCGCCGCGGAGACCGGCGGCACGAGGAAGAGCAGCGAGGCGACGCCGGCCACCGCCCCGCGCCGGATCAGCGCCAGCAGCAGCAGGATGCCGCCGACCGAGTTGACGAGGACCGACCACGCCATGCCGAGGCCGAGCGGCAGGCTCGGGCTCAGATGGATCTCCCCGGCAACGAGCGCGAGCGGGACCGCGAAGGCGGTGCCGCCGACGAATTGCAGGCAGGCATTGGTGACGAGGTCGGCGCCCGCCCCCTTCCGCTTCTGCCAGAGGGTGCCGGCGGTCATCGCCAGCATGGCGGCGAGCGAGACGGCGAGGGCATCCGGCGGGATGCCGGCGGCATCGACCGCCCCGAGCTTCGGCCCGAGCACCAGCCCCGTCCCGAGGAAGCCGAGCCCGATGCCGGCCCAGCGCCGCTTCCCCACCCGCTCGCCGAGCAGCGGCTGCGACACGGCCGCCGTCAGCAGCGGCTGAAGGCTGCCGACCAGCGCCGCGATGCCGGAGGGCAAGCCGCGATGCACCGACCAGAACACCCCGGCCACGTAGATGCCCTGCATCATCACGCCCGCGACCATGCCGTCGCGCCAGCCGGCGGCGCTCCTCGGCCAGCGGGCGCCCAGGGCGAGCGCGAGGCCCGCCAGCACCCCCGCCACCAGGGGGAGGCGGAGCGCCACGAAGGCGAGCGGATCGGCGTAGGGCGCGACGTAGCGCGCGGCGACGAAGCCGCTCGCCCAGATCAGCACGAAGGCGGCGGGGATCAGGCTGGAGACGAGGGTCGGCATGGTGCCCGCCAGGCAGCACGCGGCCGACCTGAAGGCAATCGCGGAAACCTGAGGGCGGCCATGCTCTCCCAGCCCCCGCGATTGACGCGCCCGCCCCGATGGCCCGTATGGAACGGCCCGCCTCGACTCAGCCGCAGAAACCGCCACCGCCCTTGAGCCGATCTCGAAAAATCCTCGACGTGGCCGGCCTCGCCGCGCAGCGCTTCGTCGCCCATGACGGCTGGGCGATCGCGAGCCACATCGCGCTGTCGATGCTGACCTCGCTGTTCCCGTTCCTGATCCTGCTCGCGGCGCTGGCCGGCCTGATCGGCACCAAGTCGCTGGCGGACGAGGCCGGCACGCTGATCTTCGACGCGGTGCCGCGGGAGGTGGCCAAGCCCATCGTCGGCGAGGTGCACCGCCTGCTCACCGAGCAGCGCGGCGGGGTGCTGACGATCGGCGCCCTGCTCGCGCTCTACTTCTCCTCCTCGGGCGTCGAGTCGCTGCGGGTCGGGCTCAATCGCGCCTACGGCATCCGCGAGATGCGGCCCTGGTGGCTCACCCGGCTCGAATCGATCGGCTACGTCGTCTGCGGCGCCTTCGCGATGCTGGCCTTCGCCCTGCTCGTGGTGCTCGGCCCCCTGATCTGGCGCCAGCTCGTCTTCGTGGCGCCGGGGCTGGAACCGCTGGGGCTCACCGTCGCCATCGGGCGCATCGGCGTGACCGCCTTCCTGATCGCGCTGGTGCTGGTGATCGCCCACAAGTTCGTGGCCGCCGGGCGGCGGCCGGTGCTGTCGGTGCTGCCGGGCATCGCCGTGACGCTGTGCCTGTGGTTCCTGGCCGGCCTCGGCTTCGGCTTCTACCTCGACCGCTTCTCGAACGCCTACGCCTCGACCTACGGGGGGCTGGCCACAGCGATGATCTTTCTGGTGTTCCTCTACTGGCTCGCGGCGATGTTCCTGTTCGGCGGCGAGGTGAACGGCACGGTCATCGCGGCACGGCGCCGACGCCTTCAGGCGCGGATGCGGGCGCGGCAGGCGGAGGCGGCGCGGGTGACGGCAAATCCCCTTGCGTGAGTTTCCGCTCGCGGGCGAGGTCCGCGAGGCGCTCGATGCGGATGCCGTGCGGCGGCACGTCGATCACGAAACGCTCCGCCATCTCGCCGAGGACGAAATCCGGCCGGACCGCTTCGAGGATGTGCCAGTCGATCCCCGTCGACCACAGGAAATGCACCTCGCGAAACGTGTCGGCGAAGAGCGCGGTCAGCGTCGCGACCGGGCTGTGGGCGGTGTGCTGGGCGAAAGAATCGCCGAAGATCACGAGGCGGCGCGGGTCGGCGAGCGGGTCGTCGTTGCGGAACACGGCATGCGTGCCGAGATGGGCGTCGCCGCCGCGCCCGAGCGCTTCCATCTCGCGCAGGAGGCCGTTGGCGTGGGTGCGCCGGGCCCCGCTCGCGAGGGTGGTGCCCGCCGCGCGTTCCGTGCGCGGGGGCTCGAACTTGCGGCCGAGATCGCCCGAGAACGTCTCTTCCGTCCGGTCGCGCCGGACGTCCCAGTCATCGCGCGGGGGCACCCCCATCCGCGACAGGATCGTCCGATAGGCGAGGACGCAGCCCTCGAAGGTCCAGTGGGTGTCGGTGCGCAGGTAGAGCGGCGGGCCGTCCCTCGCGGCCCGAAAGGCGCCGGCGAGATCGACCCAGGCGCGGGCACTCGGCGAGGCGGTGAGCCAGCGGGCGAGCCGCAGGGCGGGCGCGCGGGCGGGGTCGAAGGCGAGGCCTTCGGCGCGTTCGGGATAGACGGTGAGCTTTTCCGGCGCCAGAGCGTGGAGGTAGGTCGCGCCGAGCCGGGCGCAGCGGCGCACCCGGGTCTCGACGATCCGCCGCCAGCGCCACAGCGTCCGGCGCGAGACGCCCGGCCGGCCGTACTGCTCCAGCACCCGGTTGTTGCCGCGGATCAGGAACAGCCAGCCGTCCCGGCCCTCGTACACGTCGGCGGCCGGATCGGGGGCGGGGGTCATCGGGGGGTTCTAGCGAGACCAACGGCCCGGGGACAGTCCGCCGTAAAGCCCCTCTCCCGCAGAGGGGAGAGGGCGTTGAGGCGCGGGTCCTATCCGCCGAACAGCCGCTTGAGACCGGCGAGCAGGCCGCCGCCGCGGGCCCGTTCGGGCTGCGTCGCCGCGGATGCGGCCGGCACGGAGGCCTTGGCCGAGGCGGCGACGGTCTGGACGAGGCCGAGTGCCGCCGTGTCCGTGGTCTCCCGGTCGATCAGGATCAGGCTGCCGGTGTCGCGGTTCTCGACGTAAGGGTCGACGGCGATCTGCCGGTCGAGGGTCAGCGTCACGTCGCCGATATCGTTGACCGCGAGCCTTTCCGCCGGGCCGGCCTGCCCGGTCTCCGGATCGATCCGGCAACGGACCGCCTTCACCGTGGCGTTCACGGTCTGCGTGCCGACCTTCGCCCAGAGGCCGGCGCCCGGAGCGAGTTCGGTCTCCGCGGCCCAGAACAGGCGCACGTCGAGGCTGTCGGTGAGCGTCAGCGGCGCGTCCGAGGCCGCGATCACGGCGCCGCGCGAGGCGTCGATCTCGTCCGCCAGCACGAGCGTGACCGATTGGCCCTCGCTCGCCCGCTCCAGATCGCCGTCACGGGTGAAGATGCGGGCGACGGTCGAGCTCTTGCCCGAGGGGGCGACGGTCACGGCGTCGCCGGGCGCGACCGAACCGCTGGCGATCAGCCCGGCAAACCCGCGGAAATCCGGGTTCGGGCGGTTCACCCACTGCACCGGCATGCGGAAGGCGGCGGCGCGCTCCTCCGGCTTCACCGGCACCTCTTCGAGGTAGCGCAGCAGCGGAACGCCATCGTACCACGCGGCGGCGGTGCCCGGCAGCACGACGTTGTCGCCGTTCTTGGCCGAGAGCGGGATCGCGCGCACCTCGGAGAAATTCAGCGGCGCGGCGAAGGCCTGGAAGCCGGAGACGATGGCATCGAACCTGTCCTGCGACCAGCCGACGAGATCCATCTTGTTGATGGCCAGGACCACCCGGTGGATGCCCAGCAGCGAGACCAGCAGCGCGTGGCGCCGGGTCTGGCGGGTGAGCCCGTGGCGGGCATCGACCAGGATCACGGCGGCGTCGGCCGTCGAGGCGCCGGTCGCCATGTTGCGGGTGTACTGCTCGTGGCCGGGGGTGTCGGCGACGATGAAGGAGCGCCGGTCGGTCGAGAAGAAGCGGTAGGCGACGTCGATGGTGATGCCCTGCTCGCGCTCGGCCTGGAGGCCGTCGACCAGCAGCGCGAGATCGACCTCGCCCCCTTGGGTGCCGTGCTTGCGCGAGTCGCGCTGGAGCGCCGTCACCTGATCGTCGAAGATCTGCTTGGTGTCGTGCAGCAGCCGCCCGATCAGGGTGGACTTGCCGTCATCGACCGAGCCGCAGGTGATGAAGCGCAAGACCTCCTTCGACTGGTGCTTGCGCAGGAAGGCTTCGTAGCCGAACGCTTCCGGCGACTGATGGATCGTCATCAGAAGTAGCCCTCCTGCTTCTTGCGCTCCATGGCGCCGGCGCCGTCCTTGTCGATGACCCGGCCCTGGCGCTCCGAGGTGCGGGCGGCGAGCGTCTCGCCGATGATCTCCGGCAGGGTCGCGGCCGGGCTCTCGACCGCTCCGGTCAGCGGGTAGCAGCCGAGCGTGCGGAACCGGACTTTTCGCAGTTCCGGGGTCTCGCCGGCTTCCAGCGGCAGCCGGTCGTCGTCCACCATGATGAGCTGGCCGTCGCGGTTCACGACGGGGCGCTCGGCGGCGAAGTAGAGCGGGACGATCGGAATATTTTCCTGCTCGATGTAGAGCCAGATGTCGAGCTCGGTCCAGTTCGAGAGCGGGAACACGCGGAAGGACTCGCCGCGCCGCTTCTTGAAGTTGTAGAGGTGCCACGGCTCGGCGCGCTGGCGCTTCGGGTCCCAGCGGTGCTGCGCGTTGCGGAGAGAGACGATGCGCTCCTTGGCGCGGCTCGCCTCCTCGTCGCGGCGCGCGCCGCCGAAGGCCGCGTCGAACCTGTGCTTGTCGAGGGCCTGCCGCAGGGCCTGCGTCTTCATCACGTCGGTGTGCACCTCCGAGCCGTGGCTGATCGGGCCGATGCCCTTGGCGAGCCCGTCCTGGTTGGTGTGGACGATGAGTTCGAGGCCGAGTTCCTTCGTGCGCCGGTCGCGGAAGGCGATCATCTCGCGGAACTTCCAGGTCGTGTCGATGTGCATCAGGGGGAACGGCAGGCGCCCGGGCGCGAACGCCTTCAGGGCGAGATGCAGCAATACGGAAGAATCCTTGCCGATCGAGTAGAGCATCACCGGGTTCTCGGCCTCGGCGACCGCCTCCCGGAAGATGTGGATGCTCTCGGCCTCCAGACGCTGGAGATGCGTCAGGCGGGTGCGCGCGGGCGCGGCGACAGCGGCGCTCATCAGACCAGTTCCCTTCTCTGTTCGCGTGCGATCGCGGCGCTCGCCGGCTCCTCGAAGGCGGCGGCTTCCTGTCCGGGTGCCACGTCGCCTTCCGGCCTGTGCAGGTGCAGGCCGCATTCCTTCCTGGATTCCTGCTCCCACCACCAGCGGCCGGCGCGCTCGTCCTCGCCGATCTTCACGGCGCGGGTGCAGGGGGCGCAGCCGATGGAGGGGAAGCCGCGGTCGTGCAGCACGTTGTAGGGGATGAAGTTGTCGCGCACGAAGCGATCGACGTCGGCCCGCGACCAGTCGGCGAGCGGGTTGACCTTGATCAGGCCGCGGCCCTCGTCGGCCTCCGCCAGCGGCGTGTCGGCCCGGTTGGCGGACTGTCCGGCGCGCAAGCCCGTGAACCACGCCGCCGCGCCGTCGAGCGCCCGGCTCAACGGCTCGACCTTGCGGACGCCGCAGCAGGCCTGCCGCGCGGCGACCGAGTGGCGGAAGCCGTTGATGCCCTCCGCCGCGACGAACGCCTCCTCGGCCGTCCGCTCCGGCGCGTAGGCGCGAATGCGGATGCCGTAGGCGGCCTCCGTCTCGGTCCAGACGTCGTAGGTCTCGGGGAAGAGCCGACCGGTATCGAGGGTGACGATCTCGGTGCGGCCCTTATGCAAGGCGAGCGCGTGGGTCAGCGCCTGATCCTCGATGCCGAGGCTGGTGGTGAAGACGAGCCGGCCCGGGATGCGGCCCTCCACGAGGCGGATGCGCCCCGCGAGATCCAGCCCCGCCATCTGGCTGGCGAGGTCCCCGGCCGCCCGGACGAGGGCAGCGGTCATGTGCGTAAAATCGATTTGCCTGCTTGTCGGAGTTCTGAAATGTTCGCTATAACGAACGCTGTCAAGGCGTCGGAGCCGCCGCGCACGCAATCCTCTGCTGCGGCGCGAACGAGGCGGCAACGGCTGCGGCAGCGGATCGTTGCCCACGTATGAAAAATTCTTCTCGGCGGAGCCTGCCGGCCGCCAGGGTCGTGCCGGCGGCCCGGCCCACCGAGAGACACCCTCGCCACCCCTTTCGGAGAGGCCCCCTTGGACTCGATCGACCTGAAGATCCTCGCGCTCCTGCAGAAGGACGCCACGCTCTCCATCGCCGCCATCGGCGAGCAGGTCGGGCTGTCGCAGACCCCGTGCTGGAAGCGGATTCAACGGCTCGAAGCGGATGGCGTCATCGACCGGCGCGTCGCCGTGCTCGATCCGGTGAAGCTCGGGCTCGGGCTCACCGTGTTCGTCTCGATCGAGACCGCCGACCACTCCAAGGACTGGCTGGAGCGCTTCGCCGACCGCATCTCCGCGATGCCGGAGGTTCTGGAATTCTACCGCATGGCCGGCGACGTCGATTACATGCTGCGCGTGGTCGTGGCCGACATGGCCGCCTACGACACCTTCTACAAGAACCTGATCGCGACCCTGCCTCTCAAGAACGTGACCTCGCGGTTTGCCATGGAGAAGGTCAAATCGACCACGGCCCTGCCCCTGCCGGCCCCGCCGCCGCGGGGGCGCGCGGAGCCGCGTCTCGCCGTGGTCGGGGAATGATCTTCTTTTTCGCGGCGCAACAACGAACAATCTCTTCTCTGTCGTGGGCGTTCTTTAAAACGGACATTTCTCCGTTGACAGCGGCGCCCCGGCGGACGACATGGCACCCACGATGTCCAGGCAAGCACTCCTTCCCCGCACGGCTCCCTTCGGAGACCAGGAACGGGCTCATCTCGACGCGGCGCTCGGCGCGGCGACGCCGATCCAGCGCGCGTGGCTGACGGGCTTCCTCGCAGGGCTCGACGCGGCCTCCGGCCAGCCCGCCGCGGCCGCCGCCGCCCCGGCCGCGCCTCCGAAGGCGGCCGAGCCGCTGACGATCCTGTTCGCTTCCGAATCGGGCAATTCCGAAAAGCTCGCGGGCGACGTGGGCAAGCTCGCGCGCAAGCAGGGCTTCAAGCCGAAGGTCGTGGACTTCGCCGACCTCGATCTCGCCACGCTGCCGAAGGCCGGCAGGGTCATCGCCATCGCCGCGACCTGGGGCGAGGGCGAGCCGCCGGCCCGCGCGGTGCGCGCCTACGGCGAGTTGATGGGCGAGGCGGCGCCGCGGCTGGAGGGCGTCGAATTCGGCGTGCTCGCGCTCGGCGACACGAGCTACGCGGAGTTCTGCGCCATCGGCAAGGCGCTCGACGCGCGCTTCGCGGCGCTCGGCGCCAAGCGCGCGGTCGAGCGGATCGACCTCGACCTCGACTTCGAGAAGCCCGCCGCCGACTGGATCAAGGGCGCGCTGAAGGCGCTGGCCCCCGCCGAGGCGAAGGCCGACAACGTCGTGGCGGTCGATTTCCGCGCCGGCACGGAGGACGAGGACGGCGAGGTCAGCCGCGAGCCGGCGGTGGTCGAGGTGATCGACCACGTGAACCTCAACTCTTCGCGATCGGACAAGGAGACGATCCACCTCGCCCTGGAATTCGAGGACGGGGCGCCGGCCTACGAGCCGGGCGACTCGCTGGAGATCTTCCCGGAGAACGACCCGCAGCTCGTGGACGAGATCTTGCGCGCGACGGGTCTCGGCGGCGACGAAGCCTTGCGCAAGGCGCTGCTCGCCGAGCGCGACATCACCACGCTCTCGGCCACCACGGTCGAGCGGTTCGCCAAGGCCACGGGCCATGCCGACGCGCAGAAGTTCGTGGAGAGCGGCGAGGTCAGGGCCTGGATCGAGGGCCGCCACCTGATCGACCTGATCGAGCGCTTCCCCGCCGAACTGACCGCCGAGCACCTCAACACGGTGACCCGGCCGCTGCCGCCGCGGGCCTACTCGATCGCCTCGTCGCGAAAAGAGGTCGGCGACGAGGCGCATCTCACCATTGCCGCCGTGCGCTACGAGACCCACGGCCGCGCCCGCTCCGGCGTCGCCTCGGTCCACGTCGCCGACCGGATCGCCAACGGCGCCAAGCTGCGGGTGCGGGTGAAGCCGAACAAGCATTTCCGCCTGCCCTCCGACCCATCGACCGACATCATCATGGTCGGCCCCGGCACCGGCGTCGCCCCGTTCCGCGCCTTCGTGCAGGAGCGCCGCGCCACCGAAGCCCCCGGCCGCTCCTGGCTGTTCTTCGGCGACCGCCACTTCACCCACGACTTCCTGTACCAGCTCGAATGGCAGGACGCCCTGGAGGACGGGTCGCTGGCGAAGATCGACGTGGCCTTCTCCCGCGACCAGCCGGAAAAGATCTACGTGCAGGATCGTATCGACGCACACGCTGCCGAGGTGGTGGCGTGGCTCGACGGCGGTGCCCACTTCTACGTCTGCGGCGATGCCAGGAACATGGCCAAGGACGTGCGCGCCGCCGTGGTGCGGGCCTTCGAGAGCACGAAGGGCCTGAGCCATGCGGATGCCGAGGCGCATGTCGCCTCGCTGGAGCGTGAGAAGCGCTACCAGCAGGACGTCTACTGAGGAAGGACGGCGCTCCTTCCCGAACCGGGCCTCGTCCTGAGGTGCTCGCGCCAGCGAGCCCCGAGGGAGGGCTCCAGGGATCGCCGCGAGATCTGGAGCCCTCCCTCGAGGCCTCCGCTTCGCTCCGGCTCCTCAGGATGAGGGGGTGGGCGGGGATGAGCGGCCGAACTCGGATACCATAGAGATCACCGCCATGGACGACCACAAGCCGATCGACACCCCTGACGGCCCCGCCGTGGACACGCCCGGCATCGGCGCGCGCCGCTACGAGCCGCCGCCGACCGGCCGTCCGATCACGGAAGCCGAGGCCGCGAAGGCCGCCGGGCTCGCCCACAACGAGCACCTGAAGATCGCCAGCGGCTACCTGCGCGGCGGTCTGGCCGACGGGCTCCTCAAGCACGCCACCGGCGCGATCTCCGAGGACGACGGCCAGCTCGTCAAGTTCCACGGCATGTACATGCAGGACGACCGGGACATCCGGGCGGAGCGCACCAAGAAGAAGCTCGAGAAGGCCTACAGCTTCATGATCCGCCTGCGCATCGCCGGCGGCGTCGTGACGCCGAAGCAGTGGCTGATCCTCGACGACATCGCCACGACCTATGCCGGCAGCGCCCTGCGGGCGACGACGCGGCAGACGTTCCAGTATCACGGCGTCATCAAGTCGAACCTCAAGCGCACCATGGCGGCGATCGACTCGGCGCTGCTCGACACCATCGCCGCCTGCGGCGACGTGAACCGCAACGTCATGGCCGCGACCAACCCGGCCCAGGCCGGCGCCCACAAGGTCGCGCTCCAGCTCGCCAAGGACATCTCCGACACCCTGCTGCCGAAGACCGGCGCATGGCGCGAGATCTGGCTCGACGGCGAGCGCGTGGCCGGCGGCGAGGACGGGACGGAAGTCGAGCCGATCTACGGCAAGACCTACCTGCCGCGGAAGTTCAAGACCGTGGTCGCGGTGCCGCCCTCGAACGAGGTCGACATCTTCGCCCACGACCTCGGCTTCATCGCCATCCTCGACAAGAAGAATCAGGTGACGGGCTGGAACGTCACCGTCGGCGGCGGCATGGGCATGACCCACGGCGAGGCCGACACGTTTCCCCGCACCGCCGACGTGCTGGGCTTCGTGAAGCCGGAGGACGCCCTGAAGGCGGCGGAAGCGGTGATGACGGTCCAGCGCGACTGGGGCAACCGCAAGAACCGCAAGAACGCCCGCCTCAAGTACACGATCGAGCGTTTCGGCCTCGACGCCTTCCGCGCGGAGGTCGAGACGCGCATCGGCAAGAAACTGGGCGAGCCCAAGCCCTTCACCTTCGCGGGCAACGGCGACCGCTACGGCTGGGTCGAGGGCGAGGACGGGCGCCACCACCTGACGCTCTACGTGCCGTCGGGCCGGATCAAGGACATCGACGGGGGACCGCAATTCCTGTCGGGCCTGCGCCGCATCGCCCAGGTGCACGAGGGCGATTTCCGCCTCACCGGCAACCAGAACGTCATCATCGCCAACGTGCCCGCCGGGAAGCGTGCCGCGATCGAGGCGCTCGTCGACGAATACGGCCTGACCAGGGGCGCCTCGGCGCTGCGCCGCAACGCCATGGCCTGCGTCGCCCTGCCGACCTGCGGCCTCGCGCTCGCCGAGAGCGAGCGCTACCTGCCCGATCTCCTGACCGAGTTGGAGGAGAGCCTCGCCCGCCACGGGTTGCAGGAGCAGGAGATCACGATCCGCTCGACCGGCTGCCCCAACGGCTGCGCCCGGCCGTTCATCGCCGAGATCGGCCTCGTCGGCCGCGGGCCCGAACGCTACCACCTCTATCTCGGCGCCGCCTTCGACGGCTCCCGCCTGAGCAAGCTCTATCGGGAAGACGTGACGGCCGGCGAGATCAAGGACACCCTGGAGCCGCTGTTCGCCGCCTACGCCCGGGACCGCAAGCCCGGCGAGCATTTCGGTGACTTCGTGATCCGCGCCGGTTTCGTGGCCGAGACGGGCAACGGGCCGGACTTCCACGAGAGGACGGGGCCGCTCCGGGCGGCCTGACGTTTCCGTCATCGCGAGGCTCGGTGCAAGCGATCCGGAGCGCGGCCCTTTCCGGAAAGGTCGCGCGACTGGATCGTTTCGCATCCGCTCGCGATGACGATGGCTGCTTCCGGCCGCCTGCTCAGACCGGCACCACCGCCACGTTGTCGATGAGCCGCGTGCTGCCGAGATACGCCGCCGCCAACACCCGCGCCTCGCGCCCGGCCCGGGCGACGGGCTGGAGCGTCCGCGCGTCGCGGACCTCCAGATACTGCACCGGGCCGAAGCCCGCCGCCTCCAGGGCCGCGATCCCTTCCGCCGCCAGCGGAGCCGCCTCGCCGCCGCGGGCGAGGCGCTCGGCGATGCCGGCGAGCACCGCGTGCAGGCGCGGCGCGATCGCGCGTTCGCGCGGGGCGAGGTAGCGGTTGCGCGAGGACAGGGCGAGGCCGTCCGCCTCGCGCAAGGTCGGCACGCCCTCGATGACGACGGGGATGTCGAGGTCGCGGATGACCGAGCGGATCACCTGCAACTGCTGAAAATCCTTCTCGCCGAACAGGGCGATGTCGGGTCGCACTTGGCTGACCAGCTTGGTCACGACCGTGGCGACGCCGGAGAAGTGGCCGGGCCGGACCGGGCCGCACAGCCCCTCCGCCGCCGGGCCCGGCTCGATCCGCGTGGCGAAACCCGGCGGGTACATGGTCTCGACGGACGGCAGCCACGCCGCATCGGCACCGGCCTGCACGAGCAGGGCGAGGTCGGCCTCGATGTCGCGCGGGTAGCGCGAGAAATCCTCGTTCGGGCCGAACTGGGTCGGGTTCACGAAGATGCTGACCACGGCCCGCCGGCCGATCGCCTTGGCATGCGCGACGAGGGCGAGGTGGCCCGCATGCAGCGCACCCATGGTCGGCACCAGCACGATCCGGTCGCCGCCCGCCCGCCACGCGTCGACCCGCGTGCGCAAGGGTTCGAGCGTCTCGAAGCGGAGAACGGTGTCGGACATGGGCGGCGGGCTCGGCAAAGGGGAAACGCGCCGCACTGGTTAAGCGCCCTGGTCGCCGGAAGCCAGCCGCATGTCAGGGGCAATAGCGCAGGGGACGGTCGAACGGGTCGTCGTAGCCGAGTCCGGGACGGAGGCCGTAATAGCTCGGCTTGCCCAGGCCGTATTCCGAACCGACATAGCTCGGGTCGTAGGGCCCGTTGGTCGGCACCGGCGCGACGCGCGGGGCGCAGCCGACGAGACGCCGCGGGAGCGGACGGGGGAGCCGGTCGCCCTCGGCATCGCCGTCGCCGCGGGGGAAGAAACGCGGCGCCGGGGGCGGCCGCACCGGGTCGGCGACCCCGTACTCCGTCAGGTCGGCGGCGGCGGCCGGCCCACCGGAGAGACAGGCGAGGACGCATCCGAGGGCGAGGAGGGCACCGTGCGCCCGCTGCCGTCCGCCCGTCATCGCCCCGCTCTCCCGCCCGCTTCGCGATGCTTCGCAGTCGCTGGTGAACGGAAGGTTACCCATCCGCTTTCACGCCCGCGGATAGACGATCACCGAGAGGTAGGTCATCGGCGTCTTGAGGAGCTTGGCCGGGCCGTGCAGGCCGTTCGAATCGAACATCAGGGCGTCGCCGGGCTCCAGATGATAGTCCTGGCCCGAGTGATGATAGATCACCTCGCCGGTCAGCATGTAGATGAACTCGGTGCCGAGATGCCGGAAGCTCGTATAGGCCTCCGCCTCGTCCCGCAGGGTGATGAGGTAGGGCTCCACCACCACGTCGCCGCGGATGCCAGCCCCGAGCAGCTCGTAGAGATGCCCGACCTTGGTGCCGCGCCGCTCGATCGGCACGCCCTGGCCGCGTTTCACGTGGCTGCAGTCGCGCGTCTCCTCGAAGGCGGCGAAGAGGGCGGTGATCGGCACGTTGAGGGCCGAGGCGATGGCGTTGATCGAGGCGAGCGAGGGCGAGATCGCGCCGTTCTCGATCTTCGAGATCATGCCCGGGGAGATGCCCGCGGCACCGCCGAGATCGGCCACGGAGAGATCGCGCTCGCGCCGCAGCAGGCGAACCTGATGGCCGAGCGCCTTTTCCAGCGGCCGCTCCTCGGCAATCGGCGCGTTCGACGCTGTGTTCAGCATGGATCTCTGGCGACCTCTGCGCGCCCTCGCGGCACGAAACCATTATGGCGCAGGATTTTGAGTGTGCCACCGGGGTCGGTTCAATCGACGGGACGGCGCAACTCCGGCAGCCGGGTCTCCGGTCAGCCACCAGGGGATCCAAGCGGAACGATGTTATAGCCGGCCGGCCCGTGAAGCCTTCC